>CAXUGD010000263.1:0-5051 GCA_964250355.1 uncultured Acetobacteraceae bacterium | reverse complement strand
GCCGAGAGGCGGGGCGGCCGCGTGCGGCGCCGTCGTGCCGGTGCCCCGCATCTTCAAACATGGGCATCTTCAAGCATGGGCGTCTTCAAGCATAGGGGTCGTCAAGCATGGGCGTCATCTGGCATGTGGCGGGACCTTCCCGTCCTGGAACATGGCAGTGTCAACCCGTTAGGGTCTATGGTGCAAGCGCGCGAATGGGGATGGGGAGATAGAGGTGCCGGAGATCGACGTCGCCGAGGACCTGCCGGGCGGGGGCCAGCTGCACGGCACCGTGGCAGCAGGCTTCGAGGCCGTGGCCGCCGCGTTCCGCGCCAACTTCGCCGAACGACGGGAGGTGGGTGCCAGCCTGTGCGCCACCCTGGGCGGCCGGACGGTGGTGGATTTGTGGGGCGGGCTTGCCGACCCCAAGACCGGGCGCCCCTGGGAGCGCGACACCGTGAGCATCGTGTTCTCCTGCACCAAGGGGGCGGCCGCGCTCTGCGCCCACATGCTGGCCGAGCAGGGCCGCCTCGACCTCCACGCGCCCGCCTGCGCGCTTTGGCCGGCGTTCGCCGAGGGCGGCAAGGCCGGGACGACGACGGCGATGATGCTGGCCCACACCGCCCCCGTGCCGCATCTGCGCGCGCCGGTCAGGCCGGGCGGCTATGCCGATTGGGACTACATGGCCGACCGCGTGGCGCGCGAGCCGGCCTTCTGGCCGCCCGGCACGCGCCAGGGCTACCATGGCGTCACCTACGCCTGGACGGTGGGCACCATGGTGCGCCTGGCTGCGGGCCAGCCGCTCGGCACCTACTTCGCCGAACACGTGGCCGGCCCGCTGGGGCTCGACTTCCACATCGGCCTGCCCCAGAGCGAGGAGGCGCGGGTGGCCCCCATGATCGCCAGCGACCCGGCGGAGGCCAACCCCCACTCCAAGTTCATCCAGGCGGTGATGGGATCGCCGGGCAGCGTGCCGCAGCTGTTCCTGACCAACAACGGCGGGGCGGATTTCAACAGCCGCGCCATCCACGCCGCCGAGATCGGCAGTGCCAACGGCATCACCAACGCGCGCGGCTTGGCCGGGCTGTATGCGCCGCTCGCCGCCGGCGGCGGCAAGCTGCTGCACCCCGACACCGTGGCCACCATGGGCCGCGTCTGCGCCGCCACCTTCGAGGACGCGACGCTGATGCAGCCGATGCGCTTCGGCCTGGGCTACATGGCCCGGATCGACAACCGGCCGGTCGGCGGCGACAGCCTGCTGATCGGCGAGCGCGCGTTCGGCCATGTCGGCATGGGCGGCAGCCTAGGCTTTGCCGACCCCGAAGCCGGCCTCAGCTTCGGCTACACGATGAACCGCATGGGTGCCGGCATCCTGCTCAACGCCCGTGGCCAGAGCCTGGTCGATGCCGTCTATGGGAGCCTGGCACGTTGACACCGTAACGGTCGCTCAACGATAAGGGGCCGGTAGTAACGCGCCGGCAGGGGCCCGCGATGAGCGTACTCGACGGTTTCGCCCACGGACTGATCGGCGTGCTCGCCACCTTTGTGCGGCTGGTGCTCGCCGTGCTGGGCGCCATCGAGGGTGGGCTGCGCGCCCTGATGTCGGGCGCCGGCCTGAGCAGCGACGTGCAGACGCTGCTGCTGATCCTGCTGCTCGCCATCTTCCTGTTCGGCGTGCTGCGCCTGCTGCACGGCCGCCTCCGCCTGATGGCGGCGGTCACCCTGCTCCTGGTTTTGGCGCACACCCTTGGCCACATCGTGCCGGAGGCGGTGAGCTAGCCTAGCCCCGCCAGAGCCCGATCACCTTAATCGTCGTCCGGCGGGATGTTGGACCTGGGCTCGGCGATAAAATCGAGCGCCGACAATCTGGTCGCGATCGGAACGAAAGCCCTGGGCGCGGCCAGGCTGAAGAAGTCCGCCAGCCGCCCGCGCGACGAGCCGGCGGCCTGGTAATCCGCGTATCGCGTGTAGGTACCGGTGCCCGCGCCGATGAACCCCAGGCCGAAAGTCTGTTCCACGAAGAGCAGCACGCTGCCGAAATCCAGGATTCCGTTGCTGACCGTCCCAGCCGGCGTGTAGGCGGATACGACCAGCAACGGTACGCGGAACCCATAGGTGTAGCCGGCCCCCCAGGCAGGAGGTTTCACGATGTCGAACGGCGAGACGTGGTCGTACCAGCCGCCCCAATCATCCCAGGTCACCAGGATCGCGGTGTCCGTCCAGTACTTCTCTCCCGGGCAGGCTTGCGACCCGATCGCGTTGACGATGCTGGCCACCCATTGCGGACCACGTCCCTTGTTCAGTTTTGGGTGGTCGGAATCGTCGGACGTCGGGGTGACCCAGCTTACGGCCGCCAGCGAGCAGGCGGATATGTCGGACAGCACCTGGGCCGGCTTGTCGGGCACCACGTGCGCCCTCCATATCGGGCCGCCGCAGCGCAGCCTGCCGCGCACGGTTGCCGGGTCGCAGATGTGGTCGAGCGCGTCGGGCGCCGTCCAGATCGACTGCGCGTTCATCCCGTAGTAACGCCAACTCAACGGCGGGGAGGCTGCGTCCAGCACGTCGCCCAACGTTCGGTGTCTGAAGCAAGGGTAAATCGGGGCGTTGGCGGTCTCCGAACCCGTAGCGTCGATCAGGGCCACCACCTGGTTGGCGCCGGCGGCACACCCCGCACTGTCCTTTGGCCCGGTGTTTTCAGAGGCAAACAGCGGCGTATCGGACGAGGGAGCCGAAGTGCCGCCGAACAGGAACTGGTGCGCCGGAAAGCTCGGTCCCTGGTTGGTCTGGAACATGCGGTTGGCAAAACCGTACTGGCTGGCCAGGTCGAAATAGGGCTGCACCGTCCCGTTGGCGTTATCGACAAACTTGAATTGCGGGTTTGCCGGTACCCTGCACTTACCGGGCCGTATCCGCTCCTGGTCGAAGCCCTGGGTCAGTGCCGCCTCGAATGCCTCATGCTTGTGGGAGATATCGTAGCAACCAGCCAACGGCACGGGGGTGAGGGGGATCTGCTGTCCGCCGGAATCGATACCGAAACGCGCGATGTCCACGCCGGGCTCGAAATTCGGATTGCTACCGAACAGGTTGTCCGGCGTCCGGTTCTCCTGGATGACGATCACGATGTGCTTGAAGGCAGGCGGGGCCGCCAGCACGGCATGGCTGGCCAGGCAGGCGGCCAGCACCGTCGCTATGCCGCACATGATGGGCACTCTCCGCCATCCCGGCACGGTCATCGACAGCATTCTATTTCGGCAACACGTACAGCGTCACGCTCTGCGCCGGCACCGTGTCGGTCAGCACGCCACCGGACCAGTGCAGCGCCGGCAACGCCTGGATCGTGTTGGCGGCCGTCAACTGGTAGCGCTGCGCCGTTCCCGCCGCGGCGAAATGGGCCAGCGTCAGCGACACCGGCGTGGTGCCGCTGAGCACCTTGGCGACCACCATCGCCGTCAACGCCCCATCCTTCGCGCGCAACGCCGCAAAGGCGGACAATGTGTCAGGGTCGGGTGCGGAAGCCTGCACGCTGGTGTTGCCGAAACTGTCGTCCGCACCGTCGTAGTTGCGATACATCTGCATCGCCTTGTAGGTCGGCGTGGTGCTGGCCGGCACCGTCCAGCGCGTCGCCATGTCCAGCCCCTGCTGGCCGAAGATGCCGTAGATGTCGGCCTGCGCCGTGGCGCCGTTGATGTCGCCCTCCGCGCCCCAGTTGTACTCGGTGATCGCCACCGGCGTGCCCGGATAGTAGCTGTTCGCAACCCAGGCCTTCAGGCGCGGAATCAGCTGCACCTGCGTGTTGATCCAGCTTTCCGAGACGTAATTCGGATCCCACAGCTGCCGTGTTGAGCGGTTGCGCAGCAGGTCGGTGCTGGCGCTGGTGTCGTCGCTATACTCCCCGCCCTGCGGGTAGAAATGCACGCTCACCACATCCACCGGGTGCCCCTGCGCCTTCCATTGCGCCAGCAGCCATGGAATGTAGTCCACGCCGCCCTGCAAGCCGGCATGGTCCGGGAACTGCCAGCCATGCGAGGGCGCGTATTGCTGGTCGTAGCCGTCATAGAGGTAGCCGTCCCAGCCCCACTCCTCCGGTGCCATCACCTTGGCCCCCGGGTCGGCCGCGTGCACCTTCGCCGCCATCGCCAGCACGTCGTCGCGGTACTCGGTCGCGGGCGCGCCGGCCGGGTGCACGTCGCGATGCACCGAAAACCAGATGCTCGCCTCGTTATCCATCGCGTAGTAGCCGACGCCGCCCTTCCTGGCATGCCCCCAGTTGCTCACCAGGTGCCGCACCCAAGCGTGTTCCTTGGCCAGCGTGTCCTTCTCGTAAGCGTCGGCCGGGTCGTTGCCAGTGATGGGCGTGCTGCAATCGGTGTGCAGCCCGTCTCCCGCATCGCCGTCATAGGGGTCGGTGGCGCATTGCGCCCCGTATTTCGCCACCGAAAAACTCGGCAGCACGGCCCGGTCCGCGCCCAGCTTGGCCACCCAGCCGATCAGCGGCACCGTCACGATCGACGCCGACCCCGCCGCCGTGTTGGCGGCAACGAAGCCATCGACCGACGAGCCGGGCGTGCCGCTGGGATCGGGATAACTCTCGAAATAGTAGTCGGCCGCCGTGTTCGAGGCACTGGCCTGCCAGCTATACGTGGTCGTCCGGTTGCCCCCGGACCGGTTCAGCGGCGCGTTCAACGCGGCGAGGTCGGCCTGGCTCGCAAACGCCACGCCGTAGATCAGCGGCGAGATCGGGTGCCGGCCGGCCGCAGCGTCGATGGCCACGGTCACCGCGGCATTCTGCGCCCGCGCCCCGCTTGCCGCGCAGGCCGCCAGCAGCAGCCAGTATCCAGCCCGCATCGCATACTCCCACGTTTTAGTAGGATACTACCTGAGGTTGTCAGGCACCGCAAGCCGGCCTGCGCCGCCCGCCCCACCCCTCGGCGGTCCCGGCATCGGCAGGCCGGTCAGGACTGCAGACTCGCTCCCCCTCAGAAGGCCAGCCGGCGCCGCACCGCGTCGTATTCCCAGCGCCACTGCGCAATACGCACCGCGGCCGGCACCACCGCAACCACGCCCCCCCACCC
>CAXUGD010000262.1:0-5054 GCA_964250355.1 uncultured Acetobacteraceae bacterium | reverse complement strand
GCCCCGGGCAGCCGCCAGCCGCGCGCGCCAGCGCTGCACGCCCTCCGCACACGGGGTAAGATAGGGTGTTTTCGCGGGAACGGTGTGGAGGCTCGTGCCGAATACGTGCGGCAGGCTGAGCATGGGGCATTGCAGGCCGTGTGCCGGCCATGGCTCGCTGTCGCCGGCGATGGCGAGGTGCGGAAAGCTGCGGCGCAGCAGGCGCACCAGCGGCGCCTGTACACGCAGGGCGGCGTGCACGCCCCGTTCGGCAAGCAGCGGCGCGTAGCGGACGAAGTGCAGCGTGTCACCGAACCCGCCCTCGTCGTGCAGCAGGACCGTGCGGCCGTCCACCGCCTCCCCGAGCCATTGCGGCGCGGCCGAGCCGTGCGGCTTCATCCCCGGGCAGCGCCAGCGCCATTCGAACTCGGCAAAGCCCTGCGCATAGTCGCCGGCGCTCAGCAAGGCCAGCGCGCGGTTGTTGCGCACCTCCGGATCGTGGGGTGCCAGCTTCAGCGCGGCCTCGTGCGCGGCCAGCGCGCCGTCCATGCGCCACTGGTCGGTCAGCGCCACGCCAAGGTTGGTCCAGCCCGCCACGTGGCCAGGGTTGGCGTTCAACGTGGCCACGTAGGCCGGCACCGCTTCGTCCTGCCGATGCTGCTGGTGCAGCGCCGTCGCCAGGTTGGCCAGCGCCGCCCAGTATCCGGGCCGCACGGCCAGGGCGGCCCGGCACACCGCCTCCGCCGCCTCATGACACTGGGCCGCGTTCAGCACGCCCGCGAGGTTACTCAGTGCCTCCGCATCGTTCGGCGCTTCGGCCAGGATCTGGCCGAACGTGGCCGCCGCCGCATCCAGCGCGCCGGCGCCGTATTGCTGTGCACCGCGGTCGAGAAGGGCGGAACGGTCCATCCTGGGGCCTTGCTGATGCCAGCCAGGATAGCCCGTCCCGGTTAACGCCGGGTGAAGCTCACCCGGCGGTCCCGTCCAGGCCGCGCTGGCGCAGCAGCGGTGCGGTGTCCGGATCGTGGCCGCGGAACGTCCGGTAGAGCGCCATCGGGTCGGCCGTGTGGCCGGGCGCCAGCATCGTGTCACGGAAATGCTGGCCGTTGGCGCGGGTCAGGCCGCCATGCTCGGTGAACCAGGCATAGGCGTCGTCGTCCAGCACCTCGCCCCACAGATAGGCGTAGTAGTTGGCGGCATACCCGCCGGCCCAGATGTGGGAAAAATAGGTGGTGCGGTAGCGCGGCGGCACGGCGTCCAGATCGACGGCGTGCTTGTGCAACGCCGCCGCCTCGAAAGCGTCGGGCGTCTGCAACGGCGCGTCCGCCGGCAGGCTGTGCCACTCCAGGTCGAGCAGGGCGGCCGCCAGGTACTCCGTCAGCATGTAGCCCTGGTTGAAGGTGCGGGCGCGCTTGATCTTTTCCACCAGCGGCGCCGGCATCGCCTCCCCGGTCTTGTAGTGGCGCGCGTAGCTGGCGAACACCGCCGGGTCCAGCGCCCAGTGCTCGTTGAATTGCGAGGGAAACTCGATCACGTCGGTTGGCATGTTGAAGCCGGCCTGGCTCGGGAAGTGCTGCTTGGAAAAGATCGCGTGCAGCGCATGGCCGAACTCATGGAACATGGTGGTGACGTCGTCGAAGCTGATCAGGGCGGGCTGTCCCGGCGCGGGCTTGGTGAAGCTCGCCACGTTCACCACCACGGGGCGCCGGCTGAGCAGATCCGAGGGCGGCACCAGCGCGTCGCACCACGCGCCGCCCTGCTTGTTCGGGCGCGCGTAGTAGTCGGCGTAGAACAGCGCGATCGGGCTGCCGTCGGCGTCGAACACCTCGAAGGTGCGCACGTCCGGCTGGTACAGCGGGATGTCGTGGCGTTCCTTGAAGGTGATGCCGTACAGCTTGTTGGCCGCGAAGAACACGCCGTCGTGCAGCACGCGGTCGAGCTCGAAATACGGGCGCGTCTGCGTTTCGTCCAGCGCGTATTTTTGCGCCCGCACCTGCTCGGCGTAAAAGTTCCAGTCGTAAGCGGCGAGTTTGAAATCCCCGTGCTGCCTGTCGATGATCGCCTGCATGTCCGCCGCCTCGCCGCGCGCCTTGCCGGTGGCGCCGGAGACCAGGCTGTCGAGCAGTTTCAGGGCGGCGGCCGGTGTCCTGGCCATCTGGTTGTCGAGCGTGTAGGCGGCAAAGCTGTCGAAGCCCATCAGCCGTGCCTTTTCGGCGCGCAGATGCGCCAGCTGCGCCACCAGGTCGCGCACATCGTTTGGGCCGGCCGCGTCGCCGCGGTGCTGGCTCGCCTCCATGATCCGTGCGCGCAGCCCGCGGTCGGTCAGTTTCGCCAGCGCCGGCTGCTGCGTGGTGTTGCGCAGCGGCAGCACGTATTGGCCGGGATGGCCGCGCGTGGTGCCGGCGGCCGCCGCCGCCTCCCCCGCCGCCTGGTCCAGCCCGGCCAATTGCGCGCGGTCCGAAACGACCACCGCGCCGCCCGCCGTGGCCGCGAGCAGTTTCTGTTGGAACGAGGTCTGCAGCTTGGTGATCTGCTGGTTAAGCGTGCGCAGCCGCGCCTTGTCCGCCGGCGAGAGTGCCGCGCCGGCATGCACGAACGCCTTGAAGGTCTCGTCGAGCAGGTAGCGCGACTTCGCGTCCAGCTTCAGCGTGTCGGCCGCCGCGTGCACTGCGCGTACGCGGGCGAAAAGCTGCGCGTTGAGGTGAATGCCGTCCTGGTGCGCCTGCAGCTTGGGGTCGATCTCGTCCTTGGTGCGGTCGAGCGCGTCGTCGGTGTTGGATTGCGTGATGTTCTCGAAGATCTGCACCACGCGCGTCAGCGTGGCGCCCGAGCGCTCCATGGCCACGATCGTGTTGTCGAAGTCGGGCGCCGCCGGATTGCCGGCGATGCGCGCGATCTCCGCATCGTGCTCCCGCATCGCCGCTTCGATGGCCGGCGCGTAGTCGGCATCGTGGATCCGGTCGAAGGGCGGCGCGTCGTAGGGCAGGTTGCTGGGGGCAAGCAGCGGATTTTCCGGGAATGCCGCTTGTGCCGCGCCCAGACCGCCCAGCACCAGCGCAGGGGCCAGGAGCGTCTTGGTGAGCGTTCGTGTGGTCATGTCAGGACGTCCTCAATGATCGGAAAAAGCCTGCTCTTCCTGGGAGAAGAGCATGAAAACCTTTGTTTGATGGGCGAGTCGAAGCCTTCCTGGTTCCTCCCAGGCTGACCGCTTCCCTCACGGCCCGAACTGCGCGCGCAACGCCTTCTTGTCCAGCTTGCCCACGCTCGTCTTGGCGATCGACTCCACAAACTCCACCCGCTCGGGCACGGCGTATTTCGAGATCACCCCCTGCGCCACACGCTCCAGCACATGCGCGCGCAGGCCTTGGGCGTCCGGCACCGCGTCGGCCTTGGGCACCACGATGGCCACGGGCCGCTCGCCCCAGCGCGCATCCTTGAGCCCGATCACGGCCACCTCGCCCACCGAGGGATGCTCGGCCAGGATGTCTTCCAGCTGCAGGCTGCTCACCCATTCGCCGCCGGTTTTCACGACATCCTTGATGCGGTCGGTTATGATGAGAAACCCGTGCGCGTCGATCGCGCCGATATCGCCCGTGTGCAGCCAGCCGCCCGCCCAGAGCGCCTCGCCTGCCTCCGGGTTGTCGAGGTAGCCTTGCGTCAGCCACGGCGAGCGTATCACCACCTCGCCCGTGGCCACACCGTCCTGCGGCAGCTCGCGCATGTCGGCGTCCACGATGCGCAGGTCGCATAGCGGCACCGGACGGCCGGCGCGGCAGCGATAGGCCAGCTCCGCCTCGCCGCCGTCGCGCAGTTCGGGCGGCAGGATGGAAACGGTGGCCATGGGGCCGGTCTCCGACATGCCGTAGCCGGCGAACACGTCGATCCCGCGCGCCAGTGCGGCCTGCGCCAGCGCGCGCGGCAAGGCAGAGCCGCCGATAATCAGGCGCCAGCCGCGCAGGTCCACATCCTTCGCGGCCGCCAGGAACATCTGCAGGATCGTCGGCACGCAATGCGAGAAGGTGACACCCTCGTCCACGTAGAGACGCGCCAGCAGGTCGGGCTGGTAGCGGCCGGGATACACCTGTTTGATGCCGCGCGCGGTGGCATTGTACGGGTTACCCCAGGCGTGCACGTGGAACATGGGCGTGATCGGCATGTAAACGTCGTCCGGCTTGAACCCCATGGTGCCCATGCCGGACAGCGTGTGCAGCACGATCTGGCGGTGCGAGTAGAACACGCCCTTGGGGTCGCCGGTGGTGCCCGTGGTGTAGAAGGTGGTGGCCGTGGTGCGCTCGTCGAAATCGGGGAAGGCGTGCGCCGGATCGCCGTCGGCCAGCAGCGCCTCGTACTCGCCGGCCCAGGCAAGCCCCTGGGGCTGCGGCACCCGGCCGTCCTCGGTGATGCAGACGAACTTGCCCACCGTGCCCAGCATGGGCGCCAGCGGTTGCAGCAGTGCCAGGAACTCGGTGTTGCACAGCACAACGGAGGCGCGGGCGTGGTTCAGCGTGTAGAGGATCTGTTCAGCCGACAGGCGCACGTTCACCGTCATCAGCACGGCGCCCGTCATGGGCACGGCAAAGAAACATTCCAGGTAGCGGTGGCTGTCCCAATCCATTACGGCTACGGTCTCGCCAGGCTGCACGCCCAGGGCAGCCAACGCACTGCCCAGCCGGTGCACCCGCTGGCCGAACTGGCGGTAGGTGAAGCGCAGCGTGTCGCGATAGACGATTTCCTGGTCGGGAAACTGGCGCAGCGGCGTGATCAGCAACTGCTTGATGATCAGGGGGTAGTCATACGCAGACGACGCGACGCTGGACGCACTCAACTTCCGTCTCCCAACCGCTGCTTCCGGCCGTCACCCTGCGGGATCGGGGCGCCGCCGACAACCCGGCCAGGTGCCTGAGGCGGTGACGTTCCTGACCGACTTTGCCGACCAGGCCGTGGTGCTGCCGGTGGCGGTGGCGGTGCTGACGCTGCTGCTGGCGGCCGGCTGGCGCCGGGGAGCGCTGGCCTGGGCCGGCTGCGTTGCCGGCGTGCTGGCCGTCATGCTGGTGCTGAAGCTGGTCACCTTTGCC
>CAXUGD010000261.1:0-5116 GCA_964250355.1 uncultured Acetobacteraceae bacterium | reverse complement strand
GGCTGGAACAGCGCGTAGCGCAGGCCGACCACGCCGGCGTAGTTGATCGTGTGGTCGGTGCGGAAGTTGATGCGCGTGGCGACGTCGGGCGCGAAGAACTGGCCGTGGTAGTTCTGCGCCTCGGGGATCGCCGAAACGCGGCCTTCCGCGGTCAGCGCCAGGCCGGGCAGGACGCTATCCAGCTTATAGGCGACACCCAGAATTCCCTGGGCCGAGAAGTTGCCCTGCGTGTTGGTCAAGCGGACGAAGATCGGGTCGGCGCCATTGATGCCGCCCCCGCCCACGGCATGGCCGTTCTCGAACTTGACCTGGTCGTAGCCGGCGCCCACGCCGATATAGGGGGCGACGGGGAAGCCGAACGCGCTGAAGTCGAAATCGTACAGGACGTTGACGTAGCCTTCGTACTGCTCCTGGTGGCCGCCGCCGTTCAGCGCGCTGAACCGCGTCAGCGTGTTGCGGCGGTAGTCGCCCTGCAACTCGATGCGGAACCCGTTGCCCAGGCCGTAACCGATAGCACCGGAGCCGATGACGTTGCCGTCCACCCGGATGTGGCCGTTATTGACTTCCCCGTAGCTGAAAGCCCCCAAAGCGGGCACGTTCACGCGGGTAAGGTTCTGGTCCTGTGTGTAGGTCCCGCCGGCGCCGAGGCTGATATACGGGCCGGCCACTGGCTGGGCCAATGCTGCGGCAGGTGCTGCGAACATGGTGGCAACCAGAAGCGCATTCCTGAGCTTCATAACGAACTCTCCTTCAAGATCACTGGCCGTGCGCAGCAAGCCACTTTGCTCGGCTTCCGGTGACGACAACGCCCCATCTATGTCAGTGGATTGCGGGAAGCGAGGGAGGTTGCGTTCGCAGCAGAGTTCTTGTGGCCGAATTACAACAGGCGGTCAGAGCGGCTACAGACTAATCAAAGTTGCTCGCCAAACAGTGATTTTGCGCCGCAGCATAGACGCGGCTGCGACACCACCGCAACGTAACTTGGCGAGACCCGATGTTTACGTGGATTCCCTAGGCGATCGGCCATAACCATGGATGTTCCCCCTCAGCCGCAACGCCCCGTCCTGCTGCTGGCGCTTCGCAAGCTGCCGCCTGCCATACAGAACCGGGCGGCTGCTGCCTTCGACCTGCGCATACCTGGCGAGCATGGCCTGCGTGGCTGGCTGCCGGCGGCGTCCGCCGGGGCCGACGCTCTGCTGTGCATGCCCGGCGTGCAAGTGGACGCGGGGCTGATTGCGGCGCTAGCCGGCAGCGTCAGGGTGATCGGCACCTTCAGCGTGGGCGTCGAGCACATCGACGTGGCGGCCGCCCGGGCGCGCGGCATGACCGTTGTGCACACGCCCGACGTGGTCTCGCGGCCCACCGCCGAGTTTACCATGCTGCTGGTCCTGGCCGCCGCGCGCCGCATCGGCGAGGCGGAGCGGCTGGTGCGGGCCGGGCGATGGCAGGGCTGGACGCCAGCCGATTTCCTGGGCCTCGACGTGTCGGGCAAGCGGCTGGGCATCTTCGGCATGGGACGCATCGGCCGGGAGCTGGCCCGGATCGCGCAGGCCGGCTTCGGGATGGAGGTGCATTACCGCAACCGCACCCGGCTTACGGAGGCGCTGGAGGCCGGCGCGCGCTTCCATGCCGACGACGACACGTTCCTGGCGGCCAGCCAGGTCCTATGCCTGCTAGCTCCGGGCGGCCCGGGCACCGCGGGCTGGCTGAACGCCCCGCGGCTGGCCGCCCTGCCCGACGGCGCTATCGTGGTCAACACGGCACGCGGCACCATGGTGGACGACGCGGCACTCGGCGCCGCGCTGCGGACAGGGCGGGTGGCCGCGGCGGCGCTGGACGTCTATCCCCGCGAGCCCAGGATCCCGGAGGTGTACGCGGGCCTGGAGAACGTGGTGCTGACGCCGCACATAGCGACGGCGACCGTGGAGACGCGGGATAGGATGGGCCACCTGGTCCTGGACGGCATCGAAGACGTGCTGGCCGGCCGCACACCCCGGCACGCCGTAAGCTGACCCTGCACCGGCGGCCGCAGGCTGCGATGCTAACCTTTGGCCAGGACCGGTGCGGCAGGCTCGGCCTTGGCCATGCGGCGGAACCGGAAAGGGGGCTGGCCGGCGGCACTCTCGGCCACCGCTTCCTGCATCACGGCGTGCCGCGGCGACAGCTCGCAGGCCGGATCGGTCGCGTGCGTGTCGCCCAGCAGTGCAAAGGCCTGGCAGCGGCAACCGCCCCAGTCGATTTCCCGGCGGTCGCAGCTGCGGCACGGCTCGGACATCCAGGCGGTGCCGCGGAAGCGAAGGAAAGCCTCCGACCGGTGCCAGATGTCGGCCAGCGGCGTGTCGCGCACCGACGGGAAGGTGAAGCCCGGCAGGGTTTCGGCCGCATGGCACGGCATAGCGCGGCCGGAGGGCGAGATGTTGATGAAGCGCTGCGCCCAGCCGCCCATGCAGGCCTTCGGCCGGGCAGCGTGGTAGTCGGGCACCACGTAGTCGATCACCATGCGGCCGGCCAGGCGCAGGCGGGCCGCCTCCACCTCCCGCGTGGCCGCCTCCAGTTGCGCGCGGGTGGGCAGCAGGGCGGCGCGGTTCACCAGGCCCCAGCCGTAGTACTGCACGTGCGCGATCTCGGTGCGGTCGGCCTGCAGCGCCTCGGCCATGGCGATCATCTGGGGGATGCGGGCCGCGTTGCCGCGGTGCACCACGAAGTTCAACGTCAGCGGCAGGCCGGCGGCGCGTATGCGCGCGGCCGCCATCCGCTTCTTGGCGAAAGCGCCGGGGCTGGCGCCGAACAGGTCGTTGGCGTCCGGGTCCACGTCCTGAAAACTCAGCTGGATGTGGTCCACGCCGGCATCGGTCAGCCCCGCCATCATCCGATCGTCCAGTGTGACACCGGAGGTGATGACGTTGGTGTAGAGGCCGCGCTGGGCGGCCCTGCCGACCAGCTGGGCCAGGTCGCGCCGCGCCATCGGCTCGCCGCCCGTGAAATGCACCTGCAGCACGCCGAGCTCGGCCGCCTGGTCCAGCACGGCCAGCCAGCCCGCCGTGTCCAGCTCGGCCGCCGCCCGCTCGAGGTCGAGCGGGTTGGAGCAGTACGGGCAGGAGAGCGGGCAGCGGTGGGTGAGCTCCGCGATCAGGCCCAGCGGCGGCGGGAATGCGGTCATAGCCTGATGGCTCCACGGGCGGACAGGTCGGTCAGCATCGCGTCTACATCCGTGCGGATCGCCTCGGGCGAGGCATCGTAGCGGGCGGCTAGGTCGGCCACGATGCCGTCCACCGTACGCACGCCGTCCACCAGCTTCAGCACCTCAACCGCGTGCTCGTCCGGCAGGAACAGCCGCTCCGGACCGAGCAGCACCCAGGCTTCGCGCACAGGGTCGAAGCGGAACCGGTGGCCGCGGCTCAGTTGCGGGGTCATGGGGGCACGAAGGCGCCGGGCGGCGGGGTGGCGGGAGCCACATAGGCGTGGTGCAGCGCGTCGAGCTGCGCCCACAGCACGTCGCACTTGAAGCGCAATGCAGCCAGCACGGAGTCCTGCTCGGCCGGCGTGCGGGCATGCTCCTGCACGTAGGCCAGGGCGAAATCGGAGTCCTGCGGCGCCTGGGTCAGCCGCGGGGTGAAATAGGCCAGCGTGTCCGGCGTGATCCAGTCGTAATGGGCCAGCATGCCCGACACCCGTTCGGCAATGATCTTCGGCGAGAACAGCTCGGTCAACGACGAGGCTACGGCCTCCAGCACGCTGCGGTCGCGCACGAAGGCGACATAGGCGTCCACCGCGAACCGCGTGGCGGGCAGGATGCCGGTGCCCGCCTCCACCGTGCTGCGGTCCAGGCCCACGCCCTCCGCGAGCTTCAGCCAGCGCGCCACGCCGCCGGTGCCGGGCGCGTCGCCGTCGTGATCGACCAGCCGGCGGCGCCACTCCCGGCGCAGATCGGCCGTCGGCAGGCGGGCGAGCAGGGTGGCGTCCTTCACCGGGATGCTGGCCTGGTAGTAGTAGCGGTTCAGTGCCCAGGCCTGCACCTGGCCGCGCGCCAGCTTGCCGTCATGCAGCAGCCGGTGGAACGGGTGGTGGATGTGGTAGCGTTCGGCGCCGATGGCGCGCAACGCGTCTGCCAGGCCGGAGGGGCTGAGCACTTGGGTTTCCAAAGGCATAGCCAGGGGATCACCCCTTGGCTGTGCCCCAAAGTGAGTCTTCTTACTTCTTGGCTTCGGCGCAGGCGTAGCTGTTGATCTCTGCGCCCAGCGCCACTTCGACGATCTTCGGTGCTTTCCAGCTCATGATGTCTCTCCCTAACCTTGCGCCCTGGTAGCCAACCGGCCCGGCCGGGCAAACGGGCCAAACCCTACGCCGCCGCGATGCGGCGGCTCAGATCACTGTGAGATTGGTAGTCCTTCTGCCAATCGCTAGGTCCGTTGGACGGACTCACCTGCACCGCCGTTACCTTGTACTCCGGGCAGTTGGTCGCCCAGTCGCTGTGGTCCGTCGTGATCACGTTGGCCTGGGTCGTTGGGTGATGGAACGTGGTATAGACCACGCCGGGCGCCACGCGGTCGGTGATGCGCGCGCGCAGCGAGGTCTCGCCCGCCCGGCTGCGCAGCCGCACCCAGTCGCCCTCGCGCACGCCGCGCTGCTCGGCATCGTGCGGATGGATCTCCAGCACGTCCTCCGCGTGCCAGCGGCTGTTCTCCGTGCGCCGTGTCTGCGCGCCCACGTTGTACTGGCTCAGGATACGGCCGGTCGTCAGCAGCAGGGGGAAGCGCGGGCCCGACTTCTCCTCGGTCGGGACGTATTCGGTGATCATGAACCGCCCGCTGCCGCGCACGAACCGGTCCTCGTGCATTACCGGCGTGCCGTCCGGCGCCGCGGCGTTGCACGGCCACTGGATGGAGCCGAGCTCGTCCAGCCGCGCGTAGGACACGCCGGCAAAGCTCGGCGTCAGCCGCGCCACCTCGTCCATGATCTCGCCCGGATGGGCGTAGGTGCCGATGTCCACGCCCAGCGCCGCGGCTAGGCGCAACGTCACCTCCCAATCGGCCAGCCCCGGCCGGGGTGCGATCACCCGGCGCACGCGGTTGATGCGGCGCTCGGCGTTGGTGAAGGTGCCGTCCTTCTCCAGGAA
>CAXUGD010000260.1:0-5117 GCA_964250355.1 uncultured Acetobacteraceae bacterium | reverse complement strand
CCACGGTGGCCGACAGCCCGACGCGCCGCGCCTGCGGCGCCAGTGCGGCAAGGCGGGCGATGCCCAGCGCCAACTGGTCGCCGCGCTTGGTGCCGGCCAGGGCATGGATCTCGTCGATGACGATCGTGTCGAGCTGGGCGAAGAACGCGTCCGCGCGCTCCTGGCTCAGCAGTACGGCCAGGCTTTCCGGCGTGGTCAGCAGGATGTCCGGCGGCGCCTCCCGCTGGCGCTTGCGGTGCTCGTGCGAGGTATCGCCAGTGCGCGTGCCGATCGCGACGGGCAGCCCCATTTCGTTCACCGGCACGGTGAGGTTGCGCGCGATGTCCGCCGCCAGCGCCTTTAGCGGGCTGACGTAGAGCGTGTGCAAGCCGGGTTTTTCGCGCGGTTCGGACAACGCCACCAGGCTGGGCAGGAAGCCCGACAGCGTCTTGCCGCCGCCGGTGGGTGCGATCAGCAACACGCTTTCGCGCGCGCACGCAGCGTCAAGCATGGCGAGCTGGTGGGGGCGGGGGGACCAACCGCGGGCGGCAAACCAGGCGGAGAAGCGGTCCGGCAGGGGTCCGGGCATAGCCGGAATGTGGGGCGAGCTTCCGGCAGCGCAAACAAGCGTATCTTGCACCAGGCTACACCGATGCTATCGTGCATGATAGCGAACTCGGAAAACACGATGGCACAGCTTCTCGTCAGAGATATCGACGACACACTGGTCCGGCTGTTGCGGCAGCGTGCGGCGGCCAACAACCGCTCGGCGGAGGCGGAGCATCGCGCCATCCTGGAGAGTGCCCTGTTGATCGACGGCGAGCCGTTCTGGGTAGTGGCGAAACGGCTGCGGGACGAGACTGCAGGGCAGACGGCATCAGACAGCACCGAAATCATACGTCATTACCGAGATACGCGTTATTGAAGGCGGCGGTTATCGACGCCAGCGTTGCGGTAAAGATCGTCACCCTGGAGGACTATTCGGACAGGGCCGACCTTCTGATCAGAAACGTATCCGCCCTGCACGCTCCGGCGCACTTCCTGGCTGAAGCTTCGAACGTTCTGTGGGCGAAAGTCGCAATCCGGCGGACCTTGGCGCCGGAGCTTCTGGAAGCCAGGCTGGATTTCCTTGTTCGGCTGGCGATCGAAACAACGCCGTTGCCCGTCCTCGTCACGCCAGCCGGTAAGATTGCGATGGAACTGAACATCAGCGTCTATGATGCCCTGTATCTGGCCCTGGTGGAGCGGATCGGTGCGCCGATTGTCAGCGACGACCGCAAGCTGATCTCCGCTGCGTCGAGAACCGCCCGTTTCAGGGATAGAGTCGTCTGGATCGGCGATTTCGCCCCCTGATCATGCCCCACCCAGACACCTGGCTCTGCGTCCGCCCCGAGGGCCTGTACTGCACCCCGGGCGACTTCTTCGTCGATCCCGTGGTGGCCGTGCCGCGCGCCGTGGTCACCCACGCCCATGCCGACCACGCGCGCCCGGGCCACGGCGCGGTGCTGGCGACGGCCGAGACGCTGGCCATCATGGGCGTCCGCATGGGGGACCGCGCCGGCGACACGCAGCAGGCGCTGGCGCCCGGCGAGGTGCTGACGGTGGGCGGCGTGCGCGTGTGGATGCAGCCCGCCGGCCACGTGCTGGGCAGCGCCCAGGTGGCAATGGAGCACGGGGGCAGCCGTGCCGTCGTCAGCGGCGACTATAAGCGCGCGTCCGACCCCACCTGCGCGCCCTTCGTGCCGGTGCCCTGCGACGTGTTCGTCACCGAAGCCACCTTCGGCCTGCCCATCTTCGTGCACCCGCCGGCCCTGGGCGAAGCGCGGAAGCTGATCGACAGCGTGGCCCTGTTCCCCGAGCGCACCCACGTCGTCGGCTGCTACGCGCTGGGCAAGGCGCAGCGGCTGATCGCCCTGCTGCGCCAGGCCGGTTGGGACCGCCCGATCTACCTGCATGGCGCGCTGGTCCCGCTATGCACCCTGTACGAGCAGCTGGGCGTGCCCCTGGGCGACCTGCGGCCGGCCACCGGCGCCGATAAGGCAGCTTTGGCCGGCGCCATCGTGCTGGCCCCGCCCTCCGCCATCGCCGACCGCTGGGCGCGCCGCATGGTAGAGCCGGTGACCGTGCTGGCATCCGGCTGGATGCGGGTGCGCCAGCGCGCGCGGGCCAAGGGGGTGGAGCTGCCGCTGGTGATCTCCGACCACGCCGACTGGCCCGAACTGCTGGCCACGCTAGACGACGTGGGCGCGCCGGAAGTGTGGGTGACGCACGGGGCGGAGGAGGCACTGATCCACGCGATCGGGCTACAGGGGCGCAAAGGGCGGGCACTGAGGCTGCTGGGTTATGGAGACGCAGCGCTCGATGAAGCAGCATAAACCTGTATTCATTGAGTCCGCGACAGCACGGACAAAAGTCTTTTGCTTCTTTTCTTCAGAACAGAAGAGTCTTCCATGCCCGCCATCGCCGAACTCCTGGACCGCCTGACCCTGACCCCCGGCCGCCTGGCCAAGCTCGCCCTCCTGCGCCGCTTCTTCGAAACCGAAACCGACCCGGACCGCGGCTGGGCGCTGGCGGCCCTCACCGGCGAGCTCTCGTTCACCGCGGCCAAGGCCGGGCTGATCCGCGCCGTGGCCGAGGCGCGGGTCGATCCCGTGCTGCTAGGCTGGTCCTACGACTTCGTGGGCGACCTGGCCGAAACCGTCTCGCTGATCTGGCCCGCCAAGACGGAGGCGGCGCCGCCCACGGTCACCGAGATCGTGCACGCGCTCGCCACCCGGCCGAAAACCGACTTGCCGGACCTGCTGGCTGGGTGGCTCGACACCTCCGGCCCCCCTGTCCGCTACGCGCTGCTGAAACTGATCACCGGCGAGCTGCGCGTCGGCGCCTCCGCGCGCCTGACCAAGACCGCGCTGGCCGAATTCGCCGCCACCCACGGCCGCACGGTGGCGCCGGACGACGTGGAGGAGGTGTGGCACAGCCTGTCGCCGCCCTTCCAGCCGCTGTTCGACTGGCTGGAAGGGCGCACGGATGCACCCGACGCGGCAGGCGCTCCCGTGTTCCGCCCGCCCATGCTGGCGCACCCGCTGGAAGCGCCCGACCTCGCGTCGCTCGACCCCGCCGCCTACGCGGCCGAGTGGAAATGGGACGGCATACGCGTGCAACTGGTGCGCGCGCCCGGCGGCGAGCGCATCTTTTCGCGCGGTGCGGAAGACGTCTCCGCCGCGTTCCCGGATTTGGCCGGCGTGCTGCCCAGCGACGCGGTGCTGGACGGCGAGCTGCTGGTGGTGCGCGACGGCGCGGTGGCCCCCTTCGCCGACCTGCAGCAGCGCCTGAACCGCAAGACGGCATCGGCCAAACTGGTGCGGGAATTTCCGTTGCGCGTGCGGCTCTACGACATCCTGTTCGACGGCGGCGAGGACGTACGCGCCCTGCCGTTCACCGAACGCCGCGCACGGCTGCTGGACTGGATGGCGCGCAACCCGTCCGACCGCATGGACCTCTCCGAGCTGATCCCCTTCGCCACGATGGACGAGCTGGCGGCCGTACGCGCCGGCACCCGCGCCGCCTCCATCGAGGGGCTGATGCTGAAGCGGCTGGACAGCCCCTACGTCCCCGGCCGCCCCAAAGGCCTGTGGTGGAAATGGAAACGCGACCCGCTGACCATCGACGCGGTGGTGATGTATGCGCAGCGCGGCCATGGCAAGCGCAGCAGCTACTACAGCGACTACACGTTCGGCCTGTGGCGCGCGGACGGCGAGCTGGTGCCGGTGGGCAAAGCCTATTCCGGCTTCACCGACGAGGAACTGGTGAAGCTCGACCGCTGGATACGCAACCACACGGTCAAGGCCTACGGCCCGGTGCGCGAGGTGGAACGCGGCCTGGTGCTGGAGATCGCCTTCGACGCCGCACAGTTCTCGACGCGCCACAAATCCGGCGTGGCGCTGCGCTTTCCGCGGGTAGCACGGCTAAGATGGGACAAGCCGTTCGAGGACGCAGATAGGTTGGAGACGCTGCTGGGGTTTATTGCGGGGCAGGACGGCACTTCAGGGGGGTAACGTCGGATATTTCACTAATAGCCCGCATCGTTCCTTTTAGGGCTTACACTCGAACAGCAGCCCAACCAGTGCCGATCGAAGACGTCCTTTCATCTGATGAACAATTTAAAGCCGTGACAGGACCAAAATGATTTATAGGTGTATGATCCTATCCGTTCTGGGCCTGCCTTGGCTGGGAATACCCACACCCGGCCAAGGCGCAGAACCCGTGCAACCTGTTAACTTCGTCGGCTGTGCCAGCGAAGGCATGAGCGGGCCGGCGCCGGCGCCGCAAGACGACGGCAAGTCGCCGAGGCTGCCCGCCGATATGGCCTCTGCCCTGTCCTATTACGTGTCGGCCGGGGACTTGGCCGTCCTTGCGCCAGCCGGGTGGCAGTGCCAGCAGATTTACGGCTCAAACGGCGCCGAACTGTTCATCATGCCCACTCGGCAACCGACGGCAAATCTATACGGCGACCAGCCTGCCTTGAACGGGCCGGTTGTAGAACTGCAATGGATAAACGGTTTCACCTCCGGCCGCGAGGACGTCGCCAGGATTGCGGCACGGCTGTTTCCTGCCCGGCCCGATCTGGTGCGCTCCGCGCGAGAGGAGGAACCTGATTTTACCATGGTTTTCCCGCACGGCCCCTATCTGACCGACACGGTGATCAGGCACGGCCCTGCAGATGTAGAGTATTGTACACCCGCCGGGCGGCAGGGTATGGGCACGGATAGCAGGCTGGGTCGGGACAACACGGCCATTCATGGTGCGGCTTTGATGACGGTCGACGGCAACCTGGTCAAAATCGACGTACGGCTGCCGCAAGGATCGGAAGCGCTCGCGCAGACCATCATCGATCAGGTTCGCAAGAAAGTGCACGCGGTTCCCGCCGTTTCACGATCTCGGTAGCGCGGCAAGGCGCGAGGCTCACCAAAGCCGCACAGCCTGTCCGTTATCAAGCCGAAGAACCCTTACGCCACCAACCCGTGCGCGTGGTACTGCTATCGAGATGCAACCCGGCGCCGGCAAACACCTCACTCGGGCGGCCGGCGGGCCAGCCGCGGTTCCGCGCGCTCCCGCGCCGCCTCGTTCACCCGCGCCGC
>CAXUGD010000259.1:0-5119 GCA_964250355.1 uncultured Acetobacteraceae bacterium | reverse complement strand
GTTGAAGGTCAACCTAATGCGATCATGCTCTAGCCCGGGCCTTGCCCGCCCGACGGCCCGCCCTCAATTGCAGGCCATGCACAGCAAGCGCGGCACGGTTATCGGTTTCATCGCGGTCCTGGCCGTGATGGTGGGCATCACCTCCTACTCCGTGACGCTGTACCGCCTGTTCTGTCAGTTCACGGGCGCGGGCGGCACGACGCAGCGGGTGGACGCCAACGCCTCGCGGCCGAGCGACCGCGTGGTGACGGTGTTCTTCGACACCACCGTGGCGCCAAACCTGCCGTGGCGGTTCGAGCCGGCGCAGCGCAGCGTGACGGTGCATCTGGGCCAGGACGCGATGGCATTCTTCGACGCCACGAACGAGAGCGGCCACGACATCGTGGGCCATGCCGCATTCAACGTGACGCCCGAGAAGGTGGGCGCCTACTTCAAGAAAATACAGTGCTTCTGCTTCAACGAGGAGCGGCTGCGGGCCGGCGAGCACGTGCGCATGCCGGTCACCTTTTTCGTCGATCCGCAGCTGGCCGCCGACCGCAACACGGCCGACGTGCACGAGATCACGCTGAGCTACACCTTCTTTCAGTCCAAGCGGCCGGAGGATGCGGTGGCCCTGTCACGGTTCACACGCGTGGCGGGTGCGGCGCAGAATTAGATGGCCGGCACCGGTTCCGACATGGGCGGCAGGGTGATATCCTCGCCGCCCGGGCCAGGCAGGTCGGTCCCCGGGGGCGATGGTGGAGGGGGCGCCGGCATCGGCGGGGTGACCGGTTCGGGAGCGGTTTGCGCGTAGATCATCCGTTGACCACTGAGCCTCCGTTAGGGTGAAGAACCTGGCCGGTCATGTAGCTGGCGTCGGCCGAAGCCAGGAAAATGAAGCTGGGCGCAATCTCGTCGGGCTGGCCGGCCCGCTTCATCGGCACCGCTTCGCCATGGTGGGCCACGCGGTCGGCCGGGTAGCTGGCCGGGATCAGCGGCGTCCAGACCGGGCCGGGCGCCACGGCGTTGACCCGGATGTCGCGGCCCACGAGCTGCATCGCCAGGCTGCGGGTGAACGCCACGATGGCGCCCTTGGTGGCCGCGTAATCCACCTGCTCCGGCGCGCCCTTGTACGCCGTCACCGACGTGGTGTTGATGATGCAGCTACCGGCTGCCATGTGCGGCAGGGCGGCGCGGGTCAGCCAGAAATAGCCCAGGATGTTGGTGCGGAAGGTGCTTTCCACCGTGTGCACGTCGATGTTCTCGAAGCGCTCGCACAAATGCTGCTCGGCGGCGTTGTTCACCAGGATGTCGATGCGGCCGAACTGGGCCACCACCTGCGTCACCAGATGCGGCGCGAAATCGTGGTTGCCGATGTCGCCCGGGATGCTGAGGGCGATGCGCCCCTCCGCCTCGATCAGCCGGACCGTTTCTGCCGCGTCCTCGTGCTCGTTCAGCCAGGTGATCGCCACGTCGGCGCCCTCCTTGGCGAAGCCGATGGCCACCGCGCGGCCGATGCCCGAATCGCCGCCGCTGATCAGCGCCACGCGGCCTGCCAGCCGGCCGGCTGCGTTGTAACGGGCCATCTCGGCCTGCGGGCGCGGCTCCATCGCCTGCTCGCTGCCCGGCAGCCCGGCCTGCGACTGCGGTGGCAGGCCCTCCTCGTCTTCGTCGAGTGTCTCGCTCATGCTGCGTTGAACGGCGCGTCGCGGCCGTGGTTCTTCAGCATTTCGCCCGCACTGCGCACGACGTCGCGCCCATAGGTGCGTTCCAGGCGGCGGATGACGAAATGCGCCTTTGCCAGGTTGCGGTAGTGGTCCAGGAACGCCGCGTTCAGCGCCGCGCCGGCCACCGCACCGGCGATCGGCACCGCCTGCAGGCTGAACTTCTCGCCCAACACCACGCCGAAGCGGCTGCCCGCCTCGGCAATCAGGCGGGCCACCGGGCCGCCCTGCATGGCGAAGCGGGCGGCAAAGTAGTCGGTCTCGGTCTCACCCGCCTCGCTGCGCAGCGCGAACACCTCCAGGCAGGCGCGCCGCGCCTCCTCGCCGGACAGGTCCTCGCCCTCGGCCGCCGCAATGCGCGCGATCTCCCGCATGATGGCGAGCGTGGTGAAGGTGGCGTCGGGCAGGAAGCCGGCCAGCCCGATGAACCCGCTGAAGGCGCCCGACCCGATGACGGCGGCGCGCGCCAGCCGGGTGCGGCTGGACGGTGATCGGTCCAGCCCCAGGATCGCCAGGTCGTAGGCGCGGGAGAGCGCCGCACGCGCGACCTCGCCCACCTTTTCCTGCGCGAAATCGGCCATGCCGAAGCGCTGCAGCCCGAACCGGCCGACCATGTTGACCGTGCCGCCCAACATGTCCGCCAGGCGCACGACCAGCCCGCGGTCACGCTCGATCCGCGCCAGGGCTGCCGCCAGCTCGCGCCTGGCCGGGGCGTCCAGGTCCGTCCTGGCCATCTCCATCGTTTCGCCCATCACACAAGCACCCCCAGGTTCCACAGCCATCCACAGGCCGGGTTAACGCTGCACGCGCCCTTCGGGTGCGCTAGAACCGGCTGATGACGAATTTCGACCTGCCGCTGCTGGGCCTGTCCCAGCGCATGCCGCCCTCCAACCTGTCCGCCGAGCAGGCGCTGCTGGGCGCGCTGCTGTCCAACAACAAGGCGTACGACCGGGTCAGCGAGTTCCTGCTCGCCGACCACTTCGCCGACCCGGTGCACGCGCGCATCTACCAATCCATCTCGCGCCGGATCGAGGCCAGCCAGATCGCCGACCCGGTGACGCTCCGCGCCGAATTCGAGCACACCGGCGTGCTGGAGGAGGTGGGCGGCACGGCCTACCTCGCCCAGCTGCTGACGGCGATGGTGGGCATCATCAACGCGGCCGATTACGGGCGCACCATCTACGACGCCTGGGTGCGGCGCCAGCTGATCGAGATCGGCGAGACGGTGGTCAATCAGGCTTTCGCCCCCGAGCCTGACCTGGACGGGACCAAGCAGATCGAGCTGGCCGAGCAGTCGCTGTTCGACCTGGCCACCCACGGCACGGCGGACACCAAGATGATGGTGTTCTCGACCGCGCTGGCCCACGCCATCACCAACGCCGAGCTGGCCTTCAAGCAGGCCGGCCACGTCTCTGGCCTATCGACCGGGCTGCGCGACCTGGACCGCAAGACGGGCGGGCTGCACCCCTCCGACCTGCTGATCCTGGCCGGGCGTCCCGGCATGGGCAAGACCGCGCTGGCCACCAAGATCGCCTTCGGTGCCGCCGAAAGCATGCTGGCCAACGCGCGCGCCACCGATCCGGAGGCGATGCCGAAGAACACGGTGGTGATCTTCTCCTTGGAAATGAGTGCCGAGCAGCTGGCCAACCGCCTGCTCTCCGAAGAGTCGCGCGTGTCGTCCGACAAGATACGCCGTGGCGAGATCGGCGAGCGCGATTTCGCGAAGTTCGTCAGCGTGTCAAAGAAGCTGCAGCACCTGCCGCTCTACATCGACGACACGCCGGCCATCACGCTCTCGGCGTTGCGCACGCGCTGCCGCCGGTTGCAGCGCACCCGCGGGCTGGGCCTGGTCGTGATCGACTACTTGCAGCTGATGCGCCCGTCCGCCGGCGTGCGCGCCGAAAGCCGGGTGCTGGAAATCAGCATGATCACCCAGGGGCTGAAGGCGCTTGCCAAGGAGCTGAAGATCCCTGTGCTGGCGCTGAGCCAGCTGTCGCGCGCGGTGGAATCGCGTGAGGACAAGCGGCCGCAACTGTCCGACCTGCGCGAATCCGGCTCCATCGAGCAGGACGCGGACGCGGTGATGTTCGTCTATCGCGACGAATATTACTTACAGCAGCGCGCGCCCAAGCAGATGGCGTTCGACAACGAGGAGAAGTTCCAGAACGCGCTGGAGAAGTGGCAGCGCGACATGGAGACGGTGCACAACAAGGCGGAGCTGCTGCTGGAAAAGCAGCGCCACGGGCCCACCGGCAAGATCGACCTGTTCTTCGAGGGCGAGTTCACGCGGTTCGCCGACCTGGACACGGTGCACGGGGGCGACGATTGAGGCGGCGCCGCATCGTCGTCCTGCCGCCGCACAGCCTTTGGGAGACCTGGACCGACCCGCCCCCGCCCGGCGCGCCGGACCGCGAGGCAACGTTCCGCCACCTGGCAGGCCTGGGATACAGCACCCGGCGCCTCGATCCGTTCCGCAAACCCTGGAATCCCTGGGCCGGCTCGCATGCCATCCTGGGCGGCATCGACCCGCTGCGCGCGCTGCGCGTGCTGCTGCTGCACCGGAGCAGCGCGGTGGTGCTGTGCTTCTTTGAATCCAGCGCGCTGGCTATCCTGCTGCTGCGGCGGTTGCTGGGCTTCCGCGGCCGCGTGGTGATCTACGACGTGGGCCTGCCGGGTAAGTGGCGGCTGCGCAACGCGATCCTGAAACTGGTGGTGCCGCGCGCGGACATGATCCTGCCGCTCAGCAGCAGCCAGGTGCCCGGCCTGCTCGCGGTCGGTGCCCGCCCCGGCACGGTCCGGCCGGTGCTGACGCTGACCTACCCGGACTTCTTCGCGGCCGCACCCGACCGGCCGGACGGCTACGTGCTGGCCGTGGGCGACGACTACTCGCGCGACTACGCGACCCTGCAGCGGGCCAGCACCCGCATCGGCCGCGCGGTGGTGATACGCAGCCGCGCAGTGGCCGAAGACCGGGCTGCCTACCCCCGGGTCAGCGTGATGGGGGCCGAGCTCGATGGGCAGGGTTACCGCGACCTGCTCGCCGGCGCCTGCGTGGTCGTGCTGCCGCTGTCTGCGTCGATCCACGCGGGCGGGGTCTCCACCCTGCTGGAGGCGATGTCGTCCGCCAAGGCCGTGGTGGTGAGTGCCACGCCGGGCCTGGCCGACTACGTGCGGGACGGCACCAACTGCCGCGTGGTGCCGGCGGGCGACGCCGAGGCACTTGCGCGCGCGGTGGGCGCTCTGCTTGCCGATCCCGCCGAGCGGGTCAGGCTCGGCACGCAGGCCCGGGAATTCGTCGAGCGGTCCTGCTCGCCGCAGGCCAACGCCGCGCAGCTGGAGGCCGCCATCCGCGCGCTGGACGGCTAGGGTCCAGACTCAATCAGGTCCACCACATGACGATGGCGGCAATTGCGACG
>CAXUGD010000258.1:0-5125 GCA_964250355.1 uncultured Acetobacteraceae bacterium | reverse complement strand
GATCCTAGTTGCGTGGCGGCGCGAGGCGGACTGACGTATGGGCTGACGGGAGACTCGGCACATAGAACAGGACGCATACGACCAAGTAACGAATCGACCGCTCTGCCTGCTGCTGATTTGGACAGCGTAACTTCAACTGAGTGATGTATCAAAGAAAGGCCGGGCGGAATCCGCCGCCCGGCCTACCGAGGAGAGAGACATTGGTCGTCTCGATCGTTCTGCGTTGCAAGAAGTGGAGCCTTACAGTCTCCGTCTTCTTCTAGACTGCAGGGGGCCCGGACCATTACGGGGCCGTGCTTTTAATATCCTGCGGGGGGCCGTGGTGTAAAACGCCACCCCGGTTCCTGGTGGAGCATAGCACTGGGGGAAAGCGGTTGCAAAGAAAACGAATGAATGCGTAGCACCGCATCCGCTTCGCACCCTGATCCTGGCCAGGGTGCAGCGCGAACCGCAAACATGGCATAATCCGGCGTGTTTCCTGACAATTCTCATGCTATGCGGGCCACATGATCAGATACGCACTCCTCGTCTGCCTCGTGTCTCTTCCAGCTCTTGCCCAGATTGGCCCGACCACGGGCGGGGCGGGCAGCTATGGCGGGTCGGGCCTTGGCGGCTCGCGGTCCGGCCTGCCGGCCCGACACCAGGACGATGACGACCAGGGCGGCGGCAAGAAGGAGGACAAGCCGGCCGCGCCGCCGCCCTCCATCCCCGGCGCCCAGCCGGATGCCGACGCGGTCGTGATCCCGTCCGACAAGGTGGCGGCCGAGATGTCGCCCAACGATGCGCTGTTCGACGCGATCAACCGCGGCGACCTGGCCGCCGCCAAGGACGCGCTGAACCGCGGCGCGCAGCTCGACACGAAGAACGTGTTGGGCCAGACGCCCACCGACGCCGCGATCGACCTCAGCCGCAACGACATCACCTTCCTATTGCTCTCCATGCGCGGCAGTGCGCCCAGCACCCGCAGCAGCGTGGCCAGCGCGGCCGCCAAGGGCCCGGCAGCTTCCCGTCACGGCAAGGCGACTCTGGTGAAGACCGCGCCCCGCCCCGCCAGGCCTGCCGCCGTTGCCGACCGTGGCACGCCCAACCCGGCAGTGGGTTTCACGGGCTTCTAGCCAGGCACCGCGCCACATGGGTGACCTGTGGGACGCGCAGCGCAGCTACATCCGCGTGGTGCTGCGCGACGTGCAGACTGAAGCGCATATCGGCCTGCACCCGTGGGAGCAGCACCCCGAACGGCCGACGCGGCTGTTGGTCAATGTCGAGATGTTCGCCCACACCGACGGTGCGGCACCCGAGACGGCGGCCACCATCATCGATTACGACAGCGTCCATGCCGCCGTAAAAACCTGGCCCACGCGTCCGCATACCGGGCTGCTGGAAACCCTGGCCGAAGAGCTCGTGGCGCTGTGCCTGGCCAATGCGCGTGTGGAGGCCTGCCGCGTTTCGATCGTGAAGCCGGACATCTTCAACGATACGGCGGCGGCCGGCGTGGAGCTGTACCGCCTGCGCCCGCGGTGAAGCGCGTCCTGATCACCGGCGCGGCCCGGCGCATCGGTGCGGCGCTGGCGGAAGCGCTGGCCGGCGATGGCTGGCACGTAATCGTCCATTACAGCCGCTCGGGCGCCGAGGCGCAGGGCCTGGCCGAGGCCATCCGCCACGCCGGCGGGCGCTGCGACACGGTGCAGGCCGATTTGGGCGACCGTGCGGCCGTGGCCGCCCTGATCCCGCACTGCACCACCCGTTTCGGAGCGCTGGACGCGCTGGTCAACAATGCCTCCAGCTTCAGCTACGACACGCTGCGGAGCATGGATCTCGCGAGCTGGGATAGCCATCACCAGCCGAACCTGGCGGCGCCGGTGTTCCTGGCGCAGGCCTTTGCCGCCGCGTGCGACGGGCCGGGCAACGTGATCAACCTGCTGGACCACAAGGTCGCGGCCCCCAATCCGGACTTCTTCAGCTACACGGTCGCCAAGATGGCCCTGGCCGGCGCCACCCGGCTGCTCGCGCTGGCGCTGACGCAGGAGGGCGGCTCCATCCGGGTGAACGGCATCGCCCCGGGGATCACGTTGCTGAGCGGCAAGCAGACGCAGGCGGGTTTCGAGCACGCCTGGCACGCGCCGCCGCTGGGCCGCAGCTGCACGCCCGGCGAGATCGCGGGGGCGTGCCGCTTCATCCTGGCCACGCCGTCGGTCAACGGGCAGATCCTGGTGCTGGACGGCGGCGAAAGCCTGATCGGCCGCAAGCGCGACATCGCCTTCGACACGGCCGGCGGTGCCGATGGTCGATCGGCCGTTGCGCAAGGCGGGGTCGAGACAATTTGAATCCGCAACTTCACGGACGGCCGCGTCGTGCACGCGTGCTCCCACAGTCGTGGGCTGCGCATGAAGGAGTGGGGCAGATGCCGCAATTCGACGCGACGATCAAGCACATCAAGGACGGTGTGAAGAGCATGACGGTGGGTGCCGCCGTCAAGAACATCGAGGGCTGGGAAGCAACGCTCGAGAAGCTGGAAGAACCCGGTGCAAAGGCGATCATCAAGGACTTGGAGAACCTGAAGAAGCACCTGCAGGCCAAGGAACTGGATGGTTCGGCGATCGCGAAGCTGGTGTCCAAGCTGGGCAAAGAAACGGTTAAGATCGCCGGCAAGGCAGAGGGCAAGACGGCCGAAAAAGTCAAGGCGCTGGGCGAGGCGCTGACCGAGGCTGCAGACAGCGCCGAAGCGTAGCACCGGAGGCGCAGGGTGGAGCAAGTCCACCCTGCCGTCGCCTGGGTGGGCGGCGCTTGCGGGTGGCTTGTTGGGGCAGCGGACTGGCGTCCGCCCTACGGGGGGTTGGAAGTTTCGGGTTTGGCCGGTGCGGTTGGGCGGTCTAGGGCGGTCCAGCCTTCTACGCCGTCGGGGTACCAGTACACCGTCCTATAACCGTAATCGATGATCCGCCGGGCCGCGTTCCAGCTGAGCCAGCAATGCGGGTGGCAGTACACCACGATGGGCGTCGCAGGGTCGTGGCCGGTCGCCACGGCCAGCCTGTGCTGCAGGACGCTGTCCACGACCGCCGATGCGCCGGGCTGCCCCGCCTCGGGCATCCACAGGCTGCCGGGGATGTCTTGGTGGGGCAGCGGCAGCCACAGCGCGCCGGCGGCCATGTTGGCCGGGCGCCGGGGCCGGGGTGCCACATCGACCAGCACGGCCACGTGGTGTTCCAGCAGTGCGGCCAGCCCCGCCGTGTGGATCACCTGGCCGCCCGCGATGCTCGCCGGCACGTCGCCGCCCGTGGGGCCGGCGGGCTCGGGTGCTGCGGCGCAGGCCGGGCCGGCGCACAGCAATAGCCACAGCGCGGCGCGCATGCCGGCCGCTAGCTGCCCTGGGCGGGCACGTCGAAACTGTGGGTGAACACGGCGCCGGTGCTGTCGCGCACGACCACGCTCAGCTGTCCGGGTGCGTGCGGCAGGAAGCTGAAGGTGATGGCGGGATCGGTGCTCATGGAGATGTCGCTGTCCAGGTGGAACACCGGCGTGCCCGCGTAGCTGACATCGACGGCGTTGACGAAACGGGCAGCCGTGTAGAGCCGCGTCACCTGGTTCATCTGCATGCCGTTGAAGTTGGGATGGCGGATCAGCAGCTGGGCTTGCAGCGGCTTGCCCCCGGCATATCCGGCCAGGGTGCGCAGCTTCATCTGGCCCATGCCGCGCAGCGCTTCGGCCTCGCTGGCGCCGGCCGGGGCCGAGCAACCGCCGGCCGCCTTCACGAAGGCGGACACGCCGTAGAGGTGGCCATCCTGCGTTTCGGCCACCGCGTGCATCAGGGTGTACTGGTCCACGCGCACGCGCAGCCGGAGCTCGGCGGGATCGCCAGCCGGGCCGAAGCTGAAATGGCCGGCCATCGGCGCGGGGTTGTCGTCGATGACGAGGTAAAGCCCCTTGATCGGCGTGGGGGCAGAGGACTGGATGGCTATCGGCACCAGGGCCGCGTCTTCGGCCCGGGCGGGCGCTTGCAGGTGCAGGAATGCGCTGCCATCCGCCACCGTGCGGCCGCCGAACAGGGCGTGCGCCAAGTCGTGCCAGCGTTGCGCACGCGCGGCGTCGTCCTCCGCGTGCAGCGTTCCCGCCCCCAGGCACATCCCGATCACGGCTGCGGCCAATTCGCGCTTCATGGTCACTCCCATTCGATCGCTCGGTACGCTTCGATCACGTTGTGCCCGTTATAGTCGTCGAACAAGGCCCAGCGGCCACGTTCGGACTGCGCCACCTGGCGGGCAGCCACGTCGATCGGCACCGCCTGGGCCACCGCCTGCCGCGTTTCGCGCTGCAGCACGGTCAGGTAGCGCTCGAGGTCGGCCGAGGCGGCCGGCCAATCGACGAGGGCCGGCCCATGGCCGGGCACGGCCCGGGTGGTGCCGTTCGCGCGCAGGGTGGCGAGCGTCGCCAGCCAGCCGCCCAGGTCGCCGTCCAGCGAGGGCACGCGGTTGACGAACAGCAGGTCGCCAGTGAGCAGGGTGCGCGTTTGCGCGTCGAGCAGGCTGAGGTCGCAATCGGTGTGCGCCGGCTTGTGCGCCGTCAACGCCAGCATGCGCCCGCCCAGCTCGATCGCCAGCCGGTCTTGCACCAGCACGGTGGGCAGCACCACCGGCCCCGCCCGGCCCTCGCCCAGGATGCTGTCCAGGCGTTTGCGGTAGTAGTCGCCGCGCGCGGCCAGGGCGGCCGGCAGGCGGGTGTGGCCTACGAAGGCGGGCCGGTCCGCAGTGAACGCGCCGGCCCCGAAGATATGGTCCGGATGGTCGTGCGACAGGACCACATGGCTTACCGGCAGCCCCGTCCGCTGCCGGATTGCCGAACGCAGGGCGTGCCCGTCCGCCAGGCTGCCGCCCGGATCGAACACGGCCACCCGCTCGCCTCCCACGATAAAGGCGCTGTTGGCGATGGCATCGCCATTGGCGCGCGTTGCGTCCTGGTCCGCGCCGCGCCGGACGTGGATCCCCGGTGCGACCTCCGCCCAGCCGGACGGCAAGGCCTGCGCTCGGCTTGCGGCCGGCGCACAGCACAGGCCAAGCGCGCCCAGGAGGGCACGGCGGCGCGGCAGGGCGCGGTCAGGCGGCGTCACTGTCCAGTGTCGTGAGGTCGATCG
>CAXUGD010000257.1:0-5141 GCA_964250355.1 uncultured Acetobacteraceae bacterium | reverse complement strand
CCTGAACACCCAGTGCGGAAGCGGCCCGCTTTTGCCTTTCCAGCCATGCCCCCAGCCGGTAGCCTGCGCCATGCCCTTCGACGACCGTTCCTTTCCCAGCATAGAGGCTGCCGCCCAGCGCCGCCGGCGGCACCGTGTGGCCGCTTGGCTGTTCGCGGTCGCCTTCATGATTTGGGGCATGGTGGTGCTGGGCGGGGCCACGCGGCTGACGGGGTCGGGCCTGTCCATCATGGAGTGGGCGCCGCTGTCGGGCGTTCTGCCCCCGCTCTCGGCGGCGGAGTGGAACCGGCTATTCGCACTTTACAAGACGGTCCCGCAATACGCGCTGCTGCACCCCGGCATGGACCTGGCCGGCTTTCAGTCGATCTTTTGGCTGGAATGGACGCATCGTGCCTGGGGCCGGCTGATCGGCGTGGTGTTCTTCGTCCCGCTCCTGTGGTTTGCGGTGACTGGCGCCATCCCGCGGCGCACCGTGCCGTGGCTGGCGCTGCTGTTCGCGCTGGGCGGGCTGCAGGGCGCGGTCGGCTGGTTCATGGTGGCGTCCGGCTGGGCACCCGAGGCCACCGCCGTTTCCCCCTACCGCCTGGTTGTGCACCTGATGCTGGCGCTGGCGCTGTTCGCCGCCGTGCTGTGGACGGCGCTCTCCACCCGCAACCCGGTCGCCACCTCCATCCGGGGTGCCGCCACCCTGAAGCGCCTGGCCCGCGCCACGGGCGTGCTGGTGGCGCTCACGATCGTCGCCGGCGGCTTCACGGCGGGGCTGCACGCCGGGCTGGCCTACAACACCTTCCCGCTGATGGACGGCCGGCTGTTCCCCGCCGGCTACGCCGACCTGCACCCGTTCTGGCGGAACTTGGTTGAAAACGTCACTGCCGTGCAGTTCGACCATCGCCTGCTGGCCACGCTGACGGCGCTGGCGGCACTGGCCACGATCGTGGCCGGGGTGCTGGCCCGCGCGGTGCTGCCGGTGGCCGCCGGCCTGGCGCTCGCCTGCCTCGGCTGCGCGGTCGTCACCCAGTACGCGCTCGGCGTGACCACGCTCCTCACCGGCGTGGCCGTGCCGTTGGCCATCGCCCACCAGGCCACCGCGGTCGCCCTGCTCGCCGCCGCACTGACGCTCGCCCACACGCTGCGCGGCGCCCGCTAGACGCTCACGCCCTTTACAGTCAGGATCTGCCCATGTCGGCTTTGGCCACCACCGACGACCTCTTTTTCAACCGCGCCGACGCCACGCTGGACCGGTCAACCGCCGAACGGATCACCGCGGACGCGCTGGCCGGCACCGACGATGGCGAGCTGTTCCTGGAATACCGTGAATCCGAAAGCCTCTCGCTGGAGGACGGCCGCATCCGCGCCGCCAATTACGACACCGCCACCGGCTTCGGCCTGCGTGCCGTGCTGGGCGAGGAGACCGGCTACGCCCATGCCGGCGAGCTGTCCCCAGCCGCGCTGAAGCGGGCCGCCGGCACGGTAGCCGCCGTGCGCGCCGGCCGTCAGGGCACCGCCTCCGTCGGCCCCCGCAATACCAACGCGCGGCTGTACAGCGATGCCAGCCCGATCACCCAGGACGGCTTCGCCGGCCGCGCCGCCACCCTGTCCGAGATCGACGCCTATGCCCGCGCCCGCGACCCCCGCGTGGCCCAGGTGATGGCCTCGCTGCACGGCGAGTGGCAGGCGGTGCAGATCCTGCGCGCCGACGGCAGCCGCACGGCCGATCTGCGGCCGCTGGTGCGGCTGAACGTCAGCGTGATCGTGGAACGCGACGGCAAGCGCGAGTCCGGCACCCACGGCCTGGGCGGCCGCGAAGGCTTCGACCGCATGCTGGCGCCCGAGACCTGGCGCGCCGCGGTGGACGAGGCCCTGCGCCAGGCCGTGCTGAAGCTCGACTCGGTGGCCGCCCCCGCCGGCGAGATGGAGGTGGTGCTGGGCAACGGCTGGCCCGGCATCCTGCTGCACGAGGCGATCGGGCACGGGCTGGAGGGCGACTTCAACCGCAAGAAGACCAGCGCCTTCTCCGAGCTGATGGGCCAGCGCGTGGCGTCCCCCTGCGTCACCGTGGTCGATGACGGAACCCTGCCCGACCGCCGCGGCTCGCTGACGGTCGATGACGAGGGCACGCCCACCAACCGCACCGTGCTGATCGAGGACGGCATCCTGACCGGCTTCCTGCAGGACCGGCTGAACGCGCGGCTGATGGGCGTGCGCTCCACCGGCAACGGCCGGCGCGAGAGCTTCGCCCACACGCCGATGCCGCGCATGACCAACACCGTCATGCTGAACGGCACCCACCACCGGGACGAGATGATCGCGTCGGTGAAGCGGGGGCTGTACGCCGTCAATTTCGGCGGCGGCCAGGTGGACATCACCTCCGGCAAGTTCGTCTTCTCGGCCAGCGAAGCCTACCTTATCGAGAACGGCCGCGTGACCGCCCCGGTTAAGGGCGCCACCCTGATCGGCAACGGGCCCGACAGCCTGACCAAGGTGGAGATGGTGGGCGGCGACATGGCGCTGGACGCCGGCATCGGCACCTGCGGCAAGAACGGCCAGGGCGTGCCGGTGGGCGTGGGCCAGCCTACGATAAAACTGCGGGGGCTGACCGTCGGGGGAACCGCGACCTGAGGTTAGGGGTCAGCCGTCAGCAGTCTGTCGTCAGAACGTTGGGGCGGGGGTTCGGCCCTGCTCTCCTCTGTTGCTGCCTATGGTTCGGAGCGGCTGCGGCGGAAGACTGCCCGCCCAGCGGCGACCTGCCGGTCCCACAACTGCCGCACACCCGGGCGGCGCTGGCCACCAACCAGCCGCTGCTGGCCGTGGCCCTCGGCTCGTCGTCCACCCGCGGCTGGATGGCGACCGACATCGCGCATTCCTACCCGGCTTTGCTGCAGCGCGCGCTGAACGACAGCCTGCCCCGCGCGGACTTCGCCATCGTCAACCGCGGCATTGGCGGCCAGGACGCCCCGGAGGAGCTGGCCCGGCTGGACGCGGACGTGCTGGCGCTGCGTCCGCAGCTGGTGATCTGGCAGGTGGGGGCCAACGGCGCCGTGCGCGACGAATCGCCCCAGCTGTTCCGTCATTTGGTCGAGGAAGGAATCGGCAAGCTGAAGGCGGCCGGCGCCGACGTGATCCTGATGGACAACCAGCGCTCCCCCCGCATCCTGGCCTCGCCCGAGCACGGCGTGATGGACCAGACGATGCGCGACATCGCCGGCGAGACCGGCGTCAACCTGTTCTCCCGCGGCACGCTGATGGACCACTGGGCGGCCGCCGGCACCCCCTACGAGGATTTCATCGCGGTCGATGGCTTCCACATGAACAACCGCGGCTACGCCTGCCTCGCGCAAGCGCTGGCCGAGCGCATCACCGCAGCGCTAAAGCAACCCATCAGCCAACAGCTAGGAAAACGTTAACAACCGAACCCGCTTCCAGTAGGGCGGACACCAGTCCGCAGAACGTGTAAGGCGGACGCCAGTCCGCCAAAGCGGACAGCACAGGCTCTATCCCGACCGTTTACACGCGGCGACCGGAAAGGCGGACTGGCGTCCGCCCTACGCCACTCGGATTCCTGACGTCACAGGCACATCTCTTCCTGATTACGCCGCCTCCTCCTGCTTCAACGACGCCATGTCGATGACGTAGCGGAAGCGCACGTCGCCACTCACCACCTTCTTGTAGGCGTCGTTGATCTCCTGGATCGGGATCACCTGCACGTCCGGCCCGATGGCGTGTTCGGCGCAGAAATCAAGGATCTCCTGCGTGTCGGCGATGTTGCCGATGATGGAGCCGGCAACGCTCGTGCGGTGCATCGCGCGCTCCTGGTTGTTGACCGGCGCCAGCGGCTCCAGCGCGCCTACCACCACCAACGTCTTGTTGCGCTTCAGCATCGGGATGAACGGGTTCAGGTCGTGCTTCTCGGGGATCGTGCTCAGCATGAAGTCGAAGCTTGCCTTCAGCGTCCCGGCCGTTGCGGTGTCGCTCTCCAACACGCCGGTTACGCCCAGCTTGGCCGCCTCGTCCAGCTTCTCCTTCGTGCGGGTGAACACGGTCACTTGCGCGCCCATCGCGCGGGCGATCTTGGCCGCCATGTCGCCCAGGCCGCCGAAGCCGATGATGCCCACGTGGTCGCCCGACTTCACGCCCCAGTGCTTCATCGGCGAGTAGGTCGTCACACCGGCGCACAGGATGGGGGCTGCCACTTCGGGCCGCAGTGCCTGGGGGATCTTCAGCACGAAATCCTCTGGCACCACGACGGAGCTGGAGTAGCCGCCATAGGTGTTGTCGTAGCCGTACATATTGGTGCCGGTGGGCGCCTTGGCGGCCGGCATCATCGGGCCGTTATAGGTGGCCAGCCAGCTGTTCGGCCCCTCGCAGTAGTTTTCCTCGTGGCTCAGGCACGGCTCGCACTGCCGGCAACTGTCGATCATGCAGCCCACGCCCACCAGGTCGCCCACGCGGTGGCGGCTGACCGACCCGCCCACGCGGGTGACGCGGCCTACGATCTCGTGGCCCGGCATGCAGGGATAGACGGTGTTGCCCCACTCGTTACGCGCCTGGTGGATGTCGGAGTGGCACACGCCGCAGAACAGCACGGCGATGTCCACCTCGTTATGCTTCGGGTCGGCGCGGTCGAATTCGATCGGCTTGAGGCGGCTGAAGGAGTGGCGGGCGGCGTAGCCGGTGGCTTTGGTCATGGTCCTGCGGTCCCGGGCAATGTGCCGCCCATGACGGGCAAGCCCCGGCGTGGTTCCGTCCCGTTCCCCCTGCGTCACAGCCTGGCCAGACGCAGGGCGGCGCCCAGCAGGTCGAACACGTCCAGCAGGCGCGCGACGTAATGGTCGTGCACCGCGAAGCCGGCGGCCCCGGGGTCGAAGAACTGCCGCTCCAGCCCGTCGATCATGCGCAGCAGCCGCGCGCGGTGCAGCCCCAGCGCGCGCTGCACCGGGTCGGACACCACGCCGGCGAAGGCCGCGAAGGTGGTCGAGGCCACCATCAGCGCGCCCGTGGCGCCCGCCACCAGGGCGGCCGAGGGCGCTGCAGGGAACCAGCCATACCACACGCCGCCCAGCCAGCCGCCCAGGGGAAAGGCGCCGACCGCGGCCTGCTGCGCGGCAAACGGGGTTCCCTTGCGGGAGCCGCGGAAGCCGAGC
>CAXUGD010000256.1:0-5163 GCA_964250355.1 uncultured Acetobacteraceae bacterium | reverse complement strand
CCCGCGGGCCTCGCGCGCGGCCTGAACAGGCCCTGGACACGGGGCGGACTGCTTTGGGCGCCACCCTTCAACTAGGCGGTCGTGCACGACCGACACGCGAACGTGACAGCGGTTGCCTCTCCACCCGCGATACGATCTCACGCTGTGGCAATCAGAAACGTCCGGGGAAGGGTGGGTGGCCGAAGCACAGGGTGAAACGCCGCGACCGGACAGCCTGAGCGGCTCTAAACTTCTTCTGGCGCTGACCGAAGGCGTCACCGACCACGCCATTATCGCCTTCGACCCGATGGGTCGCGTCTTCTACTGGAACAGGGGCGCCGAACGCCTGTTCGGCCAAGACGCCTCTGCCATGGGGGGCCAGGGCGTCGAAGCCATCTTCACGCCCGAGGATCGGCTTGCCGGCGTGCCGGGAGCCGAGATGCGGACCGCGCTGGCCTGCGGCCGGGCGGAGGACGAGCGTTGGCACGTCCGCCAGGACGGCTCGCGCTTCTGGGGATCCGGGCTGGTGACGAGCGTGGCCGCGCCGGCAACAGGCTTCGTAAAGGTCGTGCGCGACATGACGGCCCAGAAGCATTCCGCCGAAAGCATGGCGGCCAGCGAGGCCCGCTTCCGTGCGCTGACCATCGGCCTGCCCCATGCCGTGTTCAGCGGCCGCGGCGATGGCCAGCGGATCCTCATCAGCCCGAACTGGACCGCCTATACGGGCCTGTCGGCGGCCGAAAGCCTGGGCTTTGGCTGGACCGCCGCCATCCACCCGGACGACCGGTCGGCCACGCTGGAGCTGTGGACGGCCGCGTCGTCTAGCGGGTCATACGCCGTCGAGCACCGCATCCGCGAGGCCGCCACCGGCACGTATCGCTGGCATCAGACCCGCGCGGCGCCGCTGCCCGCCTTGCCCGGCCAGCCGATCGAATGGGTGGGCAGCTCGGCCGACATGCACGACATGCGGCAGTTGCAGGCGCAGTTCACCGAGACCGAACGCCAGCTGCGGACCTTGGTGGAGGGCGTGCCGCATCTGCTGTGGCGGTCCTGCGACAAGGGGAACTGGACCTGGGCGAGCCCGCAATGGGTCCACTACACCGGCCTGACCCAGGAGGAGAGCCTGGGGCGGGGCTGGTTGCAGGCCGTCCACCCCGACGACCGTCCGGCCACCCTGGAAGCGTGGAACGAGGCCCGCGACCACGGCATGCTGGATGTGGAGTTCCGCGTCCGGCGTGCGGCCGACGGCGCGTTCGTGTGGCACCGCACGCAATCGTTGCCAGTGCGCGACGAAGCCGGGCGCATCCTGGAATGGCTTGGCACCACCACGGACGTGCAGGACCTGAAGGACCACGCCTCTGCCCTGGAAGCCGAGATACAGGAGCGCAAGCGAGTCGAGGCGCGGCTGCTCTATATGGCGTTCCACGACGACCTGACCGGCCTGCGCAGCCGCGCCTTCCTGATGGATCGTCTGACGTTCGCGCTGAAAAGCGGCACCGGCCGGCAGACCGGCTGCGCCGTGCTGTTCCTCGACCTCGACCGGTTCAAGCTGGTCAACGACAGCCTGGGCCACCAGGCGGGCGATGCGCTGCTGGTCGATGTCGCCCGCCGCCTGACGTCGTGCGTGCGCCCGCAGGACACGCTTGCGCGGTTGGGCGGCGACGAGTTCGCCGTCATCGTCGAGGACGGGAAGGCAGGGGAGATCGCCGTGGCGATGGCCAAACGCATCATCGAGGTGATGCGGCAGCCGGTCATGCTCGGGACGCGCGAGGTGTTCTCCTCGTGCAGCATCGGCGTGGCTGCGGGCCAGGGCCATACCATACCCGAAACGCTGCTGCGCGATGCCGACACGGCGATGTACTATGCCAAGCGCACCGATTCCGGCGGCTATGCCGAGTTCACGCCGTTCATGCGCGACAGCGTCGTCGAGGCGCTCGAGTTGCGCACCGACCTGCGCAATGCGCTCGTGCGCCACGAGTTCCTGCTGCACTACCAGCCAATCTGCAACGCCCAGACAAAGGCCATCGTGGGCGTCGAAGCGCTGATACGCTGGAACCACCCGCGGCGGGGCCTGGTGCTGCCCAGTGACTTCATCCCCGTTGCCGAGGACTCCGGGTTGATCAGGCAGATCGGGCGCTGGGTATTGCAGGAAGCCTGCGCGCAGGTGGCTGCGTGGCGCCAGGCCTTCCCGGCGCTGGACCTGCACCTCAGCGTGAACGCGTCGGGCGAGGAACTGAAAGACCTGCACTTCGTGACCGAGATGGAGGAGACGCTGGCGTACACCCGGGTGGCGCCGCGGTCGGTGCAGCTGGAAGTGACGGAAAGCGTCTTCATGAAGCAGCCTGAAGTCGCAGCCGAGATACTGCGCCGCATCCGTCGGCTCGGCATACGCGTGGCGCTGGACGATTTCGGCACGGGCTACTCCTCGCTCAGCTACATCGACAGCTACGAGATCGACACGGTGAAGGTGGACCGCTCCTTCGTGTCCCGCCTGCCGACGCAGCCGCGCACGGTCGCCATCGTAAAGGCGATCGCGCAGCTTGCCACGAACATGAAGCTCGACGTGGTGGCCGAGGGCGTGGAGGACGACGGGCAGCTACAGGTGGTGCAAGCCGCAGGCTGCCGCTATGTCCAGGGCTACCTGCTCGGCCGGCCGCTCCCCGTCGAAGCCATGACTGCGGCCCTCGCCCGGCAGCTGGCAGAGGCCGGCACGCCCAGGCGGTAACGGCAGCAGCATGCCCTCGTATGGTCGGTCACCAACGGTGCACCAGCTGGCCGCGAACTCCCAGCACTGCCAGCAACCGGGTAGGACAAGGCTTGGCATTGCCAGCAACGGCCGTTACCGAGCCAGCAACGCCCATGCCGCGTAGGCCTGTACTGAAGACATAGTCCGGACTTGCTGCCTCGGTCAAATGTGTGCGATTGCGTCGCCGCCTCGCTTTCTTCAACGGCGCCGCGGACGGTATTGGCAAAGACTTAAAGCTGCCCAGATTGCAGTCCGTACGCGGCCAGGCCGCTCAACTTCTGACCATGCTAGGAATTCCATGCCCGATACGAGTCTGGACGCGGCGCTCGGGCGCCGGCTGGGAGTGTTGGTCGTGGGGCTGGGCGGCGCCGTTGCCAGCACGGCGGTGGCGGGCATAGAGCTGCTGAGGGCCGGCTCGAACGACCTGGCCGGGCTGCCCCTGGCCAATGTCGGCGTGGCCGGCTTGGCCCCCTACCGCAACATGCATTTCGCCGGTTGGGACGTGCGCGACGACGACCTTGCCGCCGCCGTGCGCGAGCATCGCGTGCTGGACCGCGAACAGAGCGACCAGGTGGAGGACCGGCTGCGCACCATGCGCCCCTGGCCGGCCGCCGGCAGCCGCGACTACTGCCGCAACGTCCACGGCTCCAACACGCTCACCGGCGGCCATCGCCGCGCGGTGGAGCAGATCCGCGGCAACATCCGCCAGTACAGCGACGATTCCGGCATCGCCAACCTGGTCATGGTCAACCTCGCCTCCGTCGAGCGCTGGCCCGACCTGACGCTGGAGGTGCTGCAGTCGGCCGATGCCTTCGAGCGCGGGCTGGACGCCGACGACTCGGCCATCAGCCCCGCCATGCTCTACGCCTACGCCGCCATCATGGAGGGCGTGCCCTACGGCAACTTCACCCCCAGCCTGGCCGCCGACATCCCCGCTCTGACGCGGCTGGCCGAGGCGCGCTGCGTGCCGGTGGCTGGCAAGGACGGCAAGACCGGCCAGACCTTCATCAAGACGGTGCTGGCCCCCGCCTTCCGCGCCCGCTCGCTGTATGTGGAGGGCTGGTTCTCGACCAACATCCTGGGCAACCGCGACGGCCTGGCGCTGGACAACCCGGACAGCCTGCAATCCAAGCTGAACACCAAGGGCTCGGTGCTGGACGACATTCTGGGCTACCACGTGGAAGACCACCTGGTGAACATCCAGTATTACAAGCCGCGCGGCGACAACAAGGAAGCCTGGGACAATATCGACCTGGTCGGCTTCATGGGCCAGAAGATGCAGATGAAGGTGAACTTCCTCTGCCGCGACAGCATCCTGGCCGCCCCCCTCGTCATTGAGATCGCCCGGGTGCTCGACCTGGCCAAGCAACGCGGACGCGGCGGCATCCAGGAGCAGCTGGGCATCTTCTTCAAGGCGCCGATGACGCCGGCCGGCAAGCGCGAGGAGCACGCCTTCGGCACGCAGGAGCGCAACCTGCTCGACTGGCTGAACGCCGCCTGATGGATGGGGGCAGTACAACCGGCGGCCTGCAGGCGTTCACGCCGCTGGCCGCCGAACTTGGCGACCTCAAGCGCATCCGCGACGCCTCCTCCCCCGACTCCCTGGCGGTGCGGGCGTTCCGCCTCGCCTGGGGCCGGCTCTGCGCGGGCGAGGACGCCCGAGCGGTTGCCCTGTCGGTCACCGCCGATACCGTGGCCGCTATGCGCCTGGGCGGCTTGGACCGGATAGCGCTGGCCGTGGTCGGCGTGGCCGATCCCGCTGCCGTGCTGGCCCGCAGCTTCGACGAGGTGGCACACCCCATCGCCCAACCCCTGCGCGCCACGCTGCGCGGCGCGCTCGGCCAGGCGGCCGAAACCGCGCCGGTGCCGCCCTTCGTAGAGGCGCTGGTTCGCCAGCCCAGGGCGGGCGCCACCTGTCCCGGCAAGCCGCGGCTGGTGCTGGAACCGCCGGAGAACCACGGCGACCATTGCCTGGTGGTGGCCGTGCTGGGCGTGCTGCTGTCGCCGCTGTACGGCGCCGACCCCGCCACCGCCTTCGTGGCCGGCCTAGCCCACCACCTGCACAACGCGGAACTGCCCGATAGCGGGTTCGCCGGCGAGATGCTGCTCGGCCACGAACTGGAGCCGGTGATGCGCCGCCTGTTCGACCGCGCGCTGGCCGACTTGCCCGCTCCGCTCGCCTTCACATGCCGCACGGCGCTGGCCACCATCGGCGACGCGGAGACGCCCGATGGCCGCGCCTTCCATGCGGCCGACGTGATGGACCGCGTGCTGCAGATGCGCCACTACGAGGACGTTGCCCGCTTCACCACCGGCCAGGCGCTGGACGACCTTCATTTAGTACATGCCGGCCCCGTGCAGGCGTTTCACCAGGCCGTGCTGCGCGAGGCCGGGCTGCCGTGACCCTGCGCAGCCCGCTGACCGGCCAGGTGCTGCAC
>CAXUGD010000255.1:0-5168 GCA_964250355.1 uncultured Acetobacteraceae bacterium | reverse complement strand
GCGCGCTCCATGCGCAGCAGGCCGACGCGGTACTGGTTCTCCATCAACTCGCCCACCGAGCGCACCCGGCGGTTGCCCAGATTGTCGATGTCGTCGATCGTGCCGCGGCCGTCCTTCAGCTCGATCAGGATCTTCACCGTGCGCAGGATGTCGTCCTTGCGCAGCGTGCGGTGCTGGTCGTCGCATTCCAGGTTCAGCCGCATGTTCATCTTCACGCGCCCGACGGCCGACAGGTCGTAGCGGTCGGGGTCGAAAAACAGGCCACGGAAGAGCGCTTCCGCCGTCTCCGGCGTGGGCGGCTCGCCCGGGCGCATCACGCGGTAGATATCGACCAGCGCGTCGTCGCGGTTGGTGTTCTTGTCGACCGCCAGCGTGTTGCGTATCCACGGGCCGTTCGCCTGGTCGATGGCCAGCGTCGGCAACGCAGTGATGCCGGCCTCCTCCAACGCCGCCAGCCGTGCCTCGGCCAACTCCTCGCCGGCCTCGGCGTAGATCTCGCCCGTCTCCTCGTTCACCATATCGACGGCCACGTAGCGGCCCAGCAGGTCGGGGCGGCCGATCAGGACGTTCTTGGTCTTCTCGGCAATCTTGCGGGCCGAGCGCGCGGTCAGCTTGGCATCCGCGTCGGCCACCACCTCGCCCGTCTCCGCGTCGATCAGCGGCTCCAACAGCTTCAACCCGCGAAACGCGTCGGGGTCGAACGGGCGCGCCCAGCCCTTGGCGGTGCGCGTGAACACCACCTGGCCGTAGAACACGTTCAGGATCGACTCGGCGTCAAGGCCGCGTATCTCGATGGTGTCCGGATCTTCGCCGGCGGCCACGCGCTCCGTGCGGTTCTTCTCGCTCGCCTCGCTCTCCAGCGCGTAGAGCAGCGTCGTCACCGGCAGCTTCCGCTTCCGATCGATGCGGACATAAACCATGTCCTTGCTGTCGAACTCGAAATCGAGCCACGACCCGCGATACGGAATTACCCGCGCCGCAAACAGGAACTTGCCGCTCGAATGCGTCTTGCCCTTGTCGTGGTCGAAGAACACGCCGGGGGAACGGTGCATCTGGCTGACGATGACGCGCTCGGTCCCGTTGATGATGAACGTGCCGTTATCCGTCATCAGCGGCATGTCGCCCATGTAAACGGGCTGTTCCTTGATGTCGCGGATCGAACGCGCGCCGGTGTCCTCGTCCACGTCCCACACGATCAGGCGCAGGATCACCTTCAGGGGCGCCGCGTAGTTCATGCCACGCTGGATGCACTCCTCAACGTCGTATTTCGGCTCCTCCAGCTCGTAGTAAACGAACTCCAGCCGACCGCGCCCGGCGAAATCGTCGATCGGGAAAACGCCGCGGAACACTTCCTGCAGTCCCGTGTTTGTGCGGCTGTCGGGCGCGATGTGCATCTGCAGGAAGCCCTCGTAGCTGGACCGCTGCACGTCGATCAGGTTCGGCATGGGGGTTACCTCGGGGATCCGCCCGAAGCTCTTGCGTATCCGCTTGCGCGGCGTGAATGTCTGAGTCGGAGTCATTGCGTCCATCAGATTCGCCCCATCCTGTCCGGCCCGGCCCATGTCGCCAGCGCCACCTAACCAGCCCGCCAACGCCTGAAGGGCGAGGATCATAGCGATCCCCGCCCCAGTTCAGCTCAAAACCCGCAATACGCCATGCGGGGGAACAAACAGCTACTTGATCTCGACAGACGCGCCCTGCTCTTCCAAGACCTTCTTGATCTTCTCGGCCTCGTCCTTGTTCACGCCTTCCTTCACCGTCTTGGGCGCGCCCTCGACCAGGTCCTTGGCCTCCTTCAGCCCCAGGCCGGTGATGGTGCGGACTTCCTTGATCACGTTGATCTTCTTGTCGCCGGTCTTGGCCAGCACCACCGTGAACTCGGTCTGCTCCTCAACGGGGGCGGCTGCAGCACCACCGCCCACCGGTGCCGCCGCAACTGCGGCAGGCGCAGCCGCGGAAACGCCCCACTTCTCTTCGAGCATCTTGGAAAGCTCGGCGGCCTCCAGCACGGTTAGTGCGGAGAGGTCGTCAACCAGTTTCGTCAAATCAGCCATTGCCTCGTCCTTAATTAGCGTTTGATCGGTTCCATGCAAGCCCGGTGCCCGGACCTGCCGATAAGTCAAGCTGCCTCGGCAGCCGCCTCGTCCTTCTTGGCATAGGCCGCCAACACCCGCGCCAAACTCGCGGCCGGCGCTGCGACCACGCCTGCAATCCTGGTGGCCGGGGTGTTGATCATCCCCAGCAACCCGGCACGCAGCGTGTCGAGCGACGGCAGTTCGGACAGCGCCCGCACACCCGACGCATCCAGCGTCTGGGTGCCCAGCGCACCGCCGATCAGCACGAGCTTCTCGTTGGTCTTGGCGAACTCGACGCACACCTTGCTGACAGCCACGGGGTCGCGCGCCCAAGCCAGCGCGGTCGGTCCCTTGAGCATCGGCGTAATGCCGTCGAATCGGGTCCCATGGAGGGCGAGGACGGCCAGCCGGTTCTTCGCGACCTTGAAGTGCGCCCCAGCCGCCCGCATCTGCCTGCGCAAATCCGTCACCTCAGCCACGGTCATCCCCTTGTTCTGGGTGACCACAACCATCGACGTCTCTGCGAAGACGGCCGCGAGCGACGAGACGAACTCTCGCTTCTCCGTACGGTCCAAATCCCGTCTCCTGATCTGGCCTGACGCCATGTGGCGTCAGGCCGGGTTGCCCTCTGGATCAGCCCCGCTCGGGAGCCAATCCGGTTCGCCTGTCCTCACATCAAGCCGGAACCGCCAAACGCCTTTATCCGCGTCAGGCTTCTCCCGTCTCCCACGCGCGGGCCTTGCAGCCCCTTAGCGCCCCTGGTCTCCTGTGGAGGGAGCGACGTGCGGTCTTGGACAGGTTCGGGATGTCGCAAGCGGCGTCCCTGCCCACCCGGCCGAACAGGCCGGGCGTATCTCGTTCAGCCAGCCAGGCTCGCCACGTCCACCCGCACGCCGGGCCCCATCGAGGAGCTGAGCGACACCTTCTGCAGGTAGGTGCCCTTCGCACCGGTGGGCTTGGCCTTCTGGATGGCATCGACAAAAGCGCGGATGTTCTCCAGCAGCTTGTCGCTTTCAAAGCTCGCCTTGCCGATCCCGGCATGGACGATGCCGGCCTTTTCCGCCCTGAACTCCACCTGGCCGGCACGCGCCGCACTCACCGCACCGCGCACGTCCATGGTCACGGTGCCCAGCTTGGGGTTCGGCATCAGCCCGCGCGGACCCAGAATCTTACCCAGGCGGCCGACTAAGCCCATCATGTCCGGCGTGGCGATGCAGCGGTCAAACGCGATGTCGCCGGCCTGAACCTTCTCGGCCAGGTCGTCGGCGCCCACAACGTCGGCTCCGGCGGCCAGCGCCTCCTCCGCCTTGGCGCCGCGGGCGAACACGCCGATGCGCACCGTCTTGCCGGTGCCGTTGGGCAGGCTGATCAGCCCGCGCACCATCTGGTCGGCATGGCGCGGGTCGATGCCGAGGCGCATGGAGATCTCCACCGTCTCGTCGAATTTTGCCTTCGCGTTCGTCTTCACCAGGCTCAGCGCTTCGGCCAATGCGTAGTTCTTCTGCTTCTCAACCGTGCTGCGGGCCGCATCCAGCCGCTTGCTCTGTGCCATCGATCAGCCCTCCACCACCGCAACGTGCATGGACCGCGCGGTCCCCACCAGCATCTTCACCGCGGCGTCCAGGTCGCCCGCGTTCATGTCCACCATCTTCTGGGCGGCAATCTCGCGCAGCTGGCTCATCGTCACGCGCCCGGCCGACGCACCCTTGCCCGGCGTGGTGCTGCCCGCCGTGATGCCGGCCGCCTTCTTGATAAAGTAGGTGTTTGGCGGCGTCTTGGTGATGAAGCTGAAAGTACGGTCGCCGAAAGCCGTGATAACGACCGGCACCGGCATGCCCGGCTCCATCGTCTGGGTGCGGGCGTTGAATTCCTTGCAGAACTGCATGATGTTTAAGCCACGCTGGCCCAGAGCGGGGCCCACCGGCGGCGAGGGGTTGGCCTTGCCGGCCGGTATCTGCAGCTTGACGTAGCCGACGATCTTCTTTGCCATGCCTATCCAGGCTCCTGATGGGGGCCGGACCGCGGTTCAAACGAGCCCATGGCCAAGCGGCACCTGCCGGCTGACCCTGTGCGTCTCCCGCGTTCCAAATGAGGCGCCGGTCTTAGGCGGCGTGGCCCCGATCTGTCAAGCTCGGCTACAGCCCGGGAGACGTGGCAACCTCCACTACACGCTGGCCGGCTGCCGCCGTCAGCCACAGGCCGAACACCGCCTGGGCCGAAAGCCTGCCGGTGGCAAAGCTTCGCTTGGTGTTGAACTGCCCGGCCGTGGTCAGGATGGTGTGCATGGGGCTGTCCGGCGAATAGACCCCGTAGGTGGCGGCCGGGCCGGAACCCACCAGGTTGCGCGCCATGGCGTGGCCGAACGCCGTGGCGTACTGGCCCGGCATGGACCGGGGGTCGCGCGGCACGGTGCACTTCCCGTCGGTCGCGGGACAAAGCTCGTCGGTCAGCTGCACCGTATCCAGCTGCGATTCGGCGATAAAGGCGGGCACGCCGATATAGCCCCCGCTGAACACCTTCGACGAATAGCAGGCGGCGCGGGCCTGCAGGCTTCCTGCCGCCGCATCGCACTTGGCGTCGCCCCGGCCGCCCCACAGCGCCATGCCTGCCTCGAACAGGCGGGTAAACGCCGTGGGGTCGCCCTTATAGACGTGCGGGGCGGGAAGCGACGGGTCGTACTGCCCGATCTCGATGGCGAACCCGGCATCGTTGACCACGCGAACGCTGGTGGCGGAGGCCGGCAGCGTCGGCAGGATGTCGTTGGCCGTGACTGTAACCCCCAGGCCGCCGGCCGAACTGCCCCCCAGTACGATGCGGGAGGCCCTTGCGAAGTTTTCGGGCCGCTCGCGCAGCGAGGCGATGGCGGCCAGCGCGATGCGGCGTCCCTGAAACTGCCAGGTTGCCGGGTCGGCAGGGTCGAACGGCAGGGACGACGAGCGGCCGCCCGACCAGTCGTCGCTCGAGCAGTAATGCACTAGCACCGTGTTGGCGTTGTACAGGCGCGGGTTTATGGCCGGGTCGGCCGAGAGCACGCCGGCGCCCGGCCGGGCGGCAAACCCGGCCGAGGTCAGGTGGCCGGCGCCGCCCTTGGCC
>CAXUGD010000254.1:0-5190 GCA_964250355.1 uncultured Acetobacteraceae bacterium | reverse complement strand
TTGGGCCGGGGCGCGCGCGCGGGGGGGTAGGCTGGGCAAGCTGCGGGAGGGGCTGGCGGCGCGGCTGGCGACCGGCATCGGCGTGTGGCGGTCCGTCCGGGGCGAGACGTTCCAGACGTGGAACCCGCCCGCCTCGGCGCGCGCGCCGGCCCGCGTGCTGGCCGATGCGGCGGCGGGGGTCTGATGCAGGTCGCGCTGATCGACCCTTCGCTGTTCACGCTGCCCTACGACACTGCACTGGCCGGCGCGCTGGCGAAAGCGGGGCAGCGCGTGACGCTGCATGGCCGGGCATTGACCGCGCTCGATGGCAGTCCCGGCGGGATCGCGGTGGAGCCGAGCTTCTATGCCGCCGCCGGGTCGCCGATGGTGAGGAGGCTGCCCAGGCCGGCGCGCCTGGCCGTAAAGGGCGTGGATCATGCCGTCTCCATGCTTCGTCTGCGCCGCCGGCTGGCGGCTTCGCCGCCGGACGTGATCCACTTCCAATGGCTGCCCTTGCCGCTGCTGGACCGGCTGATGTTGCCGGGTTTGGGGCGGGTAGCGCCGATGGTGCTGACGGTGCACGACACCGATCCGTTCAACGGCAGCCCCACGGCTAGGCTGCAGAGCCTGGGGTTTGCCGGCTCGCTCGCCGCGTTCGACCGCCTGATCGTGCACACGCAGCAGGGTTTTGCGCGCTTGGCGGCGATGGGCGTCCCGGCCCGCAAGCTCGCGCACCTGCCGCATGGGCCGCTGGCCGACACCCAGTCGGACTCGGCGCCGGACGCGATGGAGGGGCCGCTTACCTTCGTGCTGTTCGGCAAGATCAAGCCGTACAAGGGTGCCGACGTGCTGGTCGAGGCGTTCGCCAGGCTGCCGCAAGCGCAACGGGCGCAGGCGAGGCTGCGCATTGTCGGTCAGGCCTATATGGACCTGGCGCCGCTGCGTGCCCGCGTCTCGGCGTTGGGCCTGGACAGCTCCGTCGAGATCGAGCCGCGGTTCGTCGCCGACGAGGCGGTGGCGGCGATCTTCCCTGCCGGGTCCGTCGCGGTGTTCCCCTACCGGGAGATCGAGGCGAGCGGCGTGCTGTCGCTGGCGCTGGCCCAGGGCCGTCCGGTCATCGCCTCGCGGCTGGGCAATTTCGCCGAGACGATCACCCACGACCGGCAGGGCCTGCTGGTGCCGCCCGGTGACGCGGACGCCCTGGCCCGGGCCATGGGCGCCACCCTGCAGGATCGGGCCGCCGCCGCACGCTACGCTGCGGCCGCGCGGGAGCTGGCGCAGAGCCAGCCGGGTTGGGACGAGATCGCGCAATTGACGCTGGGCGTCTATGCCGACGCGGCGCGGCGGCCGGGGCCGCGCAGGATGCCTGCCGCGGCCGGGGCCGCGCAGGAGAGCGCGCCGTGACGCCGGGGACCGCGGTGGTCTTCCGCACCCATTTCTGGGACGACTTCGCCCAGCGCCAGTTCGACCGGCTACTTGCGGTGGCCGGCGGGACGGACGTGTTCGTGCTGGTGGACGAGACGTCCGGCCCGGTCGCCGTCCCGCATGACCGTGTGGTGCGGGTGACCGAGGCCTCGCTCCTGGCCATGGGGTTTGCCGCGGCGGGCGAAGGCAACCTGCTGTGGTTCAACGGCGACTATCCGCTCTACGCCTTCCTGCAGGAGCAGCCGGACTACGGCTACGTCCTGCAGCTCGAATACGACGTGGTGATCAACCAGCCGGTGGCCGACTTGGTGGGCAAGGCGGCCCGCGGCGGCATCGATTACGTCGGGTTGACGAAGGGCGAGGCGGCGCAGGACTGGTTCTGGCGCGAGAGTTGTGCCGGCGCGTACCGGCCGGACGAGCTACGCCATCAGCTGATATGCCTGTCGTTGTTCTCCGCTGCCGCCTTGCGTCACCTCAGGGCGCGCCGTCTGTCCCACGCGCAGGCGCGCGCCCGCGGCACGCTGGCAGGCTGGCCGTTTTGCGAAGGGTTCATCCCGACCGAGCTGGCCTTGGCGGGGTTTGCCTGCGCCGAGCTGGACAGTTTCGGCGACACGGCTGCCTACGATCATTGGCCGCCCTACCTGGAGGCCGACGCGCCGTCGCTGCGATCGCATGATTTCGTGCATCCCGTGCTGGACGAGGCGCGTTACGTGGCGAGCCTGCACAAGTATCGCATCGGGCTGGCAGGCTACCTGAACCCGGGCAGCCTGTTCCATCGCAAGCTGCGCCGGCTGCCTCGGCACCAGTATCTGCCGGTGCTGGCCTCGAGTTTCTGGACCAAGGCGCGCCGCAGTCTCGGCCGCTTTCGACCTCTGACCGCCGGCGCGCCGGCCACCGCCGGAAAGGGCTGAACGACCATGATTGGCGCCAACGAGTACAGCTACGTCATCGCCGGCAGCGGCTTCTTCGGCGCGGTGATGGCCGAGCGTATCGCCAGCGTGCTGGGCCAGCCGGTGCTGGTGCTGGAGCGGCGCGACCATTTCGGTGGCAACTCGTTTTCGGAACGCGACCCGGCAACCGGCATCGAGTTCCATCGCTACGGCACGCATCTGTTCCACACCTCGCAGCCTGATGTGTGGGCGTGGATCAACCGTTTCACGCAGTTCAACAACTATCGCCATCGCGTGCTGACGCGCCATGCCAACCGCATGTACACCATGCCGATCAACCTGATGACGCTGAACAACTTCTTCGGTGTCGATCTCAAGCCGTCGGAGGCGGAGGCGTTCATCGCCGAGCGCGCAGGGGCCGAGGGTTTTGCCGATCCGCAGAATTTCGAGGAAAAGGCGATCAGCCTGATCGGCCGCGAGCTGTACGAGGCGTTCATCCAGACCTACACGGCCAAGCAGTGGGAAACCGACCCCAAGCTGCTGCCCGCCGAGACGATCAAGCGCCTGCCGGTGCGGTTCAACTACAACGATTTCTACTTCAATGACATCTACGAAGGGCTGCCGCTGGACGGCTATCACGCCATTTTCGAGCGCATCTTCGCCAACCCGCTGGTCAACGTCGTTTGCGGTTGCGACTTCTTCGACGTGCGTCCCGAGCTTCGGCCCGATGCCACCGTCATCTACACCGGCCCGATCGACCGGTATTTCGACTACCGGTTCGGCTCGCTCGGCTGGCGCACGCTGGATTTCGAGATCGAGCGGCCGGAGGTGGAGGACTTCCAGGGCGCCTCCGTCGTGAACTACCCCGATGCGGACGTGCGGTTCACCCGCATCCACGAGTTCAAGCACCTGCATCCCGAGCGCAGGCACAGGAGCGACCGCACGCTGATCATGCGCGAATATTCCCGCTTCGCAGCGCGGGAGGACGAGCCTTACTACCCGATCAACACGCCCGCCGACCGCGACCTGTACGACGCCTATGCCGCCCTGGCTGCCCAGGAGACGAACGTGATCTTCGGCGGCCGGCTCGGCACCTACCGCTACCTCGACATGCACCAGGCGATCGGCGCGGCGTTGAAGGCGTTTGATAACGAATTGTTACCCTTGCTTGGCGCGCGCGCCGGCCGGACGTTGATGGACGCAGCGGCGGCCTGATACGCCTGACAGCCTCGACGCGGACGCCTGCCGGGATACGGCCGCGCCACGTCGCAGGCTGGCAGCCTCGTTTCAGAGCCGCGTCCGCGGTATGAGACGGGATGCACGTGAACGCCATGCCGCCAGGGAGGTCTGCGCGTGCCGCCGCCAGGCCAGACAGCCCGGCGGGCGGGCCGGCGTTCGACCCGTTGCGTCCGACAGTGTTCCACCAGGCCTGGTGGCTCCAGGCAGCGTCCGGCGGCGATCATGCCGAGGCGGCGGTGATGCAATCCGGCCGCAAGGTCGGGTCGTTCCCCTACCTCATGCGCTCGGTGCCGGGCCGCACCCGGTGCTGCGGCATGCCGCCGCTTACGCCGTGGCTCGGGCCCGCCATCGACCCAGGGAGCGGGGCTGCCCCCAACACCATGCTGCGGGGCGCGCAGGTCACCCGGGAGTTGCTGACCCAGCTGCCGCCCTGCGGCGCGTTCCGGCACAAGCTGCATCGCGGCACGGCCGACACGCTGATCTACCAGGAGTTGGGCTACGAGACCTCCGTGGAGTTCGCCTTCGAGGTTGCGGCGGCACCGCCGGACGTGTCGTGGCACGCCATGCGCAGCCCGGTGCGCGACGCGGTCGCCGGTGCCGGACGCCAGCACAGCGTGGGCGCGGCGGACGAGGCGCTGTTCCTGCAGCCTGCGCTGACACCGGGCTGGACGGCCGGTGACCGGGCGCTGGCCCGGCGTGTCTGCCGCGCAGCGCTCGAGCACGGACAGGGGCATGTGCTGATGGCGGAAACGCTGGCCGGCTCACCCGCCGCGGCCATCTTGGTCGTCTGGGACAGGCAGGCGGCCTACTGCGTGCTGACGGCGCGGGCCGCTGGCTGTGGCGATGAGGTCGTGGCCCTTCTGCTGTGGCACGCGCTGGGGAACAGTGCGGTCCGCTGCGTCACCTTCGATTTCGACAGCCGGGCCGCCAGGCTGCGGCCCGAGTGGCTTGCGGGCCTGGGCGGGCGGCCCAGCCCGCGCTACGTGGTCAGCCGTTACGCCCTGGGCTACAAGCTGGCCGGCCGTCTGCTCTCTCCCTTCGGCAAGGTCGCTACCCGCTTCGGCGTCTCCTGAGCCGCCTCACCCCTCGCCCAGGCTGCGCAGCACCGCGGGCAGCAGGTCGGGCAAGTCCTCGGCCAGCAGGCCCGGGCCGAACAGGTTGGCCGCCGCAGCATGCATCCACACGCCGGCGCAGGCGGCTTCGTATGCCGCGACACCCTGTGCCAGCAATCCCAGGATGATGCCGCCCAGCACGTCGCCCGATCCGGCGGTGGCCAGGGTGGCGGGTGCGTTGGTGTTGATGGCGGCCCGCCCATCCGGGCTGGCGATCACGGTGTCGCTGCCCTTCAGCACGACGGTGGCGCCGCTCAGCCGGGCCGCCGCCCGGGCACGCGCCAGCTTGTCGCCCTCCACCGTGAACAGCCGGGCGAACTCGCCCTCGTGCGGGGTCAGCACGCAGGCACCCGCGACGGCGCGGAACAGCGCGGGCGGGTCGGCCTGGAACGCGGTGATGGCATCGGCATCCAGCAGCACGGCGCGGCGCGTTGCCAGCATGGCCAACGCGTGGTCGCGCGTCTCCTCGCCCAGGCCGGCACCGGGGCCGATCAGCATGGCGGTGACGCGCGGGTCGGCCAGCAGCGGCGCCAGCGCCGCCGCGT
>CAXUGD010000253.1:0-5207 GCA_964250355.1 uncultured Acetobacteraceae bacterium | reverse complement strand
GTCCTGGGCAGCGCAGCGGATGATCAGCTGGGAGTCGTCGGCAGCGTCGGGCGGCATGGCGGGCGGTTCCCTCGGGGGCGCATATGTGCACCGGCTTGCCGTGCGCGTCGCACGGGTGCTCGTTCAGCATTGGTGCCGCTCCTTGCCGGGCGGAGCAAGCCGCTCCATCGTGGTCCTGACACTTCTACGGGCCGTGCGACAAATTGGATGCGCCCGCCGCCGGCGCATCGATTCCCTACCTTAGCGGCGGAAGACCATGCACCCGAACAGCGGCGCGCCGTCACCGCCGATAAAGGTGCGGTCGAGATTTTGGAGCACAGGAAACAGGTGCCGGCGAAGCGCATCCATGCCTTCGGCCGAGACCGCATGGTGCTGTTCCAAGAAACTGTCGAAATACGCAACGAAGGAGCAGGCGCCTCCATGCTGCGACAGGTCGGTATCGGCCAGGTCCTGAAAATGCGCGTTGGCGTAGAAGGTGCTGTGCGCGAAGCCGGCAGCGGCCGCGGCATCGGACAGTTCGTTCACCAGAAAGCTGTGCTTGTCCTCGCCGGCCTTGGCGATGCGGGAGTTGGCGAGGTAATAGATTGAGTCGCGGCACCGCTCCAGCTTGCCCGCGTCGGCAGGCGGGAGCACCGCCGCTTGCGGCCACAGCGGCGAGAGTGCCACGTCCAGCGCCATCCCCATCATCAGGTTGCCCTCGCGGCACGGCTCCTGGATGACGAGCACGCCGCCCTCGCGCAGAACGCCCGCTGCATCGCCGAAGAAGCCGCGCCAGTCGCCGACATGGTGCAGGGCGGAGGCAATCACGACGGCGTCGAGGCTGCCCTGCGGCAGGCGGGCCAGATCCTCGCCGGCCAGGGTGGCCAGGCGCGTGCCGTCGGTATCGGCGCCAAGCGCCGAGAGCTTGCGGCGGATCATCTGCAGGAAGGCGGGCGACGTGTCGGTGATCAGTGCCGCGCCCTGGCCCGCCAGGCCGGCGACCAGGCCGAGCGAGCAGGTGCCGCCGCCGGCGCCGATCTCCAGCACGTCGCCGATCGGCCTTCCGGCATGGCGGGAGGCCAGCTGCAGGGCGCCGCGCCCGCACACCAGCGCGTCCGGCCGCAGCGCACCGCCGATCGTCTGGTCGTAGAGTTCCTCGCCGCCCTCGAAGGCCTGCGGCTCCGATATCAGGGCAATGCCGGCCTCCGTGCGGAAACCCGAGAGGTCGATCACCTGCGCCTCATGGGGGCCGGTTCCCCACCGTCACACGTCCGGCTTGCGGCGGACACCCCGCAGGCGGCGGACGGACCGCACGGCCAGCCTGGCCGCCTGGAACACCAGCTGCTGCCGGAAGGCGCGCCGCGCCAGGCGTTCAAGCTGGGCCGCAACCAGCCCTGCCGCGATGTCGGCATCCTGCAGCGGGGCCCGCCGGTCCAGGTTGCCCGCGTCGGAGGCAAACTGCATCGCCTGCACACGCGCGACGACCGTCGCGTAGCTGACCGACTGCATGGCGGCTTCCAGGGCCGAGCATATCTCGCGGGCCGGGCGCAGCCTGTCCTGCTCCGGCCGGGGCGGCTCGGGCTGCCAGGCCGGCAGGCTGCGCAGCCTGCCGATCAGCTCGTCGCTTGTATCGAAGAAGTGCACGTTGGGACTGCGGCCCAGCGCCTGCCAGATCTCCTCCGTCACCGGCAGGCGGCGGGCGAAAAGCGGGCGGCGGGCGGCCAGGGTGTTGAGCGTGGGAAAGCCGAACCCCTCGGCGTAGCTGGGGAAGACCACGGCGCTTGCCTCCGTGTACAGCCGGCTCAGCGCGGCGTCCTCCAGCGTGCCGGCTTCAAGCCCTACGAGGTTGGGCAGGTCCAGCAGGCTGCCGGCCGGAGCCTCAGCGCCGGCCTGGGTCGGGGCGCCGCCCACGCCGAGTGCCACGACCTCGCGGTCGGGAAACGCGCGGGCAAGCGCGTTGGCCGTGGGCGCCACGTATTTGTGGTCGTAGTGGTTTCCGGTGACAAGAAGGCGGACCGGTCCCGCCGGTGCGGCGTCGCAGGCCGGCCGGTAGTCGTCGAGACGGAGCGAGTGCGGCGAGATGACGGACACCATCCGATCGGGAACGCGCAGCCGCAGGCGCATGGTGCGGTCGGTCTGGCGGCTCTGTGTCGCCAGCATGTCGAAATGGTCCATCGTGAACTGCCACAGGTTCTGCAGCCGCGTGGAGGCGAGCTTGGGACAATCCAGCGATATCGTGTCGAGCATATAGACGCCCAGCACCGCGCCCGACAGACACAGGCGCTGGAGCGCGTTCCAATCGTAGGGCTGGCCCACGCGGAAGATGACGGCGAACGTCTTGCTGCCGTGCGGATCGGCCCGGGTGACGCCCAGCCTGCCCAGGTCCTGGAAGGCGAACACCTCTTCCGAACACAGCACGTGCACGCGGTAACGGTCCCGCCAGTGCTCGGCGATCGCCTCGATGGTCTGCCGGCCGGCCTGCATGGTGCCGTTATGGGCGGCCACGAAGCTGGAGCAATCGATGGCGGCGTCCAGCTTGCCCTGCTCGTCGGGCACCAGGCAGGCTAGCAGGCGCTCGGCGATCACCTCCGGCGTGTCGAGGTAGCGGCGGACATGCCCCCCGTATTCGGGGTAGCGGGAATCGAGAATGGCGCGGTTCCGCCGCTCCAGCGTTTCACGCGTGGTCGGCGCGGCGCCGAAGCTCGCCTCGCCCAGGTGGGACACAAAGGCATGGTTGGCCAGCACGGCGCGGTAGCCCAGCCGCGACGCCCGCATGACCAGGTCGTTCTCCTCGTTGTAGCCTTGGCCGTAGATCTCGTCGAAACCGCCGAACTCGGCCAGGATTTCCCAGCGCACGAACATGCAGAACCCGATGGCCGTCGGCACGTAGCTCAGCCGCGGCAGGCCCTTCGCATAGCCGGCGAACAGCCGCGTGGCCTGGGAGCCGCGCCGGCTGCCCAGCCGGTCGTGCAGCGGCAACGTCGCGATCGTGGCGTTGTCCGAACGCGGATTGACGAAGCCGTGCATGGTGTCCTGACGTGCCGCCCACAGCATTTCGGTGAAGGCACCGGGTTCCACGACGGTGTCGGAGTTGAGCATGATCAGGTCCATGCCGCCGGCCACCGCCTGGGCCACCGCGCGGTTCATCGTCCTGACGAAACCCAGGTTCGTGTCGTTGCGCACCACCCGCAGCGCGAACAGGTCGGAGCACGAGGCGGCCAGTTGGAGCGCCTGGGCCAAAGGCGGGTAGTCGGGCGAATCGTCGAAGAACACGACCTCGCCGGCGATCGCGGCGATGTCCAGGGCGCAGCGCGCGAGCGAATCGTACACCGTCTGCACCAGCGTCTCGTTGCGGTAGAACGCCACGGCGATCAGGACAGGGCGGCCGGTGTGCGATGCCCCGACCGTGTCGGCAGCCGTCAGACCGCTATCCATGATCCCGATCCTCCCCGCGACTGGCCGGCCGCGCCACGCTTTTGCAGAGGAAGCGATTTGCTGTCTATATCAGCCTGGACTCCTGTGCATCGCTTGTTCCGGACAGTATTCGGGCCGGCAACGAACTCAAAGTTGCAAAAGGGATGGAAAGCACCAATCCCAGGGTGAACGGTGTCGCCATTGCCACGGCGAATGGCGAGGTTGCGGCAAACAGCCCCAGGATTGCCACCCCGGCCGCCATGTGCGGCCAGAACAGGGCGGCGGCGGTCATCCAACCCACTGCGTGCTCGTCGCGGGCCTGGCTCCCCCAGCCGGTGCGGCGGCCCGCGGCCAGGCTCACCACGGCCCAGCTCTTTTGCAGCGCGATGACCGGGTCCAGCAGGAGCGTGTAGCCGAGCTCGGCCACCATGGTACGGAGGCGTGGCCGGCCGACGCCGGCGCGCCGGGGTGCCAGCAGCGCCTCGGCATAGCCGAGCAGCTTGGGCCGATGCATCGTCAGCCAGCCCAACGCCAGCAGGCCTGCCAGCGGTGCACGCGGCACGGCCTGCGCCCCGCCCAGCGCCCCGTTCAGCGCCGCCAGCGGCAGCATGGCAAACCAGAACGGCGTCAGCACGTAGTGCAGGATAGCCTGCAGCATCTGAAACCGCCCGAGCGGTCCCAGGTCGGGCCGGCCCAGCAGGTGGCGGTATTGCAGGTTGCCCGCCGCCCAGCGCACGTCGCGGCCGAGATAGTCGGGCAGCGTGGGCGGGTGGCACTCCCGCGAGCCTTCGTCGCTGGCCAGCACGCGGATCTTCCAGCCGGCGGCCTGCAGGCGTGCGGCTTCCACGTGGTCGTGCGACAGGATGAGGGCGCCGTCCGGCAGCGGGTCCAGCCGGCAATGCGCGCGGAACGGGGCCACCCGCACCACCGCGTTGTGGCCCCAGTAAGGTCCCTGGTCGGCCTGCCACCAGGCCTGGCCGGTGGCCCAGATGCGCAGGCCGTGCCGGTGGCCGAAGCCGAACAGGCGCGCAAAGGGCGCGCGCGCGGGCTGGCCGTGGAAGGTGGCCTGCAGGATGGCCAAACGCGGGTCGGCCTGCATGGTGCGCACCATGCGGATCACGGTGGGCAGCGCCATGGCCGAGTCGGCGTCCAGGCACAGCATCAGCTCGAACCGGCTGGCGTGCTCGTCCAGGAACGACATCACGTTGCCCGCCTTGAAGCCCGTATTGGCCGCCCGGCGGCGATACAGCACGTCCGTGCCGCATCCGGCCCGCAGGGCGTCCGCCGCTTGCGCCTCCTCCCGTGCCGTGGCGTCCGATGCGGTGTCGGACAGCACGCACAGCACGAACTGCCGGCCCAGCTCCGCAGCATCGATGTCGTCCGCCATCCCGGCCAGCCTGGCGAAGACCGGTACCACCGCCTCGTCGCGCACGCAGACGGCAATGGCGGTGCGCAGAACGACTGGCTGCTCCGGCGTCACGCGGTCGAGCTGCGGCAGCACGTAGGCCACGGGGTCGCGCGCCAGCAGGCGCACCGCGAAGCCGATCAGGCCGGTAGCGGCCGACAAGCCCAGCCAGGGTGCATTTACCGCCAGGCAGGCCAGCAGCAATAGTTTCACGACCGTCCAGCCGCCCGGCGCCAGCACGTCCACGCCGAGCGTCACCAGCACGGCCGCGACGGTCAGGACCAGGGTCAGCAGGACCGCCCGGCGCAGCCGCACCGGTTCGTGCCGCAGGGCGGCCGCGCCCATCTCGGCCCCGCTACCAGCCATCCTTGTGGGCCGGCGCCAGAAGCGCCGCGCGCTGGGGCAGCTC
>CAXUGD010000252.1:0-5220 GCA_964250355.1 uncultured Acetobacteraceae bacterium | reverse complement strand
GGCGCAGGAGGCAAGGGACAGGAGGCAGAGCGGCAGGATGGCGGCACGGGTTCGCATGGCGGTTGGCTCCAGGGCGGCGGTGCGGTTCAGGCCTCGGCGTCCGGCTCGCGCAACACCCAGGCGCCGCGCCGCCTCAGCACCGTCGCGTAGTAGAGCGCTGATAAGGCCACGATGACCGCCGTTGCAATCAGGCTCGGCTGTCCCGTCGCCGGATCGAGCAGGTTGGTGACGATGACGTAGGCCAGGACCAGCAGGGCCAGCACCGGCGGCCAGGGGAAGAACGGCATGCGGTAGAAGGCGTGCGCGGTGCTGCCGGTGCGCCGCCCGGCGATCACCGCCACGCAGAGCGCGCCATAGACCACGACGATGGCCGTACCCGTGATCACCAGCAGCAGGCCCAGGCTGACGAAGCAGAGCAGGCAGGCAAGCGCGCCGGTGACCAGGGTCGCCGCCCAGGGCGAGCCGAAACGCCGGTGCACCAGCGTCAGCGCGCGGTTGACCGGGGGCGCCCACACCGCGTCGCGCCCGCTGCTGAACAGCATGCGCGACACCAGCACCACCACCGCGATGTCGGCATTGACGATGGCCAGTGCGACCGACAGGTTGATGGCCGCACCCAGGCCCGGGCCGCCGCGGTTGCGCACGAAGTCGCCGAACATGGTGTCGGACCGGAACATGGCGGCCAGGTCCGGGGCGCCGTGCAGGCACGCCGCCAGCGGCAGCATCTGGCTCCCCACGCTGATCACCAGCGCCCACAGCACGGCGCGGGCCACGTGGCGGGGCGCGTCGGCGATCTCTTCGCCTAGGTAAACCGCGTTGCCGTAGCCATAGAACGCGAAGATGGCGACGGAGGTGGCCAGCCCCATGGCGCCCAGCGAGGCCGGTGCCAGGTGGCCCGCCTGCAGGAACACCGGATGGGCCACGAGCGAGACCCAGCTGCGCGCGGGGTAGAGGAAGCCCAGCACGCTCACCACGACCAGCGCCAGCAGCTCCAGCCCCAGAAAAGCGCCGGTGATCAGCGCATTGGTGCGCACGTTGAGGATGGCGCACAGCGTGGTGAACACGACGCAGAGCAGCGCGTCGCCCACCAGTGGCGTCCCAGGAAACACGGCGTTGATGTAGTTGCCCAGGCCCAGCGCCACGACGGAGATGTTCAGCAGCAGCACCACCATGTTGACGCCCAGGACGACGAACCCGGCCAGCGGCCCCAGCGTGCGGCCGACGATGGCGTATTCTCCGCCCGTCAGCGGAAAGGCCGAGGCGAGCTCGGCATACACGTAGGCGGTCAGCAGGCTGACGAAGGCGGCGGCAGCGAAGCTGAACAGGGCGCCGCTGCCCGCCTGTTCGACGACGCCGGGCACGACGATGAAGATGGAAGAGGCCGGGGTGACGGACGACAGCGTGATCAGCAAGCAGCCGATCATCTTCATGTTTCGGCTGAAGGCTGGGGCGACCGGCTGCATGGGGGTGGAGCACTCGAGGGCTGGAGGTGGCGGGCCATCCCCCACGGCGCCCGGTCCCGTGTCAACCTCCGTCCGATCGCCGACCTAGGTATGGAAATTGCTTAGCAATAGCGGTGCGGCGCTGCCGCGCGCAGGACCGTAATCAGCGCTTGCGGAACGCTGCGGTTTCATACGGAATTGCCAGGCTGGATACTCTGGGGGGAGAACCATTTTGCGCCGTCAGTTGCGCCGTGCCGTTACCTCGATCCTGTGGATAGGACTTGCCGCGCCAGGGCTGGCGCAACCGCAGGATGCGGCCCTGCAGAACGTGACGCCAAAGGGCCAGACACGGCAGGACAGGCAGAGCAGCACCGCCGGCGTGCAGAACGGCAAGGTGGAGGAGATCACCGTCACCTCGCAGAAACGCTCGGAGAACGTGCGCAAGGTGCCGCTGAGCGTGAGCGTGCTGAGCGGCGCGCAGATACGGGCCGCGCATATCGAGAACTTCGCCGACCTCACGCGCTCGGTGCCCAACCTGTCGTTCTCCAGCCAGGCAGGCGAAGGGCTGTCGAACCTGGAGATACGCGGCATTTCCAGCGCGGCCGGCACGGCCACGGTGGCCATCTACCTGGACGACGTCTCGCTGACCACGCGCAACCTGCCAACGGAGGGCGCCTCGGAACCGCGTTTTCTCGACATCGCCCGGATCGAGGTGCTGCGCGGCCCGCAAAGCACGCTGTACGGCGCCTCCGCCCTGGGCGGCACGCTGCGCTACATCAGCAACCAGCCCAAGCTCGACGTGTTCGAGGGCAACGTCTTCACCGAGCTGTCCGGCACCTATCACGGCGGCGGCCCGAACTACGACGAGCAGGGCGTGATCAACATCCCGCTGGTGGAGCACCAGTTGGTGCTGCGCCTGGCGGGCGAAACCGGCTCGGACGCGGGCTACATCAACCTCGTCAACCCGGCGACTGGGGCTGCCATCAAGGACGGCGTCAACTCGACCGGCTTTAACGTGGTCCGCGGCACGCTGCTCTGGACGCCAACCGATTGGCTCTCGGTGACGCCGTCGGTGTTCTTCCAGAACTTCGACCAGCGCGACTCGGACGCCCAGTACACGACCCTGCCGCACGATCAGACGCCGAAACTGGTGGCCGAGCCCGGCCGCGACAAGCTGATCGTGCCGTCGCTGACCATCAACGCCGACCTGGGCTTTGCCAACCTGATCGCGGTGACGGGCAACTACGAACGCCAGTTCCACCGCACGCTGGACAGCTCCATCTACGACAACCTGGCCGTCTATCTCTGCAACCCCATGGATCCGGACGTGTCGTGCACCGACAACAATGGCAACCCGGCCTTCGGCGCGCCGGACGGCCTGTTCAACGCGCTGAACAACCGGCCGAGCGAGACCTATTTCAGCAACACGGTGCGCCAGTGGTCCGAAGAGATTCGCCTGGTCTCCAAGCCCTATGTTCCGGGCGAGAGCGCGCTGCCCTTCACCTGGATCGCGGGGCTATACTACTCGGACGAACATACCACCTCGACCGATACGGAGTTCGTCAATGACGCGAGCAGCCTGTCCAACCAGTACGGCGTCAGCCCGGCCGACCCCACCGTGCTGTTCGGCGGATTCCCGGGCGCCATCGTGAACGACCGGGTCTTCCAGAGCATCACCTCCTACGACACGGCGCAGTATGCCGTGTTCGGCGAAGGGACATACTATCCGCTGCCCAACCTGCGGCTGACGGCGGGCGCGCGGTACCAGTTCTCGCGTGACGGCGAGAGCACCTTCCAGCAGCTGTTCTACGATTACGGCGACCCCGGCCTGGTCACCTCCGTGGGCCACTTCTACACGTTCCTGCCCAAGTTCGCGATCAGCTACGACATCACCCCCACCAACACGATCTATGCCAATGCCAGCAAGGGTTTCCGGCTGGGCAGCGAGAACCGGCGCATCCCGTTCGTCGCTGGCAACGTGGCCGCATCGGGCACGCCGAGCTACGACCTGGCGCAGCTTGGGCTTCTATCGAACTCGCCCAGCAACTTCGGTCCGGACAAGCTGTGGAACTTCGAGATCGGCGACAAGGGCCGCGCGCTGGGTGGCCGGCTGACCTTCAGCGCCGATTTCTTCTACATACTTTGGAAGGACATCCAGACGGAGATACCGCTCGTCACCTCGGGTGACGAGTTCCAGACCAATGCAGGCTCGGCCACCAGCTACGGTACCGAGTTCGAGTTGCGCGGCCAAGTCACCGACTCGCTGACGATGGCGCTGTCCGGCAGCGTGGTAAATGCGCGGCTCGACCACGGGGTGGTCATCAACAACACCCTGGTCGCCGGGACGTTTCCGGGGGAGAAGGTTCCGGGCGTCCCGGACTTCAACCTCAGCTACAACGCCAGGCAGAACTTCCGCGTCAACGACCGCATCGGCGGATTTGTTTCGATTGCCCCGAACTGGGTGGGGGAGAGCCACGGCGTCGTCATCAACACCAACCCGGACTACAAGCGGCCGTCCTACATCACGCTCGATGCCTCGGCCGGGCTGGATTTCGGGCGGTGGGAGGTGACGCTGTTCGGGCGCAACCTCACGAACAACAACAAGATCATCCAGCGGCCGGACATCGAGGGCTCGGCCTCCCCCATTTACGAGTTCAACTACCTCGGCACCCCCACGCGCAACCTGCAGGGCTTCACCCTGCGGCCGCTGACGGTGGGCATGAACGCCAGCTATCGGTTCTGAGGCCGCCACCCCTCCGCCCGCAGGTCAGGTCTGCATCGGCGGTTGGCCGATGCGGCTTCAACAATACGGTTGTATGTTGTAATAAAACCTATACCGTCGGATGAGCGTGCGTTCCAGCCTTGCGCCAAACTGGGGAAATGCCATTTGGTTACGCAGGCGTGCTGGGGCGCCGCGCGGGCAAGGGTGTTGGTTTGATGAACGAGTTTGCGGAATTGGACACCAGGCCGTTTGAGGTGCCCAACGCGGCAAATGCGCCGCGGCAGGGCCGCAGGCTGTCCGACAAGATATTGGTGGCGTTCCACCACGCCTGCGACGCGCAGGACCTGACCGTGGCCGAACAGCTGCTCAAGACGCTGGAGACGATGCTGACCCGCCGCGGCGTCCCGGCCGAGCAGAACCGCCGCAAGTCGCTGGAATCCCTGGTCGCGGCCCATGAGCGGCTGTGGCACCTGCGCCACCGGGAGAACCGCTGACCGCCTGCGCCGTCAGGCGCCGATGGCGCCTCCGTCCCTGAGCACGTGGTCCGCCTCCGCGGTGAAGCTGCCGTCGGCCCGGTGAAGCACCAGGCCCGGCAGCACGCGGCCCGGCCCGCGGCCGTGCCGCACCCCGCGCAGGATGATCAGCCGGGCCGCCTTTCCCTCCCGCGGCCAGAACGGCAACAGGGTCGTCTCGGCACACTCCGCCCCTGCAAGTGCGTCCATGCCTTGCGGCAGCAGGTCGGCCGGCAGGATCAGGCTGAGCGTGCCGCGGTGGCGGAGCACGCGTGCCAGCGAGGCCGACCATCGCGCCAGAAGCTGGCTGCCGGCCGTCTTGGCTTGCCGCCGGCCCGGCAGGGGCGAGGCGGTGCCGGCCTCGCTGTGCCAGGGCGGGTTGACGAACGCGTGGTGGTAGGCAGCCCCGTCGCGCCAAACCGCCACGTCCGCACACAGCACGCCGAATGCCGCCGCCCCGTTGGCCGCCAGGTTGAGACGCGCGATGGCGGCCATGGCCGGGTCGCTCTCGATGCCGATGCCGCTGATGGCCGGCACGCGCGCC
>CAXUGD010000251.1:0-5242 GCA_964250355.1 uncultured Acetobacteraceae bacterium | reverse complement strand
ACTTGGGGGCGGCGGGCGCAGCCGGCAAACCGGCCGAGCCGTCCACGCCCCCGGCCCCCAAGTCGTCGGGCAAACCAGGCAAGCCTGCGGCCCGCAGCAAACGCTAGCCCGCAGGCCTGAACCTTCGTGGCGGAGAGCGCGATGAGCGGAGCCGTGCGGCTGGCCGCGCCGCCCGGCTAGGTGGGCAGGCGTGAAATACCTGTTCATCCACCAGAACTTTCCGGCGCAGTTCCTTCACCTGCTGCGCCACCTGGCCGCGCAGAACCGGCACGAGCTGCTGTTCGTGACGGAGGCGCAGCGCAACCAGATGAGCGGCGTTCGCAAGGTGGTGCGCCCCCTGCCGCGCGCCGCCTCGGCCGAATGGCACCCCTACGCCCGCGAGCTGGAGCTGGCTTTGCTGCGGGCCGACATCGTGGCGAGCGCCGCACACAGCCTGAAAAAGCTGGGTTTCAGGCCCGACATCGTGATCGGCCACCAGGGCTGGGGCGAAATGCTGCATGTGGGCGACGTTTGGCCGGACGTGCCGCTGCTGGGCTACCACGAGTTCTACTACAACATGCATGGCTTCGATGTGGGTTTCGACCCCGAGTTCCCGGCCGGCGAGGACATGGCGGCCCGCATCCGCGTGAAGAACACCGTCAACCTAATGGCACTGGCCAACCCGGGGCTGGGCCAGACGCCGACCGCATTCCAGCTCAGCACCTACCCCGCCTGGGCGCAGCCGAAGATCACGGTGCTGCCGGAAGGGGTCAACCTGGACGTGTGCCGGCCCGACCCCGAGTTGCGCCGGCGCGTTGTGACGCTGGGCGGCTACCGCATAAAACCTACGGAGAAGCTGGTCACCTACGTGGTGCGCGACCTGGAGCCGTATCGCGGGTTCCACGTCGTCATGCGCGCCCTGCCCCGCATCCTGGCGGCGCGGCCGGACGTGCGTGTGATCCTGGTGGGCGGCGACGGCGTCAGCTATGGCGCCCGGCCCGTGCAGGGCACGTGGCGCGAGCACATGCAGGCCGAGCTGGCAGGCAGGCTAGACCTGTCACGCGTCCACTTTGCCGGTCGCGTGCAGTACGAGACCTACGTGAAGCTGCTGCAACGGTCCGACGCGCATGTCTATCTCACCTACCCGTTCGTCGCCTCGTGGTCGCTGCGGGAAGCGATGGCGGCGGGCTGTGCGCTGGTGGCCAGCGACACGGCGCCGGTCCGCGAGTTCGTCACCGACCGGGTGACCGGGCTGCTCGCCCCGTTCCTGCAACCGGACGCGATCGCCGAGGGGGTGCTGGAGCTGCTGGAAGACGAGAAACTCGCCCAGCGCCTGCGCCGTGCGGCCCGCGCCTGGGCCGAGGCGCATCTGGACATGGCCGCCTATCTCCGCGCCTACGAAGCGCTAATCGAGCGGACGCTGACCGCCTAGCTCTTCGCCGCCGCCGCGATCGCGCGGGTGATGATGTCGTGCGCTTCTTCCAGCGTGCCGAACCGCTCCACTTTCACCCACTTGCCAGGCTCCAGGTCCTTGTACGTCTCGAAGAAGTGCTTGATCGTCTGGCGCACGATGTCGGGCAGCTGATCGGTCGAGGTGATCTCGCCGTAAAGCGGATGCACCTTGTCGTTGGGCACGCAGATGATCTTCTCGTCCTGCCCAGCCTCGTCCTTCATGTGCAGCACGCCGATCGGCCGGCAACGGATGACGGCGCCCGGCACGATGGCCGACGGCACCAGAACCAGCGCATCCGCCGGGTCGCCGTCCTCGGCGAGGGTCCGCGGTATGAATCCGTAGGCCGCGGGGTAGGACATCGGCGTGAACAGGAAGCGGTCCACCACCAAGGCGCCGGTCTTCTTGTCCACCTCGTATTTCACGTTCGACCCCTGCGGGATCTCCACCACCACGTTAATGTCGTGCGGCGGGGCGCGGCCGGTCTCGGTGTCGGTAACGTTCATGGCCGTGTCGTCCTGCCATCGGTGAATGGAATGGGCGCCGGGTTATCGCAGGAGCAGGGCCTTGTCCACGAAGCCGGCTATGTCGGGCGCTACTGACGCGAGGCTTGCGCCAGCGCGTTGCTGAACTCGATCGAGGCTATGGCGATCGCCTCATTCAGCAAGGCAAGCGCATCGGCGCGCTTTTGCACCAGAGCCACCACATCGCTGGAATGCAGGCCTTCAAAGTTCAACGGGCCTATCTCGACCGTCTGGATCCGGTCGCCCCCGCCCGGAGGAAGCCGGAGACGCTGCTGGTCCTGCACGCCGCCCGACGAGATGAATTCCCATTGGCTTGCGAAGCTGAACACCACGTTGAGCTTGAAATCCGTCTCGAGTTGGGCCGGATTGTTGGGCGTATTCATGCCGATCTCCTTTGCGGCGAGTTTTCGTTCCATGTCGAAACCCTAACCACATCCGTGCGGCCGCCGTGTCAATTGCGCCGGTCGATCGCGGGTTGCCCGGCAGCAGCCCAAGCCTCCTCGCCGCCGCGATACCACAGCACGCGGCGCCTACCTCGTGCGGCCAAGGCGAGTGCGGCGTTGTAGGACTGGCTGTCGAACGTGCCGTCGGACAGCACCACGGCGGGCCCGTCCGCAGCATCCTTTTGCGACAGTGCCGTCTCCAGGAACGCGGCATCGTCGTCCGCCTGTTCCGTCTCCGCCCGCCAGTGGGCGCCTGGCATGACGGCCGCTCCCGACCCCACGTCCAGAACCATCAGCGATGGCACGTCGCGCCGCAGGGCCAGCAGACGCCGCGTGTCGATCGTCTCGGCGTCGGGTATGCTCAACGGCGTCGGCGTGAAATCGTCGTCCGGCAGCGGCGTGGCGGAGGCCGGCACGCCGTCATCCTCATGCTCGTCGGCATAGGGCGGCATCCCGGCCGAACGCAGCGCGTCGAGGAAGCGGGCAAAGCCGGGCAGCCTGGCCATCGGTCCGCTCGCCGCCGCGCCGATGCGCCAGACCGTCCGGTGCGGCCAAAGCCTTGCGTATTCCGAGTACAGCGACCTGGCTTTCTGCGTCTCGCCACCGAGCCAATACGCCGCGATCAGCATCATGCGCGCGCCCTCCGCCCTGCCCCAGCCGTCCATGCCCGGCCTGGGCTCCGCGTCGCCCGCCGTCGATCGCTGCAATAGGTCAACCGCCTCCGGCACGCGCCCCTGCAGAAGCCGGACGTAGCCGAATTGCAGCAGACGCGGCTTGTTCCCGAGGGCGTTCGGGTTCAACCGCAGGATCGTCTGCAGCGCCTGGGCCGCCTCGTCCAGCAAGCCGCGGTCGGCGGCGCACCGCGCCAGCACGCCTTCGGCAACCAGGTTGTTCCGGTTCGCGGCCAGCGCCTCCCGAGCCGCATAGGCGGCCTCCTCGATGTTGCCGGCTGCGAACAGGACGGCTGACTTGGCCGCGAGCGCCGTCGCGTTCCGGGGCGAGACGGCGAGCGCGCGGTCAACCACCTGGCGTGCCCGGGACAGGTCGGCCGCGTGGTCCGGGTCGTCCACGCTCAGCACCTTGCGCGCCAGCATCCCGCCGAGTTCGGCCAGCGCGTCGGCGAAATCCGTTTGCATGGAGACCGAGCGTTCCAGCAGCTCTTGGGCCGTACGGAACCCGTGCAGCGTATCGTCGTGGTCCAAGATCGACCGGGCCTGGAAGAACAGGTCCAGGGCGGTGGGGTTGTCGGGGCGGTCGCGCCGCGCGCGGGCGCTCTCGGCGGCCACCAGCTCCACATCGAGCGCGGCGGCAATGCGCCGCACGATCTGGTCGCGCGCGCCGTCCACGGCGTTGCGCGGCACGTCGAAGCGTTGCGCCCAGACATGCGCGCCGCCGCCGGTGTCGATCAACTGGGCGTTGATGTGCAGGGTGGCGCCTTCCGCCCGCATGCTGCCCTCCAGCAGGTAACGCACGCCCAACGCGCGGCCCACCTCCTGCGCCGGCACCGCCCGGCCGCGGTAGCTGTCGGCCGTCTCGCGCGCGATCACCGTGCTGCCGGGCAGCAGCGCCAAGTCGGTCGTCAGGTCGTCGCTGACCGCATCGGCCAAGTATCCCTGGCCGGGGGCGTCGCTCAAGTCGCGCAACGGCATGACCACGACCGACAGAGGCGGCGCTGCCGGCTTCGATCCCGGCCGATAAAGAACCGGCCAGAGCGCACCGGCCAGCGCCAGCACGCCGGCGCTCCATAGCCACCGCCTGTCCCGCAGAACCGGCCCACGCCGCCACGGGCCGACATCCGCCGCGGCCTGTTCCGCTTCCACCGCCGCATCGCCCGCAACCGAGCCGATGAACCGGTAACCGCGCCCCGGAATCGTCGCAATGAACTGGGGTTGCGGACCCCCGTCGCCGAGCGCGCGGCGAAGGGTGGACATCTGGACCGTCAGGTTGCTCGGTTCCACCGCGAGGCCGGGCCACACGCGGGATACGATCTCGTCCCGGCTCACGACGCGGTCGCGCGCCCCGATCAACAGCTCCAGTATGTCGAACGCCCGCGCGCTGAGCGCAACCGGCGCACCGTCGCGCTCGAGGCTGCGCCGCGCCGTGATCAGGCGGAACGGACCGAATTGCACTGTGTCGATCGGCGCCTGCACCGGAACAGCCTCGTTCACGTCGCCGGCATCGAGGCTAACGCGAGCATGCCGGCGCGGCAAGGCAGTCAGGTTTTCGCACGATTTTACCGCTTTTTACATCCTTTAAGCAGCGGAAAACAAATGGGGATGGCTGTTGGGCGCCGCGGCCAGCAAGCGCCGCCGGCTTCGGCAGACGCCACGCCGCCACATGACAGGAGACCTCACATGAAGATCATTGCCGCTGCACTCGCCATGGCCACGCTCGCCGCCGCCCCCGGCGCCAGGGCCGCCACGTCCACGGCCCAGCTGGCCGGGCCGTGGGCCGCCACCATCGTCGGCAACACGGGATGCGGCTTCTCGACGATGTACTCGACTTTCACGCTCAACAGCGCCGGCAAGGGCAACGCCACGACGACGTACCACACGGCGAACTGTGGCGATTCCACCAGCACCTACCCGATCAGCATCGAAACCCTGAGCAGCAACGGTTCAGGAACCGCGAATCTCTCCTGCGGTTCGGGATGCGGCTGGGCCTTGCAGATCCAGGTTGCCCCCGGCAGCAAGCTGTTCAGCCTGGTCGATGTCAGTCCGGAGAACCCCAACAACTACCTCCAGGGAACTGCCGTTCACCAGCAGTAAGCGGAAGGCGGGGCGGGGGGGAGCCCGCCCCGCCCCCGGCGGGTATGAGGGTGGGTTAGCCGGGGGGGGGGGGGTTTT
>CAXUGD010000250.1:0-5247 GCA_964250355.1 uncultured Acetobacteraceae bacterium | reverse complement strand
GCTCGGCGGAGACACGAGTGTGTTCGTCTACGCCGGCCTGCCCGGCGAGCCGGCCGTCCAGGTAGAGCGAGGCCAGGCCGTGCACCATCGACCAGCAGCCCAGCACCCGGGCATCCCGGTCGGCACCCGCCGGTGTTGTTGCCGCAACCCGCGCGGCGAGCACGCCGTAGGCCGCCTCGCCGGCCGCCACCATCGCGGGGTGGTTGCCGACGCGCGCGGGGCCGAACATGAGCCGGAACATCGCCGGGTTGGCCAGCGCGTAGCGGACATACGCCCCCGCCTGTGCCGCCAGGGCCTGGCCTGCGTCCGCCGCCCCGTCGGCCGCGCGCAGGCCGTTGAACCCCTCGGTTGCGACGGCTGCCAGAAGCGCCTCCTTGTCGGCGTAGTGGCGGTAGGGCGCCATGGCCGACACACCGGCCCGGCGCGCCACCGCGCGCAAGGACAGCGCGTCTGCCCCGCCTTCCGCCAGCAACGCCAGCGCGGCGCGTATCAGCGCTGGCCGCAGCTCTCCGTGGTGGTAATTCTTGTCCGGCAATGTTGACACCGTAAGCAAAACCCTGCTGTATGCAGTGTAAGCATTGGATCGGCACCGCCGGTCAATGCGGCCCGAGAACCTGCGAGGAGCCGCCGCAATGACATACCCGCGCCACTCCGTTGACCTGTCCGGCTATCCCGACTTGGTCGTGGTGTATCTCGGCTACCGTGCCCGCAACCTGAAAGGCGCGCGCAGCCTGCTGCGCATCGGGCGCGGCCTGCGGTTGCTGCAGGCCAATCCCCCCGCGGGGCTGCTGTCCCACGAAACGTTGTGGTTCGGCCTCCTGCACCCTGGCTTCCGCCAGTACTGGCGCGACTTCGAGAGCCTGGAGGCCTACACGAAAGCCCCGCAGCACATGGGCTGGTGGCAGGATTTCGCCCGCGCCGCCGATGGCAACGGCATCTGGCACGAAACCTATCGGATCCGCGGCGGGATGGAGGCGATCTACTCGGGCGTGCCGGGCTTCGGTTTTGCCAGCTTCGCCCCGCATCGTGCGCCGGTGGGCCCATTCATGAGTGCCCGGCAGCGCGTGACGGCCTGAGCGGCTAGGGCAACCTCACGCAGACTGGAACAGTCCTCAGGGCTCGGCCACCATGTCGTTCTCGATCGCGCCGAGTTCGTCGATCTCGCAGCGCACGCGGTCGCCCACCCTCAGCAGGCAAGGCGGCTGCATGGCGAAGCCGACGCCGCTGGGCGTGCCGGTAAAGATCATGTCGCCGGAGTGCAGCGTCATCGCCTGCGACAGGTGGGCGATTTGGTCCCACAGCGGGAAGATGAGCTCGCGCGTGTTGGAGTCCTGCCGCTTCTCGCCGTTGACGAAGCTGCGTATGCCCAGCCGGTGCGGGTCGCCGATCTCGTCCTGCGTGGTGATCCAGGGGCCGAACGGCGCGTGCGTGTCGAAGCTCTTGCCCAGCAGCCATTGCGGGGTGGCGCGCTGCCAGTCACGCGCGGTGACGTCGTTGCCGACGCAGTAGCCGAACACATGGGCCGCGGCCTCGGCGCGCGCGATGTGGCGTCCCTGCCGGCCGATCACCGCGACCAACTCCACCTCGTAATCCACCTTGGACGACGCGCGCGGTATCTGCACGCCGGCGAAAGGGCCGTTGACGGCGCCGGGCAACTTGCCGAACCACACCTGCTGGTCCGGCATCTCGCGCCCGGTCTCGCGCACGTGGTCGGCATAGTTCAGCCCGATCGCCAGCACCTTGCCGGGCCGCGCGATGGGGGCCAGCAGCTCGACGGTGGCGAGCGGCACGGCGGCCGATGGCGGCAGCGCCTGGGGGATGCGGTCGCGCCACGCGTCCCACTGCGCGATCAGCGCCAGCATGTCCGTGGGCGCGCCGGGCACCAGGCTGGCAAGCGGCGCGATGCTGTCGCCCTGCACCACGCCCAGCGCGGACGCGTCGCCTGTCCTAAACGTCGCCAGCTTCATGACCGGTTCCTTTCCCTATCCTGTAGGACGGACGCCAGTCCGTCTCCTTTGTCTTGTAGGACGGACGCCAGTCCGTCTTTCGTTCGATCAGCTTGGCATGCACAAGAATCGTTCTGCACCCGAGCGGCGGACTTGCGTCCGCCCTACGGGCTATGGGGGGTGCATCAGGCGGCGTCTGCGCGGCGGGTTGGGCGCATCGGTTCGGGTATTGCGGGGGCGTCGCCCTCGCCCTGCGCGGTCAGGGCTTGCAGCAGCGCGTCGCGCACGCCGGCCAGCTTGCGTTCGTTCTCGATCTTCAGCCCGAACACGTCCTTCACGTAGAACACGTCAACCGCGCGCACGCCGTAGGTGGTGACGTGGGCGGAGCCGATCTGCAGCCCCTGCTCGCTGATGGCCGAAGTCACGTCGTGCAGCAGGCCGGGCCGGTCGCGGCCGTTCACCTCCAGCACCGTGTAGCTGTTGGACGCGCGGTTATCGATCACCACGCGCGGCGGCACGTGGATGGCGCGCATGCGGCGGCCCACCAGCGCGGGGGCGAGTTTCGGAATCTCCTGGTCCAGCCGCAAATGTCCCGATACCGCCTGTTCCACTAGCACGGCCAGCTTGGCGATGCGGTGCGGCTGGTCGAAGGCGCCGCCGGCCGCATCCTGCACCCAGAACGTGTCAAGCGCGCGGCCGTTCGTCATGGTGTGGATGCGCGCATCCACGATGGAGGCGCCGGCCATCGCCAGCGCACCCGCGATGCGGCTGAACAGGCCCGGATGGTCGGGTGCGTAGATGGTCACCTCGGTCACCGCCCGCGCGTGGCTGGGTTCGGTCACCACCGTCAGCGGCGCGCCGCGGGCCTCCGCATCGCGCACCATGCGCGCGTGGCGCACATGCGTCTCGGGGTCGAACCCCAGCCAGTAGCTTGGGTAGCCCAAGCCGGCAAAGGCCGCGCGGTCGGCATCGCTCCAGCCGCAGGCCGCCAGCATGTCCAGCGCCGCCTCGCGCGCGCGCTTCACGCGCACGTCGCGCTCGGTGGTCGAGAGCCCGCCGGCCAGCACCTCGGCCACCCGCGCATACAGCTCGCGCAGCAGCGTCGCCTTCCAGCCGTTCCACACCTTGGGCGACACGGCGCGCATGTCGGCCACCGTCAACACCAGCAGCAGCTTCAGCCGCTCGGGCGACTGTATCGCTTCGGCGATGTCGAAGATCGTTTTGGGGTCGTCGATGTCGCGCTTGAAGGCGGTCTGGCTCAGCAGCAGGTGGTTCAGCACCAGCCACGAGACCATCTCCGTCTCTTCCGGCGTCAGCCCAAATTGCGGGCCCACCGCGGTTGCGATGTCGGCACCCAGGATGGAATGGTCGCCGCCGCGGCCCTTGGCGATGTCGTGCAGCAGCATGGCCATGTACAGCGCGCGGCGCGATTGCAGGTCCTCGATGATGCCGCTGGCTACCGGCGCCACATGGGCCAGCTTGCCGCGTTCCAGGCTGTTGAGGATGCGTACCGCCTCGATGGTGTGCTCATCGACGGTGAAGATGTGGTACGTGTCGAACTGCATCTGGCCCACCACCCGCGCCCAGTCGGGCAACATGCGGCCGATGATGCCGGTCTCGTTCAGGATCGACAGCCAGCGCGCCCCGTCCGGCCGTCCCTCCGGGTCCTGGCCGCACAGCAGCGAGAGCACGATGCCGCACGCCTCCGCGTCGTGGCGCAGCGACACCGCGCGGCGTTCGTGGCGGATCATCGCGCGTATGGCCAGCGGGTGCAGGCAGAGGCGCCGGTCGCGCGCCAACCGCAGCATCCGCACCATGCGGATCGGCTCGGCCGCAAAATCGTCGGGTCGGCCGGGCATGATCTGGCCGTCGGCCAGCACGAAGCCGGCTTCCAGCAGCGCGCGGTCGGTCTGCACCTGCAAAGCGGGTTCGCCCATGGCGTGGCGCAGGATCACCGGCTCCAGCACCAGCGTCAGCCGGGTCACGTCGCGAGCCGTGAGGAAGTAGTGGCGCATGAAGCGTTCCACCCCGTCCTGCATGCCGTGCCGGGTGTAGCCCATGCGGGCGCCCACCACCGGCTGCAGGTCGAAGGTGAGCCGGTCTTCCGACCGGCCGCTGACGTAGTGGATGTGGAAGCGCAGGGTCCACAGGAAATCCCAGCTGCGGCGCAGGCGGCGCAGCTCGTGCGCGTCCAGCAGGCCGAGCCGCCCCTGGGCCAGCTCGTTGGGCGTGAACGCGCCATAGGCCGCGCGCACCATCCAGTACTGCGTCTGCAGGTCGCGCAGGCCGCCGCGGCCCTCCTTGATGTTGGGTTCCACCAGAAAGGCGCTCTCGCCGAAGCGGCGGTGGCGCGCCTGGCGCTCGGCATGCTTGCCCGCTACGAACGAGGCGGCGCCGGACGCTTCCGCCGCCTGGCGGAACGCGGCCAGGAAGGCGTCGAACAGGGCCGCGTCGCCGGTCAGCAGGCGGGCATCGAGCAGGCTCGTGCGGATCGTGAGGTCCGCCTCGGAATCGGCCAGGCATTGCGCCACCGACCGCGTCGCATGGCCCACTTTCAGCCCCAGGTCCCACAGGAAATACAGCATGTACTCGACCACGCGCAGCGTGGCGGGCGCTGGCTGCTCCGGCGCCAGGAACAGCAGGTCCACGTCGCTGAACGGCGCCAGCATGGATCGCCCGTAGCCGCCCGTGGCCGCCACTGCCACGGGGTCGGACAGGCCGGCCGGACCCGCCGCCTCGTCCACTGCATGGTCGAACAGCACGCGCACCGTGCCGTCGGTCAGCGCGGCCAGGCGCTGGGCGGCCTCCACGCCGGCCATGCGGTAGGTCTCGAACTCCTGGCGCACATGCTGCTGGATGCGCGCCAGGTGGCGGCGGAAGGTGGACAGGACGGTGTCACGCGAGGGGCGGGCACCGCCGGCCCGCAAGCCGTGCAGCGCGTGGGACAGCACCGCGGCTGCATCTTCCGGCTCGGGCGGCAGGGGAACGGTCAACATGGGTGCGTATGGGGCATCGCCGCCACCCTAGCCGCACTGCACAACGGACAACAGGCTCCATCAGGGGCCGGCTGTCAGTTTTCCCCGGCCAGGGCAGCCGGGGCGTCCTGCGCCGCCTCGTGGAGGCGGTAGAGGAGGTCCAAGGCCTGGCGGCCGTTCAGGGAGTCGAGGTCGGTCTGGGCCAGCAGCGCCCTGAGCGGGTCGGCGGGCGGGTCTTGCAGGGCGGCGAACAGCGGCAGGTCGGCGATCACCGGGGCACGGTCGCGTTCCAGGGACGCGAGCAGGGTGCCGGCGCGGCGCACCAC
>CAXUGD010000249.1:0-5249 GCA_964250355.1 uncultured Acetobacteraceae bacterium | reverse complement strand
CTCCCGGTGCATCGTGCTGCGTTTGGGGCCGATTTCAGCGTTCAGCGAAGGCGGATTGCCGTGCGGCGTACTCGATGAGTGCCGCGATGGCCTGCGAGGTTTGCGCCACGTTGCCGCCGCGGCGTTGCGCCAGCGCGCGCACGGCATCGGCCGCGCGCCCGTCCAGCCGCGCCAGTTCCTGTATCACGGCAATGTCGGCATCCGGGTTTTCGGCGTAGCTCGTCGCCATGCCGTGGGCGATCAGGTAGGAGTCGAGCAGCACCAGCGGCGGCGCCGGCTGGTCCGCGCCGCTGCCCGCCCATGTGCACGCGGCAAGTCCGGCGCAGGCGACGATGGGGGCGATGCGCATGGAGGCACTCCGGTCCGTTTCCGGCGTGGCGAGACGCCGCCGCCGCTACGCGCTGAGGCTAACCCACGCCGCGGACCACGGGAATATGGAGGTCCTTGATCTTCTTGCGCAGCGTGTTGCGGTTCAGGCCCAGCATCTCGGCCGCCTTGATCTGGTTGCCGCGGGTGGCGGCCAGGGTCATGCGGATCAGCGGGCGCTCCACCTCGGCGATCACCTGGTCGTAGATGTCGCGGGTGGGGACTGCGTCGCCGGCGCCGCCCAGCAGGTGGCGTATGTGGCGTTCGACCGCCTGGCCCAGGTCACGTGGCGCGCCCGGGCCGGCGCCGTCATCGGCCGCCGGCTCGGCCAGCTCGCCGCGGACGGCCTCGGCGGTGATCGTCTCGTCGGGCGTCAGCGCGGCCAGGCGGCGCATCAGGTTTTCCAGCTCGCGCACGTTGCCCGGCCAGCGCTGGCGGCGCAGTGCGTCGATGGCGCCCGCATCGAGCGTCTTGGCGGGCAGCCCCGCCTCGCGCGCGCGCTCCAGGAAGTGGCGAGCCAGCACGGCCACATCCTCGGCGCGCTCGCGCAGCGGCGGCAGTCGGATCGGCACCACGTTAAGCCGGTAGAACAGGTCTTCACGGAACTGGCCGGCGCGGATGGCTTGGCGCAGGTCGCGGTGGGTGGCGGCCACGATGCGCACGTTGGCGCGGATGGGCGCGCGGCCGCCGACGGAGGTGAACTCGCCTTCCTGCAGCACGCGCAGCAGCCTCGTCTGCGCCTCGGGCGGCATGTCGCCGATCTCGTCGAGGAACAGGGTGCCGCCGGCGGCCTGCTCGAAGCGGCCCTGGCTGCGATGGTGGGCGCCGGTGAAGCTGCCGCGCTCGTGGCCGAACAGCTCGCTTTCGATCAGCTCGCGCGGGATAGCGGCCATGTTGATGGCGACGAACGGGCCCGAGCGGCGGCGCCCGTAATCGTGCAGGGCGCGGGCGACTAGCTCCTTGCCGGTACCGCTCTCGCCGTTGACCATCACCGTGAGGTCGGTGGTCGTCAGCCGCGCAATGGTGCGGTAGATCTCCTGCATGGCCTGGCTGCGGCCGATCAGCGGGAGCTTTTCCTCGGCGTCGCGCGGTGTGGCGGGGGCTTCGGCGACCGGCGTGCTGACGGCCAGCGCGCGCCCGACCACGGCCAGCAGTTCGGCCAGGTCGAAGGGCTTGGGCAGGTATTCGAACGCGCCGCGCTGTGCCGCCTTTACCGCGGTGATCAGCGTGGATTGCGCGGACATGACGATCACGCGGAGCAGGGGGCGCACACGGCGGATGCGCGGTAGCAGGTCCAGGCCGTTATCGTCGGGCATGACGACATCGGTGATGACCAGGTCGCCCTCGCCCTCCTCCACCCAGCGCCAGAGCATGGCGGCCGATCCGGTGGCGCGCACCTGGTAGCCGGCGCGGCCGAGCGCCTGGGTGAGTACGGTGCGGATGGACCGGTCGTCGTCAGCGACCAGGATGGTCGGCAAGATCATAAGGAAAGACGTCTTTCTCCAAACAAAGAAGCAAAGAAGTTGTGAGTTCTGGCGGGTGCGTTACCACCGGTGCGCCCCTGAAGTACCAAAAGCCTTTTGGTTCTTTTTTTCAAAAAAGAACCCCTTCCTTCTCATCAAACAAAGGCAAAGAAATCCGGAAATCCGTCCGCCCCCGCCGGCTGTCCACCTCCACCAGCCCCCCATGTTCGCCCACGATCTTGCCGACCAGTGCAAGCCCCAGGCCACTGCCGGCCGGCTTGGTGGTGACAAAGGGGTCGAACAGGTTGTCGCGTATGTCGGCCGACAGCCCCGGCCCGGTGTCGCGCACGGTGACGGCCAGCGGCAGGTGCACGCGCCGGCTGGTGCCCGGCACTGCTACGCGCACGCCGTGCTGGTAGGCGGTCATCAGCGTAATCTCGCCATGGTCCGCCTCGCTCGTGATCGCCTCCGCGGCGTTCTTCACCAGGTTCAACAGCACCTGCACCAGCTGGTCGCGGTTGCCCAGCACGGGCGGCAGCGAGGGGTCGTAGCGCTCGGTGATGCGCAGGTGGGCGGCAAAGCCGTTCTGCGCCAGGCGTTTGACGTGCTCCAGCACCCGGTGGATGTTGACGGCGCTGCGCACCACCGGCTTCTCGCCGAACGCCTCCACCCGCTCCACCAGCGCGCGTATGCGGTCGGCCTCGTCGCGTATCAGCACGGCCAGCTCGCGGTCGGCCTCGCCCACCGTGTTTTCCAGCAGCTGGGCGGCGCCGCGTATGCCGGAGAGCGGGTTTTTCACCTCGTGAGCCAGAATGGCCGCCATGCCGGCCACCGAGCGGGCGGCGCTGCGGACGTTGAGCTGGCGGTCCAGCGTGCGGGCCGCGGACTCGCTCTGAAAGGTCAGCAGGATGTGGCCTGGCTGTTCGGGCAGCGGCGTGCCCTGCACGGTGACGCGCCGGCGCTGCAGGCGCGGGCTGTCGAAATCGAGGTCGTGGTCGGAGACGACCGCGTGGCCGATGCGCACCTGCCCGATCAGGGCGAACAGCGGGCAGTCGGCGGGTATCAGGTCACCCAGGGCCAAATGGCGGAGTTGGGCGACCGAGAGGGCAAAGAACTGTTCGGCGGCCGGGTTGGCGTGGCGAAAGCGGTCGGCCTCGTCGATCAGCGCGCAGGCGACCGGCAGGGCGGACAGCATGGCGGCGGGATCGGGTGCGGCCGGGCCCGGTGCCGGGCCCACGACGGACAGTTTTGCGCGGCTGCGGGCGAGCGGCAGCCTCATGCGGCCAGCGCCTCGGGTTCGGGTGGGGGCGTCTCGCGCGCCACGCCGGCGGCGATCAGCGGGGCGTAGAACGCACCCACCAGCGCCACGACCGCTCGTGCCTCCGTCAGCCGCATCACCGCCGCGCGGAACTCCGCCGAGCCGGGCAGGCCGCGCGAGTACCAGGCCACGTGCTTGCGAGCCAGGCGCAGGCCGGCTTCGGTGCCGAAATGGGCCAGCATGGCGTCGTAGTGTTCCAGCAGCACCGCCTGCTGGGCGGCGAGGTCCGGCTCGGGCAGCATCTGGCCGGTGCCTAAAAAATGGGCAATTTGGGCGGGGAACCAGGGGCGGCCGTAGCAGGCGCGGCCTACCATCACGCCGTCGGCGCCAGAGGCCTGCCGCGCGCGCGCCGCGTCGCCCACCGTGCCGATGTCGCCGTTCACGATGACCGGCAGGCGGGTGGCGCGCTTGACCGTCCCCACGAACTCCCAGTCGGCCGTGCCTGTGTAGAACTGCTGGCGGGTGCGGCCGTGCACTGTGACCATGCGTATGCCGCTGGCCTCCGCGATGCGGGCCAGGTTGGGGGCGTTCAGGTTTTCGTGGTCCCAGCCCATCCGCATCTTCAGCGTGACCGGCACGCGCACGGCTTCCACGGTGGCCTCCAGGATGCGCGCCGCGGCCACCTCGTCGCGCATCAGTGCCGAGCCGGCCTGCTGGCCCACCGCCACCTTGCGCACCGGACAGCCGAAATTAATGTCGATCACCTCCGCGCCCAGGTCGGCCGACATGCGGGCCGCTTCCGCCATGGCCTTCGGCTCGCAGCCGGCGAGCTGGATGGCGCGCGGGCCGCCCCCCTCGTCCAGGGCGGCCATGCGCAGCGTGTTGCGGTTCTCGCGCAGCATCGCCCAGGAGGCGATCATTTCGCTGACCACCATGCCGGTGCCCATGCGCTTGGCCAGGCGGCGGAACGGCAGGTCGGTGACGCCCGACATCGGCGCCAGGATGACGGGCGTCTCGATGGTGACGCCGGGGGCCAGGGTGATCGGTTCTAGTGCACTGCCCATGATTTAGGCAGGCTAGCGCCATCAGGCCTATGCTGCAATGCGGCAAAGCGCGACTGGCCCGCGCGCGTGTTGAAATCGGATGCGCAAACGGCCACGCTGGCGACAGCGCGCATGGGGAAGGCCGTGGACGGAGGACCGGACGTGTTGAGCCGCCAGGAGGTGCCGATACGGCGCCTGTCCACGGCCGAGTACCATCGCATGGCGGAGGCTGGGATACTCGACTGGAACGACCGTGTCGAACTCATTGAAGGCCAGCTTGTCGAGATGTCTGCCATCGGTCCCCGGCACGCGCTGGTCGTTGACGCCCTGAATGAGATGTTCGTTCTGGCGGTGAGCGGGCGGGCCAAGGTGCGGGTGCAGAACCCGGTGGTGCTGAGCAGGGTGACCGAACCGAACCCGGACCTGGTGCTGGCCCGCCCGGGCTGGCGCGGGTATCCGGCCGAGCATCCGGGTCCGGGGGACGTGCTGCTTCTGGTGGAAGTCTCCGATTCGAGCCTGAGGCTGGACCGTGGGGTGAAGCTGGAGGTGTATGCCCGTGCCGGCATCGGCGAGTACTGGATCGTCGATCTGTCGCGCAACGCCGTGCATGTTCACCGCACGCCCGGTGACGGCGCCTACCGCGTGGTGACCACGCTGGGCAGGTCCGACACGCTGGAGGTGGCTGCATTGCCGGGCGTGGCGATCGAGGTGGACCGGCTGTTCGTCTGAGGTTGCCAAGCAGGGCAGACGGCTTGCCAAGCCCGTTTGCGGCAGCCACACCGCGCCATGCGCATCGCCGCCCTCCTGGTCGCCGCCGGAACGGGAAGCCGTTTTGGCGGCATGGTTTCCAAGCAGTTTACCCCCCTGGCTGGCCGGCCTGCCGTGCGCTGGGCCGCCGAGGCGCTGGCACCCCACGTTGCCCTGATCCAGCCGGTGGGCGACGCGGTGTCGATCGGTGCCGCCCTGTCCGGCCTGCCGCATCTGCCCGTGGTCGGCGGGGGCGCCACCCGGCAGGACAGCGTGCGCGCCGGGCTGGAAGCGCTGGCGCCGTACGGGCCCGATGTGGTGCTGGTGCACGACGCGGCCCGCCCTTTCGTGCCGCCCGGCACGGTGCCGGGC
>CAXUGD010000248.1:0-5262 GCA_964250355.1 uncultured Acetobacteraceae bacterium | reverse complement strand
CGCGCTCAACCAGGCCTGGGCGCGGGAGCTGGCCGGGGGCGTGCTGGACGCGCACGCCACCGTGCTGGCGGCCGACAGCACCGGCGCGCCGATCGACGCGGAGAACCGCGCGCATGTGACGCTGACCACCGCTGCCGGTTCGCTGCTGCTGCTGGGCGGCACAGTTGACGTGTCCTCGCCGGATCCGGTGGCGCAGGGGCAGGTGGTGCTGAACGCGCCGCGGGTGGGCACGGGCGACGTGGCGATCACGGCCTCGGCCCCGATCAGCGTGCTGGGTGCCCAGAGCGTGGCGCTGTACGGCTGGACGGCGTACGCCGCCCAGGATGCGGCGGGCACGGTGGTGCAGGGTAGCGGCATCGCACCCGTGCCGCCCAATGCGGTGACGCTGGCGCAGATCGACGCCGACAACACCGCGTTCATGACCGCCGCCGGCGCCAACCCGGCCCTGGCGGCACGCCTCGCCGGCCTGTCCGGCCACGGCACCAGCTTCCACCTGCGGCCGGGGGTGGAGATCGACAGCAGCGCCGCCTCGGGCGGCAAGCTGACGATCGCCGGGGACCTCGATTTCTCGGCGCTGCGTTACGACGATGTGGGCTACGGCACCGCGCGGGTGGCCGGGATCGACGGCTCGGGCGAGCCGGGCAGCATCGTGTTCCGCGCCGCCAACGACCTGACCGTCAACGGCAGCGTGTCGGACGGCTTCGTCGCGCCGAGCACGGCGCGGTCGGATTACCTGCCGGCCGATGACGGCTGGATCGTGGCCGCGCACAGGGCCGACCCGCTGGACGGCGACCTCGTGCTGCCGTCGAGCACCACGGCCGTGCTGGAGCACCACAAGACGACGCAGTCCATCGAGTTGGGGCGGGGCACGATCTTCGACGAGACCCGCGCGGTGTCGCTGAACTACGACATCAGCGTGGCAACGGCCGCTGTCGGACCAGGGACGGCCATACCGTTCCAAGCCGGCGTCGAGACGCTCAAATCCGATGGCGTCACGCCCTTTCCGGTCGTCATACCGGCCGGCGGCTTCGTATCGACCGCCGCCATCACCTTCCCCAATGGCAGGTTCTTCCAGGCGGGAAGCTACTTCCCGGCCAATTTTATCATCCCCATCGGCAGCACGGCCGCTGCCGGCAGCGTGTTCCCCGTCGCGGTGCAGCTCGTGGGGGTTGGGATGACGGGCAACAAACCCAACCCGCTGGTGATCCCGGCGGGCACGCTCCTGTCCACCTTCAACGACCAGTCGTCGCAGCTGACGCTGACGGCTGCCACCGCACCCCTGCCGGCCAATGCCTTCCTGCCCTCCAACACGCTTCCCGTGTTCGTGTCCGCCAGCGGCGACCGCGTGCTGGCGCTGGACCTGCGGCCGGCCGTCCGGGAGGGCAAGGACGAGGTGCAGGGCTACCTCTACGCGCTGTCGGCCATGCTGCCGGCCGGATCGCAGTCCTGGAGCCTCGATTTCGTGGCCGGCGCCGACACGGCCAGTGCCGACCGCAACGCGGTCGTGCCGCGCTCGGTGCTGGAGGCGGCATCGAGCGGCCCGGCCAACACCGCCTATCAGCAACCGGGCAGCCTGATCTTGGACGACCAGCACTACATTGCCGACTCGCAAAACAATCCCAACCCGGCGTTCAGCGTGATCCGCACTGGCACCGGCGATTTGAGCTTGCTGGCGGGCGGCGATTTCGACCAGAGTTCGCTGTACGGCATCTACACGGCCGGCACGCAGGACCCGCTGCCGGGCGGTGCCGCCGCCAACGCGCCATACGACCTCAAGCGCGAGGGGCTGCCCTCCGGCAAGGACAAGGGTTTCATCGCGCCGGGTGGCGAGACCAGCTACGTGAACCGCATCTTCTCGCGCGACTACCAGGCCTATTACCCCAACAACGGCGGCGACGTGCTGGTGGCGGCGGGGGGAAGCCTGACCGGGGACCTGTACGGCGCCGCCACACAGAGCGTAAACTTCCCCCTCGTCCCGAGTGATGCCGTCGGCAACTGGCTGTGGCGCCAGGGCGGCACGCAGCTGGGCCAATCGACGGCGTGGTGGATCAATTTCGGCACGTTTGCCCTTCCTTACACGCCCGGCGACACGAGCGTTGCCGAAACGAGGCCGGTGGCGCAACTGGTCGGGTTCCAGGGCATCGGCGCGCTCGGCGGCGGGAACGTGAGCGTTTCCGCGGCGCTCGATGCCGGCCAGATGACGGGCCGCTCCACGTCGCTGGTCTCGGAAATCTCGCAGTTGCGCGGGGAGGGCCTGGCTGTTGCCATCGGGTCCACCGGGCGGGTCGTCTCGGCCAACGGGTCGTTTTCGACCGTCTCGACCGGCGGTGGCGACCTGTCGGTCCACATAGGTGGGACGCTCAACCCGCTCGACGCCCAGGCTTACGGCGTTTCGGACCAGGGTGCGGACTCGAGCGGCTCCGTCAACGGTTCGCTGATCGACCTTCGCGGCAACATCACAGTCGTCGCAGGTGCCGTGGGCCGGCTGGATACCCAGTTCAACAACACCTTAGCGCTGGTGGCGCCCGATCCCCGCCCGATCGACCCCTATACGCCCACCTACGCGCCGAATGGCGGGATCACGGTCGTGCCGGGTGACGGTGCCGTTAGCATCGACACTATGCGGGACCTGGTGCTGGACGGTGTGGGCGACGCCGGGCGAGTGACCGAACAGAGCCTGACAAAGGTCCCGGCCAGCCTGACGCGCGGGTTCGACAATGCCGGAGGTGCCACAGGCTTCACGCTGTGGACGCCCAACACCGCCATCAGCCTTTTCGCCGCCGGCGGCAACGTCACCCCGGTCTATGCGCCGCTCCTGGACGCGGAGCAGGCGATCGTGAACGACGCGGCGACGGATGGCCGCATCATCTACCCGTCCCAGGTGAGCGTCACGGCCGCGACCGGCAGCATCGCCTATGGCGACCCGACCGGTGCCACCACCCTCGGGCTGGAAACCATGCCGTCGCCGCGCGAGCAGGTCAGTTTCCTCGCCGGCAAGTCGATCGAGGCGAACGGCTTCAACATCGACCTGTCCGGCGCCGATCCTGCCGGGCTGTCCACCCCGGACGACCCGGCTTTCACCGCCGATGTCGGCGGCCCTGCTGGCACGACTCTGACCGACATCCGCATCGGCGCCGGCACGACGCAGTCGCCGCTGGCACTCTTCGCACTGGCGCCGGACACGCCGACGGTCAGCTACCTCGATACGCAGGCCTCCGCACCTGCCCTGTTCTACGCCGTTTCAGGCGACATCCTGAACTTCGTGACGGGCGAGACGCTGAGCTTTCCTTCGGGAACGGAAACGCTGCCGAACTGGTACCTCGCCGCCAAACCGGTGCGCATCGTGGCGGGACGCGACATCGTCGATAGCGGCACGCGGCCGAACGCCACGCCGGGCGCGGTGCAGCAGAACCAGCGGGTGGATATCGGCACCGTGGAGGGCAGCGGCAACCTGTTCCTGAACGGCAGCCCGCAATCCGTCTCGGTCGTGTCGGCCGGGCGCGACATCCTCAGCGGGTATTTCTACGTGGGCGGGCCCGGGCTGCTGGAGGTGGATGCAGGCCGCAACATCAGCCAGATCGGCGTGTCCAACAGCACCACCCAGCTTCTGAGCTACGGCTCGATCAAGAGCCTGGGGTCGCTGGACACGGGTGCGCCGGTCAGCCTGACCGGAGGCGCCGGGATCAGCGTGCTGGCCGGGCTGGGCAGCGGGCCGGACTACGCGGCCTTTGCCAACCTCTACCTGAACGGCGGCAACCAGGCGAACCTGGCCCTGCCGATCACCGACCCGGCGAACGCGGGCAAGGTGCAGCAGACCTATGCCGCCCGGTTGTTGAGCTGGTTGGGGGCCAATTACGGCTACACGGGCACGGAGGAGGGCGCGCTTGCCTTCTTCCTCAACGGTGCCTTGGTTCCGGCCGCCAGCCAGGACGCGTTTCTGCGCAGCGTCTTCTACGCCGAACTCCTGGCCAGCGGGCAGCAATACACCGACACCGCAAGCCGCTTCAGCGGCAGCTACATCCGCGGCCAGCAGGCGATCGACACGCTGCTGCCCGGCATCAACGGCCAGGCAACCGCGACATCGGGCGCCAAGGCCGGCGTACCGCAAGGCTATGCCGGTGCCATCACCATGGCGAGCGGATCGTCTTACCCGCAGGGCGGCTCGGCACTCATTCCCAGCGGGACTTCACCCGCCATCTTCGATGCCGGCGTGGCGACCGAGCATGGCGGCGACATCAGCGTGCTGGTGCCCGGCGGCGACATCGTGCTGGGCACCTCCGGCGGTGTGGCGCCTGGGGGCGGCACCGGGCTGATCACCAACGGGTTCGGCAACATCGACGTGTTTGCCAAGGATAGCGTGCTGCTGGGGCAGAGCCGCATCTTCACCAATGCGGGCGGCAACATCCAGATCTGGTCGGCGGAGGGCGACATCAACGCCGGCATCGGCGCGCGCACCACCATCGTGTACAGCCCGCCGGTGCTGAGCTACGACAGCACCGGCGGGCTGGTGGAAAGCCCCGCCATTCCCACCAGCGGCGCCGGCATCGCCACCCAGCAGCCGCTGCCCACCATCCCAGCCGGCAACATCGACCTGACCGCGCCGCAGGGCACGATCGACGCAGGCGAGGCGGGCGTGCGCTCGTCGGGCAACGTGAACCTGGCCGCACTGCACCTGGCCAACACCGCCGGCATCACCGCGCAGGGCAAGACCACCGGCGAAGTCACCGCCCCCAGCATCAGCGCGTCTGTCGCCCAGGCCGCCGGTGCCGCCGCCGGTGCCGCAACCAACGCCGCCCAGGAGACGCTGCACCCCCGCACCAAGGCGGAGGAGGTAGCCTCCGAGATCGAGGTGGAGGTGATCAGCATCGGGGCGGCCGGGGCCGACGAGCAGAAGCGGAGGCGCAAGCCGCTCTAGCTGTCTCTGCCATGGAGGTTGTCCCTATCCGGGCTACCACGATCCGCAATCGTCCGCCCTCTGCCGGGGCCCCCCAACACCAACCCCCTCGGGCGCCGGCCGCCGCCGTGGCCCCACCCGCCCGACCCCGGGGGGGCTGACATCGTAAGCAGGCCCGGCTGTGCAGCGCGGTGGCCGCGTGTCGTCCTTGTTTGATGTAGGCACGGTCTCTCCCCATTTTCCGCGTGTTAACTTGCCATACGCTCCGGTCCGGCGCTGATCTGCGGCCGATGCGCCGGACGGATGGTTTCACGCTGATCGAGATCCTGGTCGTGCTCGCGATCCTGGGGGTGGCCATGGGGCTGATC
>CAXUGD010000247.1:0-5265 GCA_964250355.1 uncultured Acetobacteraceae bacterium | reverse complement strand
GCCTTGGACGGCGGGTGGTTGGGGCGGGAACCAACTCCTATTTTGGCGCCGCTACGCGCTCCTGATCAAAGTAAGGGCGAACGGGAGAGTGAGAGACTTGGCGTTCCCTCTCTTCAACGTGCCGGATCCTAAACGCGACCAAATCGCACGCGACTTGTCGGATTGGGCCGAGAAGGCACGCGCCGTAACATAGTTCAACCTCAGGCAAAAGGCTGGATTACGCTCATGCTAAACAATTCGTGTTCCTCAAAGCGACGCAAGCTTTTCAACGCTCACCGTCGCAGCCCGCTACGGGGTTGCTCCAGCGCGTAGGACGGACGCAGTCCGTCGTCGGTGCGAAACGCAGGCGTACGGCGTCCGAAGGATGGCGGACTGGCGTCCGCCCTAGGGTTGCTAAGCCGTCCCAAAAATTATCCGCGACGCGCTACAATCGTGTTGATTTGGCACCGTTTTGCAGGTAGATCGACCTTACCTTGGAGGGACGTCCGATGCGCTACTTCATCTTGCCTTGTGCCACCGCCGCCGTCCTTGCCGCCGCGCTGGACGCGGCACCTGCGTTGGCCGACCCGTTCAACGTCACCTACGAGGCGGCGGGGGTGCAGAACACCACCGCCACGTTCGACTATGTCGGTATTGAAACGTTCAACGAGCAGGCGGCCGGCGCCAGCCAGACCTTCACCACCACCTACGGCACCACGGCTTTGTCGGCTTACCAGCTCTCGGGTACCTATAGCGGCGTGCAGGTCAACACGGCCGACCAGTATGGCGGCGCCGGCGGGTTGGGCAACTACGCGGTCACGTTCGGCACCGCCGGCTACGCGCTGAACCTTTCGGCCACGTCCAAGGGACAGGCCGCACCGGTGAATTATTTTGGCTTCTGGCTGTCGGCGCTGGATGCCGGGAACAACGTGTCGTTCTACAACGGCAGCACGCTGGTGTACAGCTTCTCCGCGGCCCAGGTCACCTCGCTGCTGGGCAACCAGCCGGCCTATCTCGGCAACCCCAACGCACTCTACAAAGGCAGCAACGGCAGCCAGCCTTATGTTTTCCTGAACTTCTTCGACACGGCGGGATCGTTCAACAAGATCGTTTTCAGCGAAAACCCGGCCGACGGCGGCTACGAGAGCGATAACCAGACGATCGGCTATTACGAGAGCCAGAGCGGCACCAGCGTGCCCGAACCCGCAACGCTGGCCATGCTGGCGACTTCCCTGGCCGGGCTGACCCTGATGCGACGCCGCTCCGCCTGATACGGGGCACAGCCGGCGTGCCGGCACCGTGCAGCGCGTGGCGTGTAGGACGGACGCAGTCGGTCGTCGGTGCGGAAAGGCATGCGGCGTCCGCCGATGGCTGATACGGGGCATACCGGCGTGCTAGGAGCACGCCATGCAGCCTACGCTACGACGCAGCACCGCTACCGGCTTCTTCTGGCTTCTGGTCCAGGGCCTGTCCGGCCGGCTAGCCAGCTTCTTCAGCCAGCTCGTGCTGGCCCGCCTGCTGCTGCCGGCCGCCTTCGGGCAGATCGGGCTGGCCTACACCGTCACCACACTGATCGGCGCGCTGATCAGTTTCGGCATCGACGACGTGCTTGTCACCCGGCTGCGGCGCCTGCACCTGTGGGTCGCCCCCGCCTTCTGGAGCAGCCTGGCGTTGGCGCTGGCCGGCATGATGCTGATGCTGGCGGCCGGGCCCGTCGCGGCGCGCATCTACCACGCGCCGGGGCTGACCGGAATCATTGCCGTCCTGGCGGTCAACCTGCCGCTGGGCGCGCTCTCCATGGTGCCCACCGTCAGGCTGCGGACCGAGTTGAACTTCCGCTACCTGGGCACCTATGCCAGCCTGGAGATGCTGGCGATCCAGTTGGCCACCATCGGGTGCGCCGCCGCCGGCCTGGGCGCCTACAGCTTCGTGCTGCCGCTGCCGGTCGCCGCCGCGGTCAAGGCCGCAATCTTCTGGCGCCGCGCGCCGATGCGGTTGCGGCCGGGGCACCGGCGCAGGCAATACCGCCACATCGTGGGCAGCGGGCTGCTGGTGCTGGGCGCGCGGCTGGTGGTGGCCCTCGTCAACCAGGGCGACTACATCGTGCTGGGGCTGATGGCGTCCGAAACGGTGGTGGGCGTGTATTTCTTCGCCTTCCGCCTGGCCGCCCAGCCGTTGCAGATGCTGGCCGGCAGTTTCGGCAACGTGCTGTTTCCCGCCTTCACACAGATGGGTGCCGAGCCCGCGCGGCAGATGCAGGCCGCCCTGCGCGCCTCGCGCATCCTGGCCTACACGATCACCCCCGTCTGCTTCCTGCAGGCGGCGGTGGCCGAGCCGTTGCTGCACCTGATGTTCGGCGCGCGGTGGGAGGCCGCTATCAGGCTCGTGCAGATCCTCAGCCTGGGCCTGCCCGGCGACGCGGTGGCCTGGGTGGCCGGCGCGCTGCTGGTGGCGCGCGGCGCGTTCCGCCGCGACCTCGAACTGCTCGCCGCGTTCACGCCGCCGTTCTTCCTCTGCGCCGCCGGCGGCGCCTGGTGGGACGGTGCGACCGGCGTCGCCATCGGCGTTTCCCTGTACTACGCGCTGGTCAAGCCGGTGAACGCCTGGCTGGTGTTCCGCGAGGCGATGGGGATGCGCGACTTCGTCGGGATCTTCGGCACCCCCGTGCTGCTGGCGGGCGGCGCCATTGCCGGCGCTGCCCTGGTGGCCGGCGCACCGGCGCTCCGGCCCTACCCCGTGCTCCGCATCGCGACGGTCGGGGTGCTCGGCCCGCTGCTGTATCTGGTGATCTTGCGCCTGGCCGCCCCCGCCATCCTGCGTGAGGTGGTCGGCCACTTGCCCACGAGCCGGCTGGGCAGGCTGGGCCGCGCCCTCAGCCGGGCCTGATCCCCGCCCAAACGGTGCGGACGGCGTCGGCCACCGCGGCGGGGGCGATGGCGCGCAGGCAGCGTATGTCGAACGGGCAGGGCGTCCGCAGCCAGCAGGGCGCGCAGGGCACCGGCGTGTAGAACGCAACGTTGCCCGGGTAGAAGGCGTTGTCCGGGTGCTCGTAGCCGCCGATGATGGCGACCGACGGCGTGCCCACGGCCGCTGCGATGTGCATGGGGCCGGACACCGGGCCCACGTAGATGTCCGCCGCAGCGATGGCCGCGGCCAGGCCCGCTATGCTGGTGGCGCCCCGCAGGTCCAGGTAGGGGGGCACGTGTTGGCGGCGCTCGCCGATCTCGATCACGCTGCCCCCGCCGGCCAGGTCGGCAGCCAGCGCGTCCCAGGCGGCGTCCGGCCAGTCCTTGTTCGGGGTGAAGCGGCTGGCGCGGCGTAGCGTCAGCACCCAGGGCCGGGGCAGGGCCGCCCAGGCAGTGCGGAAGGCGGAAGCGGCCGCCTGGTCCACCACGCAATCGGGCCGCGTGTCGGTCACGTCCACGCCCATGCGGTCACCCAGCAGGCGGGCGATGTGCACCGGGGACGGCATCACCTTGGTGTATTCCACGTAGGGCGTGCCGGGCGGCCGGTCTTCGAACGGGTGCACCTCGTCGATGTAGGGCAGGCCGCGCACCAGCTCGGGAAACTTGGTAAAGAAGCGTATGCGGCCTTGCGGGTTGGCCGCCTTCAGCGCGCGCAGGCCGGGCGTGCACAGCACCACGTCGCCGATCCCCGCGTCACGCGCGATGTCGGCGACGCGGCGGCGCGTTGGGCTGGACCATGGGTTGGGATAGAGGACACGCCTTGCTACCGGGCCCGATTGCGCCAGCACGCGGCGGCGCAATTGCACCAACAAATTTTTCAAAGAGAAAGGCCTTCTTTTCTGAAGAAAAGAAGCAAAAGACTTTTGGTATTTGGGCTCGCTTTGATTGGCGCAGACTTACATGACATCAGCAGCAGCGCAGGCTGCCGGTGGCGCCGTAGCGCGCGGCTTGCCGGTCTTGGAAAAACGCCTCGCGCGTCATCGCCGCCCGGTCCGGGTGGGTGGCGGCCATGTGGGCCAGGTAGGCGTCGTAATCGGCCACCCCCACTATGGCGCGCGCGGTCTGCCCCACCCGCCGCGCGGCCAGCGCCAGGTCCAGGCTACGTCCGAAGCAGCGGCAGATCATGCGACCCAACCTCCCGCGTGGTGACCCGGCCGTCGGCCAGCGCCCGGGCGATGCTGACGGCGCCCGCACCCAGCATCAGCACCACCACCCCCATGAACAGCGAGACCAGCGCGCAATCCACGTAATCGTTGGCCAGCACCTGGTGCATGTCGCCCAGGGTCCTGGCCGGCGCCAGCATGTGCCCGCCGGCCAGTGCCGCCGCGAACTTGTGCGCGTGCGCCAGGAAGCCAATGGCCGGCGCGGGCGAGAACACCTTCTCCCACCCCGCAGTCAGCGTGCACACCGCCAGCCAGCCGGCCGGCACCAGGGCCACCGCCGCGTAGCGCTGCCGCTTCATCTTGAACAGCACCACGCTGGCCAGCATCAGCGCGATGGCGGCCAGCATCTGGTTGCTGATGCCGAACAGCGGCCACAGCGTGTTGATGCCGCCCAAGGGATCGATCACCCCCTGGTAGAGGAAGAACCCCCAGCCGCCCACGGCCAGCGCGGTGGCGGCCAGGTTGCCGGCCCAGCTCTCCGTCCGGCGCCAGGCGGGCACGGCCAGGCCGGCCAGGTCCTGGATCATGAAGCGCGCCACGCGCGTGCCGGCGTCGATGGTGGTCAGGATGAACAGCGCCTCGAACAGGATGGCGAAGTGGTACCAGAACGCCATCAGCGCCCGGCCGCCCGCCACGCCGGACAGGATCTGCGACATGCCCACCGCCAGCGTCGGCGCGCCGCCGGCGCGGGACAAAATTGAGGTCTCGCCCACGTCGTGCGCCAGCTGCGTCAGCGCGTCGGGTGCCACGGCGAACCCCCAGCCGGACACGGCGGCCGAGGCGGAAGCGGCGCTGGTGCCGATCAGCGCCGCGGGCGCGTTCATCGCGAAGTAGGCGCCGGGCTGCAGCACGCTGGCCGCGATCAGCGCCATCACCGCCACGAAGCTTTCGCACAGCATGGCGCCGTAGCCGATCATGCGGGCCTGCACCTCGTTCTCCAGCATCTTCGGCGTGGTGCCGCTGGACACCAGCGCGTGGAAGCCGCTGACCGAGCCGCAGGCAATAGTGATGAACAGGAAGGGGAACACGCTGCCGGCGAACACCGGCCCGGTGCCGTCGATATAGCGGCTGACCGCCGGCATCCGCAGCTCCGGCATCACGACGGCGATGCCGAGCGCCAGCGCGCAGATCGTGCCGATCTTGAGAAAGGTGGAGAG
>CAXUGD010000246.1:0-5265 GCA_964250355.1 uncultured Acetobacteraceae bacterium | reverse complement strand
GCCCAGCGTGACGGAGGCGGCGGCGCCGCCCCCGGCCACCGCCGCGTTGTCCGCCACCGTCAGCTTGCCGCCGGCCGCAACCGAGAGGTTGATGTCGCCGGCCAGGTTGGTGACGGCCGCGTTGCCGGCGCTGCCCACCGTCAGCACGCAGCTGCAGTAGGAAGCGAGCTTCTCGCCCGCGCCGTTCAGCGTGTAGTTGCTGTAGGTCTTTCCGGTGATGCTGGCCTGGCCGGTGGCCACCACCGAGCAGTAGTTGCCGGTGACGCTGACCGTGTCGGTGCCGGCGCTGTGCAGCACCTCGCCGGGGGCGGCCAGGGCCAGCGTGTCGGCCGCACCCGCCGCCGTGCTGATCACGTCCCAGCTGGCCTGGGCCGAGAGCGCCAGCCCGCCGCTGCCGCCGCTGATCGTGTTGCTGCCGCCGGTGTCGGTCATCGTCAGCCGCGTGGCACCGCCGGTGACCGTGTGGCCGCCGTTGACCAGGTTCAGCAACTGCGGCCCGGCAGCCAGCGTGACGGTGGGGGGCACCGCCCAGGGGCTCGCCTGGCTGTAGGCGGGCTCGGCGGCCAGGGTGGTGTTGCCGGTGAGCGTGCCGGCGCCCTGCACCAGGCGCGCGGGATCGAAGCCGTAGAAATTGTTGCCGCTGATGCTGGCGGAGGTGGAGAGCCCGTTCACCGCGGCCTGGTTCAGCACGGCCACGCCGGTGGCGACCGGCGAGTCGTTCAGGATGGTGTTGCCGGCGACACTCAGCGAATTGGTCGCATAAACGAACTGCGTCTCGCCGCTGTAGTGGATGGCGTACCAGTTGGACGCGTTGGGACCCTTCTCGATCACGTTGCCGGCCACCTTGGCGACACCCCCATTGGGCAGGTCGATGTCGTAGCTGGCCGTCCCGTTCGGGCCGTCGGCGATGATGTTGTTGGTGATGGTGGTAACGGCGGCGCGCGACTTGATCTCGTGGCCCACCACGGCGTCGTGGAAGTAGCTGTTGGTGATGGTGAGCGAGGCGACCGCGCCCACGTAGAGGTTGTGCGTCAGGCCGTCGCCGGTGCCGTTATGGGCGAACTCGCAATGGTCGATGGTGACGCTCGCCACCGAGTCGATGCCGGCGAGCAGGCCTTCCTGCATGTCGTGGAAGTCGCAGTAGGAGGCGTTGAGGCTGCCGTTCTCCAGCCGGATGCCGCAGACGTTGCCGTCGGGCGAGCCGTCGCTGCCGCCGGTAAAGGTGAAGCCCTGGATGGACAGGTTGCTTTCCACCGTGAGCAGGCCCTTGTCGTTGGGTGGCGGTACCGTGGCCACCTCGTTGACGACGCCGCCCACGGCCACGATGTGCACCTGCGCGGTGACGGTGCCGAAATCGTTGGTGTAGGTTCCGGCCTTCACCGCGATGGTGTCGCCGTTCACGGCCGCCTTCAGCGCGTCGCCCAGCTTGGCAAACTCCATGCCGGCGCCCACCGTCAGGACGGTGCCGGACCCCGGTTGCAACACCACCGGCGCGGGCTTTGCCGTGGAGATGGGGTTGAGCGGTGCGGTGGGGTTTGAGCTTGCCATGAGACTGTTCCTGAAATCCGGGTCGGCTCTCAGTTTTTGGGATCGGCGCCAACAACCCGTTAACGCGACAGTCACAGGCGCGTGAAGTGGGCCGGCGTTGTTGACCGGAGGCCAGCCATTACCGGCGCCATCGGGCGTTCGACGCTGCCCGGCAATTACAGTTGGATCACGGGAGCGTGATTACTGGCGGCAGACGGACGAAAACCTGGAGAGCGTCCGCCGAGCGGTTGCGCCGCAGGCAAAACGCCAATCTTCCGACTTCGCAATGATCGTCTGTCGAGCGAAGCCTCTTGGTGCCCTTCATCTCCCGTCTTGGTGTTCTTCGTGTTCCATCCTTGCTCTCTGTGGTGCGGCCGGAAATGCTACCGTGCGGCCACGAAACCTCAGGCAGCCTGTCGCACATAACCCGACATGGAAAGCGCACGGAAAGCGGCAGAGCACGGAGGCGACGCGCTCCGTGCGCTCCCTTCTTCTCACCGTCCTCTGTGTCAAATCTTTCTCTTTAGGCCAAGCGACTTGTCCAAATCGCGCACTACACGCCGAAGAGACGCCTACCGGCTGCTCCCGTCGCCGTGGAGGGCATCGACCGGCCCGTGCAGGACGTTGCGGCGCAGCACCGCTTCCGTTGCGGTCACGTTGTCCACAAAGGCGGTGCGGTAGTCGCCATCGTTGGTGAAACGGTTGTCTTCCACGGTGATCTCGGGCGTCGCCTGGTCCACGCCTTCCAGGCCGATGGCGATCGCGGCGGTGTGGTTGCCGGAGTGCGGGCCTTTCTCCATCGTGTTGCCGCGCACCACCAGCGCGCCGCCGTTCGGCGCCTCCACCAGGTAACTCGACGTGCCGTCCGGCCCGTCGGCCATGTCGCACCCGGTCACCTCCGTGCGGGCGGCGCGCGACTTCACGTCGTGGCCGTCACGCGTCCCGCGGAAACTGCTATGCTGCACCTGCAACAGCCCGATCTTGCCGGCATAGATCGCGTGGCTGCAATACGCCTCGCAGATGCCGTTCCTGACGAACTGGCTGTTGCGCACGAGCAGGGTCATCTGCGGGTTCGCGTCCGTCAAGATGCCGTCCTGGTTGTTGACGAAGCGCACGCCGTCCACCGTCAGCCGGCCGCCTTCCGCGCGGATGCCCGCCCCGTTGCCGTCCGGCACGCGCGCACGGGTCAGCGTGAGGTTGGACACGGTGACGTCGCTGCCGGTGACGACCAGCAACGCCTTGCCCTGGCAGGTCTTGTCGGTCAGCACGACCGCGGCCGGGTCGCCCACGCCCTCGATGGTGAGCCGGTCCGCCGACACGACGGCACAGTCGAAATACTGGCCGGGATAGACCAGGATGCGGTCCCCGGCGCCGGCGGCTGCCACGGCCGCCGATGGCGCGGCAAAGCTGTGGCCAGCCCCCACCTCCAGTGTTCGGGCCTGGGCGGCGAGGGACGGCAGCAGCACGCACGCCAGCGCCGCCGAGCGTGACCTCACCGGCCGCGAGACGACGGCCCGTTCAGACAAAAGGCCGGCGTAACACGAAGGTCAGCCCCAGCAAGCCCAGGCCGAGCAGCGCCAGCGATGCCGGCTCGGGCACGAAAGTCGGCGGTGGGTCGGCCGAGAACGTGCCCACCACATCGGCGCCGAAACTGCTGAGCAGGCCGTCGGGATCGATGGCGAACTCGGGGATCAGGGCGGAAAAGCTCAGGCTTGCCGTGATGGTGGAGCCGGTCGGGAAGCGCAGGAAATCCGACGTGAAGGTTTCCGTGTAGGTCGGCGCCGGCCTGGATTTGTTGGACGCGGTCGCTCCACCCCCGGTGCCGCCATCGATCCCCGTCAGGACCAGGCCGTTGGCGCCCGTCGCGTTCGGCACGATGGTGACCGTCAGCAGGTTAGAAAACGCGCCGCCCCCGGGCAGCCGGTAGCTGAGCGTCAGCGGCGCGTTAAGCGCCTGCGTGTCGTAGATGGCGCCGCCGATGCTGGCCTGGCTCGCCTGGGCCGTTGTGGTGACGCCGGCGCCGCCGTTGATCGTCTCCATCGCGGAAAGCTGGCCGGAAAGATAGGCCGGCAGGCCGGCGATGTTCTGGAAGGTGAAGTTTACCGCGTCACCCCCCGCCATGTCCGTGTTCAGCGTTCCGCTGCCGTTTCCATCGTTCACCCAGCTCAAGCCGTTGCCGGAATCGGTGTCCGTCACCTGGGCGAACGTCACGGGCGTCGCCTGGGCCAGGCCCGAGACCATGGGGATCGCCAAGCCGGCCAAGGTGGTAAGTCTGCGGATGCCGTTCATCGGGCCTTGTCCTTGCATTGCGTCCGTATCTTTTCGCGTACGATCACTAACAGTTGAACAACGGAGGCGCAACAAAAGACCGGCCTGCTCCCCAAAAAATTTGGGCACCCGCTGCGCCTCCGTTACGGTTTCGGTTACGCCCGGCATTGCTCTATACCAGCGCCGGCAGCGCAGGATCGGAGCCAGTATGTGCGGCATTGCCGGAATTTTCGAGACAGGTGCCGGCCCCGTGCCACCCCCGGCCGGGATCAGGGCCATGACGAACGCCATTGCCCATCGCGGTCCCGATGGCGAGGGGTTTCACCTGGAGCCGGGGCTGGCGCTGGGCCATCGCCGCCTGGCGGTCATCGATCCCGCGGGCGGCCAGCAGCCGATGTATAACGAGGACCACACGGTCGCGATCGTGTTCAACGGCGAGATCTACAATTTCGAGCCGTTGCGGCGGGAGCTGACCAGCCTCGGCCACGTGTTCCGCAACCGTTGCGATACGGAGGCGATCGTCCACGCCTGGGAGGCGTGGGGCACGGCCTGCGTGCAGCGCCTGTCCGGCATGTTCGCCTTTGCGCTGTGGGACAGCGGGCAGCAGAGGCTGTTCTGCGCACGCGACCGGCTGGGCAAGAAGCCGCTCTACTACAGCCTGGCCGGCGGCCGCTTCGTCTTCGGGTCCGAGATTGCGGCGCTGGCCGCCCTGCCCGGCCTGGCCCGTCGCATACGTCCGGAGGCGGTGGACGACTTCTTCGCCTATGGCTACGTGCCCGAACCGGGCACGGTGTTCCAGGGCATCCACCGCCTGCCCGCCGCCCACACGCTTCTACTGGACCGCAGCGGCCGCCCGCCCCGGATCGAACGCTACTGGCAGCCTACCCGGCACACCGCCCCCTGCACGGAGGACGAAGCGGGCCCGCTGCTGCGGCAGAAGCTGGGCGATGCGGTGGCCAGCCGCCTCGTCTCGGACGTGCCGCTGGGGGCCTTCCTCTCGGGCGGCGTGGACAGCAGTGCCGTGGTCGCCTGCGCCGCCCCCATGCTGGACCACGCGCTCGACACCTTCACCATCGGCTTCGAGGGTGCGGAGGACGAGACGCCCTATGCGGCCCAGGTGGCCGGCCGCTACGGCACGCGCCACCACTGCGACCGGGCGGCCGCCACCGACATGATCGCCGGCGCGCGCACCCAGGCGGCCGTGTTCGGCGAGCCGTTCGGCGACAGCTCGGCGGTTCCCACGCTGACCGTCTGCCGGCTGGCGCGCGCGCACGCCACCGTGGCCATCAGCGGCGATGGGGGGGACGAGGTGTTCGGCGGCTACCGGCGCTACCGCTGGCACCGCCTGGTCTGCGGCGTGCGGGACCACCTGCCGGCGGGCCTGCGCCACGGCACCGGACGGCCGCGGGCGGCCCGCAACCCCCAACAGGATAGGGCCCCCCCCGTACAGCCCCCCAAGCCCACCCAGAC
>CAXUGD010000245.1:0-5269 GCA_964250355.1 uncultured Acetobacteraceae bacterium | reverse complement strand
TGTCGGCGTGCTGGCCGCCGTTGACGATGTTCATCATCGGCACCGGCAGGGTGCGCGCGGACACGCCGCCCACGTAGCGGTAGAGCGGCTGGCCCAGCTCGGCGGCCGCCGCGCGGGCGATGCCCAGCGAGACGGCCAGGATGGCGTTGGCCCCCAGCCGGCCCTTGTTGGGCGTGCCGTCCAGGTCGATCATCAGCTGGTCGATGTGGACCTGGCGGGACGGGTCCAGGCCGCTGATCGCGTCGAATATCTCGCCCTGCACGTTCTCGACCGCCCGGCTGACACCCTTGCCGCCATAGCGCGCGGGGTCGCGGTCGCGCAGCTCGGCCGCCTCGTGCGCGCCGGTGGAGGCGCCGGAGGGCACGGCCGCCCGGCCCACTGCCCCGCTCTCCAAAACCACGTCCACCTCCACCGTCGGGTTGCCGCGGCTGTCCAGGATTTCGCGGGCGATGACGTCGGTGATGGCGCTCATGGGCAAGGCTGGCTCCGGGGTGTGGCGGGTGGCGACTGGCTAACACCCGGCTTGCCGGCAGGCCAGAGAGGGCGGCGTGCAGGGCAATTTGCGTTTTGCGGCGGAGTGCTGATTTCTGGCGCGGCGCACCCGCACTGGACCCTCCATGCTGCTTCTGACCTGGCACGGCACGATCGTCTGTCTTCGCGAGGGCGGCGGGGGGCTGGTGCACCTGCCGTTGCCGGTGGCCGAGCCGTCTGCCGTGCCGCTGGAGGTCGATACCGGCCAGGCGCCGCTCGGGGGCGAGAAGCAGATGCACCCGGCGCTGGGGTTCATCGCGGTGCACGGGGGGCCGCAGGGCGTGGGCGTCAGTCTGACCCGCTACGGCCGCTTCCTGTCCGCCGCGCCGGACAGCTCGCAGGTGGCGTTCGACCAGCCGGAGGCCGGGGAACGGGAGACGCTGCTGCCGCTGAGCAAGCAGGATTGCGACGTCCTCGTATCCTTGCTCGGCCGCCGCTGGATCCTGGCAGAGTCGCGCCGGGTGCTGAAGCGGAGCGAGATACGTCTGCTGCCGGGATTCACGCTGCAGGTCGGTGCCGAGCGTGTGGCGCTGGCCCGCAGCCTGCCCCTGGCGGCTCCCGCGCCGGACGGCCGGCTGACGCTCGGGGCCGGCAACGATGCGGTCCTGCTCGCCCAGGCCCAGCCTGCCGGGTCGGCACTGCTGAGCACCGGACGCTGGCCGGTACGAGCGCGCCGTGCGGCCGAGGCGATGGCGCTGGGCGTGCACCGGGCGCTGACCGGGCACGAGCCCGAGCAGGCCGTGTTCGAGGAGGCCGCGCAGTTCCTGCTAGACCACGAGGGTCCGGCCGGCCTGGTGGAGCTGATCGAGACCAGGCGCCTGGCGCAGCCCGCTCCGCCGCCGGAAGCGGGCGAGGTGCCGCCTGGAACTGCCGCTTGGCCCGCCATCGGCCAGCCGGTGGTTTCGCTCGGCGCTTCCTGCGTCGTGGCCTACACGCTGCGCCGCATCGGGCTGGACCAGCCGCCGATGCCGTTCGACTGGCTGAGCACGACGCCGGCGATGGTGCGGCACTGCGTGGAGACCGACTTCGCCGTGCTGCTGGACCGTGCGCAGTATCGCAGCCTAGCCGGCCAAGCGGGCCCGGGCGAGCCGGAGGACGGGTGCGCCCACGCCTATTACGAGTGCGAGTACGGCATTGGCCGCGTGTTCAACCACAACGATCCGACGCGCGAGGCCGATTACCGCTACACGGAAGCCTGCGTTGACCGCTTCCGCGACCTGCTGGCCTCGGGTGAGCCCAAGCTGTTCGTGCAGGTGGCGGAGGTGGCGGGGTCGTCGGCCAGCGACTTCCGTGCCTTGGCCGACCTGCTTGACCGGCGGACGTCCCGCGCAATGCTGGTGCAGTTGGCGGTGCAGCCGCCCGACCCCGGGCTGGCGGTGCCGCTGCTTTCGGTGGCGGCCCGGCATGGCCGGCACGTGCTGTACGAGCTTCAGCCGCTGTCCCGCCTGACCGGCGAAGGTTTTGCCCATGCCGCGGATGGCGAGGTGCTGGCGCGCACGGTCGCCGCGCACGCCGCTTCGCCGGAGGCCACGGCCGCGCCGCCGGTGGCCAGCCTGCGCGACGTGGCGGCGGAGGATGAACGCAGCCGGGCGCTGCACAGCGTGTTGCTGGGCTGGGCGATGCGGGAGATGGCGCCCTGGCACCGGGCCCCTGTCGACGGCGCAGCCTCGCTGCGCCGGTTCGAGGCGTTGAATGCGAAGACGAACTGGGCGTTCATCTACCGGTTCGCCAACGGCGCCGTCAGCATGGACGGCAAACCCGACATGGCCGGGACGCGGCAAAGCCACCAGGATCGCGCCTTCCGCTACCTGCAATTCTTCGAGTCCGTCGTACCGATGCTGCCCGGCGGGTTCGAAGTGACCATTTGCGTGGGTGTCGGTGACAAGGTGCCGTTGGCCGAAGTGATGCCGATCTTCTGTTTCCAGAAGCAGACGGGCGCCCCGAGCCTGCTTCTGCCCGACGTGGATTTCCTGCTCAACGAGTTCTACGAAGGCTCGCACTTCGCGGATACCGGTTTCTACGCCGCGAAGACGCGGCAGGCCGTGTTCGCCGGCGGCACCACGGGCGGCATGATCACGCCGGAGGTTGCGCGCAAACTGTCGATTCCACGCCTGCGGGCCGCCGCCTACTTCACCGGCAACCCGGACGTCGATTTCCGCCTGCCGAAGATCGTCCAGTGCACCGTGCCGGAGGCCGAGGACATACTGCGCGCGCAGCCGTTCTGCCGGAAGGACGTCCTGCCCTGGAGCGAGCAGCTGAAGCGCCGCTTCCTGATCTCGATCGACGGAAACGGCGCCACGTGCTCGCGCGTCGCAATCTCGCTGCTCAGCGACAGCGTGCTGCTGAAATACGACTCACGCGACGTTCTGTACTATTTCGGCGGCCTGCAGCCCTGGGTCCATTACGCGCCGGTAGCCGAAGATGCCGATGTCGCCTGGATCATGGCGCAGGAGGCGCGCGACCCGGCCGCCTTCGCGCGCATCGCCGCAAACGGCCGCGAGTTCGCCCGCACGTATCTTACGCGCGCCAGCGCCCAGCTTTACACGGCGCTTCTGCTGCGGCTTTACGCGGAGAACGCCTCGGACCGCCCCGTCGGTGCGCTGCGCCCGCCACCGGCCAAACCAGCCGTGAGCGTAAAACGGGCGGAGGCGGGCACGCATGTGGTGGCACACGTGCAGCAGCGCGGCGACATGCCGACGCGTGCCGATGGCTGGACCGGCCTGCCGGACAGCACGCTCGCCATCGAGGGCTTTGCGGTATTCCTGGGCAGCGAGTTTGCCCATGCCGCACTCACCTACCGGGTGGTGATGTCCGACGGCGCGCTGTCGGAGGTCGGGCGCGCGGGCGACTATCGCGGCACACGCGGGGAGAACAGGCCCATCCTGGGGTTCTGGGTCGCATCCGACGAGACCGCGCCCGTCGTCCTCGACGTGTCCTACGAGGCTCGGTTCATCAATGGCGTGACGATGGGGCCGCTGGACGGCGGCGAGCTCTGTCAGGCAGAGCACGACGCGCCTCTGGAAGCGTTCAGATTGACGCTGAAACGGCGGGCCGCCGCTACACCAGCCGAGACTGGGTGACGCTGGCGGCGATGAAGCCGGCAAACAGCGGGTGGGGCGCGAAGGGCTTGCTCTTCAGCTCGGGGTGGTACTGCACGCCGATGAACCAGGGGTGGCCGGGATACTCCACGATCTCCGGCAGCACGCCGTCGGGCGACATGCCCGAGAAGCACAGGCCGGCCGCTTCCAGCTGCGCACGGTAGTGCACGTTCACCTCGTAGCGGTGCCGGTGGCGTTCGGTGATCTCGCTGCTGCCATCGTAGATCTTGCGGACCAGGGTGCCATGGGCCAGCGTGGCCGGGTAGGCACCTAGGCGCATGGTGCCGCCCAGGTCGCCGCCGGCCTGGCGGAGTTCGCGCTCGTTCCCGCGCGCCCATTCGGTCAGCAGGCCGACCACGGGGTCGGCGCAGGGGCCGAATTCGGTGGTGGATGCCTCGGGCAGGCCGGCCAGGTTGCGCGCGCATTCGATCACCGCCATCTGCATACCGAAGCAGATGCCGAAGAACGGGATGCGCCGCTCGCGCGCGAAGCGAACGGCCGCGATCTTGCCCTCCGTGCCGCGCTCGCCGAAGCCGCCGGGCACCAGGATGCCGTGCACGTCCTCCAGCTTGCCCACCGCATCCGGCTGTTCGAACACCTGGCTGTCCACCCAGTCCAGCCGCACGCGCACGCGGTTGGCGATGCCGCCGTGAGCGAGCGCCTCGGCAAGGCTCTTGTAGCTGTCGAGCAGGTTGATGTATTTGCCGACGATCGCGATGCGCACCTCGCCTTCCGGCGCGCGCACGATGTCCACGATCCGCTGCCAGCGCGCGATGTCGGGCGGCGTGTCGAACGGCAGCCCGAAATGGCGCAGCACCTCGCGGTCCAGGCCCTGCTCGTGATAGCTGATCGGCACGGCGTAGATCGTGTCAGCGTCGAGCGCAGGGATTACCGCGCTGGGGCGCACGTTGCAGAACGAGGCGATCTTGCGGCGCTCGTTTTCCGGGATCGGCCGGTCGCAGCGGCACAGCAGCATCTGCGGCTGGATGCCAACGTTCAGCAGCTCCTTGACCGAGTGCTGCGTGGGCTTGGTCTTCAGCTCGCCGGCGCTGGGGATGTAGGGCACCAGCGTCAGGTGCACGAACATCGTGCGCTCCGGCCCCAGTTCGTTGCCCAGCTGGCGGATGGCTTCCAGGAACGGCAGGCTTTCGATGTCGCCCACCGTACCGCCGATCTCGATGAGGCAGAAGTCGAGGTCGTCCGTCTCGCGGGTGATGGCCTCCTGGATGGCGTCGGTGATGTGCGGGATCACCTGCACGGTGGCGCCCAGGTAGTCGCCGCGGCGTTCGCGCGCGATCACTTCGGCGTAGATGCGGCCGGTGGTCGCGTTGTCGGATCTGGTGGCCGGGACGCCGGTGAAGCGCTCGTAATGGCCGAGGTCGAGGTCGGTCTCCGCGCCGTCGTCGGTGACGAACACCTCGCCGTGCTGGTAGGGGCTCATGGTGCCGGGATCGACGTTGAGGTAGGGGTCCAGCTTGCGCAGCCGCACGCGGTAGCCGCGCGCCTGTAGCAGGGCGGCGAGCGCCGCCGAGGCGATGCCTTTGCCAAGCGAGGAGACCACGCCGCCGGTGATGAATACGAACCGCGTCATGGGCGCCCCTTCTACACGGAATGCGCCGCCGCCGGAAAGCCGCCCGGCC
>CAXUGD010000244.1:0-5273 GCA_964250355.1 uncultured Acetobacteraceae bacterium | reverse complement strand
GTCCGCGCGCAACCGGTTCCGCACGGGCCGCGCGCAGCGCACCCCCCTGGAGCGCCACCTGCCGGCCGAAATCCTGGCCCAAGCCGCCCCGGCGCTGGACCGGCTGGGCGAGCGCGCAGCCCACGAACTCCCGGCGCTGGCCGAACAGGCCGAGCGCACGCCCCCCCGCCACGTGCCCTACGACGCCTGGGGCAACCGCATCGACCGCATCGAGGTCGATCCCGCCTTCGACGCGCTGGTGCGCATCGGCCAGGAAGAGGGCTTGGTGGCGACCCCCTATGACGGCGGCTACGGCGCGCATGGCCGCGTGGTGCAGGCGGGGCTTGCCAACCTGTTCGATCCGGTCAGTGCGGTGGCCACCTGCCCGCTGGTGATGACGGACGGCGCCGCCTGGCTATTGCGCCAGCACGACCGCGCGCTGTGGGACCGTTACGGCCCCGGGCTGACGGCGCGCCAGGGCGGGATCACCAGCGGCCAGTGGATGACCGAGACGGAAGGCGGCTCGGATGTGAGCCAGACGGGCACGGGCGCCGTGGCCCTGGGCGACGGCCGCTTCGCGCTTCACGGCACCAAATGGTTCACCTCCGCCACCTCTGCGGACATCGCGATGGTGCTGGCCCGGCCGGAGGGGGAGGCGGCGGGCAGCGCCGGCCTGTCGCTGTTCCTGCTGGAGCTGCGCCGTCCGGACGGAAGCTGGAACGGCATCGCCGTGCGCCGCCTGAAGGACAAGATGGGCACCCGCGCGCTGCCCACGGCCGAGCTGGAACTGGAGGGTGCGGTGGCCGTGCCGGTGGGCGGGCTGGGCCGTGGCGTGGCCAAGGTGGCCTCCCTGCTCAACATCGCGCGGGTCTGGGCGGCCTATGCCGGTCCGGCCGGGGTGGGACACCTGCTAGATATGGCCCGCGACTACGCGAAGAAGCGGCGCGTGTTCGGCACGCCTTTGGCCGAGCAGCCGATGCATCGCGCCTGGCTGGCCAGGATCGCCGCGGAATACGAGGCGATGCTGGCACTGTGTTTCGAGGCCGCATCCGCGCTGGGCCGCGCCGAGCACGGCGGCAACGCCGGCCTCGCGCGCCTGTTGGCACCGCTTACCAAGCTGGCCTGCGCGCGGCAGGGCATCTGGGGCACCAGCGAGCTGGTGGAAAGCTTCGGTGGCGCCGGCTACGTGGAAGACACCGGCATCGCGCGCGTCTTCCGCAACGCGCATGTGCACGCGATCTGGGAAGGCACCACCTCGGTGCTGGCGCATGACGTGCTGCGCGCGCTGCGGTCGCGCGACCTGGCGCTGGAATGGCTGGACGAGCTGGGCGGCCGCCTGGCCCGCCTGACCCACCCCGAACTGGCCCCGGTGGTGCCGCGGATCGCCGCCGCGCTCGACCTGCTGCGCCCGCTGGTGCTGGAACCCGACGAGCGCGACGGCCGTCGCCTGGCCACCGGCATGGCGCGGGTGACGCAGGCAGCACTCCTTGCCGAGGCGGCCGAGTGGCGCATCGCGGTCAAGCAGGACCGGTCCGCCCTGGTGGCCGCCGAGCTGGTCACGCGCGAGCCGCTGGTAGGCCCGGCCACGGCCGACATGGACCTCGCCTCGCTGGCCTACGGATTGGCCGCCGGCTGAATGCGGACGGCGCTGTTCATCACCTGCTTCAACGACACGCTGTTTCCACAGACCGGCCAGGCGGCGGTGGCCGTGCTGGAGCGGCTGGGCCACCAGGTGACGTTCGATCCGCGCCAGACGTGCTGCGGGCAGATGCACAGCAACTCCGGCTACCCGCGCGAGGCGCTGACTCTGGTGCGCCGCTTCGTGGACGTGTTCCGCGACGTCGAATGCGTGGTGATTCCCTCCACGTCTTGCACCACCACGATCCGCGTGCAGTACCCGCGCCTGGCCGCGGACGATGTGGCGTTGCTGCGCGAGGTGGAAGACCTCGTACCCCGCGTGTTCGAGTTCTCCGAGTTCCTGACCGCAAAAATGCACCTGGAGGATGTGGGGGCCTATTACCCGCACCGGGTAACCTATCACGCATCCTGCAATGGCCTGCGCGTGCTGAAGTTGGGCGAGGCGCCGGTTTCGCTGCTGCGCGCCGTGCGCGGGCTGGACTTCGTGGAGCTCCCGGCGGTGGAGCAGTGCTGCGGCTTCGGCGGCACGTTCGCGGTCAAGAATGGTGAGGTTTCCACGGCCATGCTGTCGGACAAGATGCGGGCCGTGCTCGGCACCGGCGCCGAAGTGGTCACGGCAGGGGACAATTCCTGCCTGATGCACATAGCGGGGGGCCTGTCGCGCCTGCGCACCGGCGTGCGCGCCATGCATATTGCCGAGATACTCGCGTGCACGTGAAAGATACGAGCTTCCCCGCCCTCGCCCATGCCGAACTGCGCCGGACGCAGCTGCGCCGCAACATACGCAAGGCGACCACCACCATACGCGCCCGCACTGCGCTGGTGACGGCCGAGTTGCCGGATTGGGAGGCGCTGCGGGAAGCCGGCCAGGCGATCAAGGCGGCAACTTTGCACGACCTGGACACGCATCTCCTCCACCTGGAAGAACGCGTGACGGCCGCCGGCGGCACGGTGCACTGGGCGCGCGACGCGGAGGAGGCACGCGAGATCGTCGTCAACATCGCGCGCCGCCACGGGGCCCGGCGCGTGGTCAAGGTCAAGTCGATGACGACCGACGAGATCGACCTGAACCCGGCCATGCAGGCCGCCGGCATCGATCCGATCGAGACCGACCTGGCCGACATGATCGTGCAGTTGGCCGGCGATACGCCCAGCCACATCCTGGTCCCCGCCATCCACCGCAACCGCGCCGAGATCCAGTCGCTGTTCGAAGACCGTCTTGGTCAGGGCAAGCTGAATGACAGGCCTACCGACCTGACGGTCGCGGCACGCCGCTACCTGCGCGAAAAATTCCTCGGCACCGACGTGGCCGTCTCCGGCGCCAACTTCGCTATCGCCGAGACGGGCAGCGTGTGCGTGGTGGAAAGCGAGGGCAACGGCCGCATGTGCCTGACGCTGCCGCGCGTGCTGGTCACGCTGATGGGCATCGAAAAGGTGCTGCCGCGTTTCGCCGACCTGGAGGTGTTCCTGCAGCTGTTGCCGCGCGCCTCCACCGGCGAGCGAATGAACCCCTACACCTCGCTGTGGACCGGCGTTCGGCCTCCGTCTCAGGCTGGGAACGACGGACCGCAGGAGTTCCACCTGGTGCTTCTGGACAACGGCCGCACCAAGATCATGGCCGACGCGGCCGCGCGCGAGACGCTGCACTGCATTCGCTGCTCGCGCTGCCTGAACGTGTGCCCGGTTTACGAGCGCACCGGCGGCCATGCCTACAACTCCATGTACCAGGGCCCGATCGGCGCCATCCTCACGCCGCAGCTGCAGGGTTTCGCGGCCGCCGGCTCGCTGCCCTTCGCCTCCACCCTGTGCGGCGCCTGTCTGGAGGCGTGTCCGGTGAAGATCGACATCCCGCGCATCCTGGTTCATCTGCGCGCCGGCGCCACCGATGCACGCCGGGCGGCCCATGTGCTTGACGCCGAAACGCTGGCCATGCAGGCGGTGCTGTGGCTGTTCGGCGGCCAGGCCCGCATGCGCCTGGCGCAGCGCATGGGCCGGTTGGCACAGCGCCTGGTGGCCCATGACGGCGTGATCAGCCGCATGCCCGGCCCGCTCGCCGCCTGGACCGACACGCGCGACTTCCCCGCCTTGCCGGCGCAGAGCTTTCGCGACTGGTGGACGACGAGGCCGTGAGCGCGCGCGACGAAATCGTGGCCCGCATCCGCGCGGCGAGAAACGGCGCACCACCCGCCGCACACGTGCCCGCCTATCGCCATCGGTGGGACGCCGAACGTAGCGACCTCGTAGCCCGCTTCGTCCAGCGCCTCGCCGACTACCAAGTGGCCGTGCTGCACGCCCGCTCCGACGTGGACGTGCGCGAGGTCGCAGCCGTCCGGCTTGCACAGCGCGGCATCGCGTCGCTGCTGGTCCCGCACGACCTGCCCATGTCGTGGCGACCGCTCGATCCGGCGCCGCGGGAAGACATCGACCTGACCTACGAAGACCTGGACGCCGCCCAGGGTGCCATGACTGGCAGCCTGCTCGGCATTGCAGAGACCGGCACGGTGGTGCTGGATTGCGGCCCCGGCCAGGGCCGCCGCGCGCTGACGCTGCTGCCGGACTATCACCTCTGCGTCGTGCGCGAGAGCAGCTTGGTCGGCATCCTGCCCGAAGCGGTCGCGGTCCTGCACCCGCGCGTGGCGCACGGTGCGCCCGTCACTTTTTTCAGCGGTCCCTCGGCCACCGCCGACATCGAGCTCGACCGCGTGGAAGGCGTGCACGGACCGCGCACGCTCGACGTGATCCTCGTCGCATGACACGTGCCCGGACCTGGGTCGCCGGCCTGGCGGCGTCCGCACTGAGCGCCTGCTCGCCCGCACAACTCCTCAACGCCACCATCTCGCGCGCCGGCCTGACCGTCACGCACGACGTGGCGTACGGCCCGCACCCGCGCGAAAGGCTCGACATCTACCGGCCCGCCGGCGCCGCAGCCCTGCCCACGATCGTATTCTTCTACGGCGGCGCATGGAACAGCGGCAGCAAGGCGACGTACCCGTTCGTCGCCGCCACGCTTGCGCGGCGCGGCAACGTGGTGGTGGTACCCGACTACCGCCTGTACCCCGAAGTGCGTTACCCGGCCTTCCTGGGAGATTGCGCACAGGCCGTCGCGTGGGCCGCGGGCCACATGGCGCAGATCGATGGCGATCCGCGGCACCTGTTCCTCATGGGTCACTCGGCCGGCGCCTACAACGCGGTCATGCTCGGCTTGAACCCGCACTACCTGGCCGACGCGGGATACGACCGCAGCAGGCTGGCCGGCGTAATCGGCCTGGCCGGCCCCTACGACTTCCTGCCGATGACCGGCGACAACGAAAAGAAGGTGTTCGCACCGGCCGGTGACGGCCCGCAGACCCAGCCCATCACCTACGCCGACGGCCACGCCCCGCCGCTTCTGCTGCTCGCCGGCGACGCCGACGATACCGTGCGGCCGCGCAACACCGTGTCCCTGGCAAATCGGATACGTTCGGCAGGCGGCAGCGTGCAAACGCGCCTCTATCCAGGCGTCGGCCATATCGGGTTGGTCGTGGCGATTGCGCCGTTGTTTCAGGGCAGGGCGCCGGTGCTGGGCGATGTCGAGGCGTTTATCAAAGGCAAGTAAGGCCAGGGGCGCGGCCCCTGGCCCCCCCGCGGGCCGGGCGGGTCCAGCCCCCCTGCAGCGC
>CAXUGD010000243.1:0-5333 GCA_964250355.1 uncultured Acetobacteraceae bacterium | reverse complement strand
AGCCGCATCTGATCTACACCCAGCTCTACGAGGCGTTCTTCACCTACGTAAAAGTGGGCTTCTTCGGCGCCAGCTTCGTTTCGTTCCCGGTGATCGCCAGCCAGGTCTGGATGTTCGTGGCGCCCGGCCTGTACCGCAGCGAACGCCGCGCCTTTGCCCCCTTCCTCCTCGCCACCCCCGTGCTGTTCGTGGCCGGCGCCACGCTGGCCTACTCCTTCGTGTTCCCGTTCGCCTGGAAGTTCTTCCTGGGGTTCGAATCCGCCGGCGGGCCGAACGTGGCGCAGATCCAGCTGCAGCCCAAGGTGAGCGAGTACCTGTCGCTGGTGATGAAGCTGATCATGGCGTTCGGCATCGCCTTCCAGCTGCCGGTGCTGCTGACCCTGTGCGCCAAGGTCGGCCTGGTCAGTTCGCGCGGGCTGAAGAAGTATCGCCGCTACGCCTATGTAGGCTGTTTCGTGGTGGCCGCGATCCTGACGCCGCCGGACATCATCACGCAGACCGGGCTGGCGGTGCCGCTGATCGCGCTGTACGAAATTTCTATTTTCTCGGCGCGTTTGGTTGAACCGAAGCCGGTCGAGATCTGATGCACGATATCAAGGCGGTGCGTGCCGATCCTGCGGCTTTCGGCGCGGCGATGGTGCGGCGTGGCTTGGCGGGAGATGTAGAGACCGAAACGCTGGTGGCGATCGACTCGGAGCGCCGTGCAGTGACGACTGCGCTGCAGAACATGCAAGCAGCTAGGAAATCATTGGCAAAGCAGATCGGACAAGGCAAGCGCGCTGGCGTGGACACGTCGGAGCTTGAGGCGGACGCAACGGATTATCGCATCAAGGCTGAAACCGACGAGCAGTCCGCCGGCGAGCTTGCTGCCAAACTTCACGAACATCTCGCCCGGCTGCCAAACACGCTAGACCCCGATGTGCCGGACGGTGCCGATGAGACCGCCAACGTCGAGCTGAAACGCTGGGGCAACCCGCGCGACCTCGACTTCACGCCCCGCCAGCACTTCGAGCTGGGCGAAGCGCTGGGCCTGATGGAGTTCGAGCGCGCGGCCAAGATCGCCGGCAGCCGCTTCACCGTGCTGCGCGGCGCGCTGGCCCGGCTGGAGCGTGCGCTCGGCCAATTCATGCTCGACCTGCACACGGCGCAGCACGGCTACCAGGAGTGCAGCGTCCCCGCCCTGGTCAACGATGCCGCCGTGTTCGGAACGAACCAGCTGCCGAAATTCGCCGACGACCTGTTCCGCACCACGGACGGGCGCTGGCTGATCCCCACCGCCGAAGTGCCGCTGACCAACCTGGTGGCCGGTGAAATCCTGGCCGAGGCATCGCTGCCGATCCGCCGTTGCGCGCTCACCGACTGTTTTCGCAGCGAGGCCGGCGCCTCTGGCCGCGACACGCGCGGCATGTTGCGCCAGCACCAGTTCCGCAAGGTGGAGCTGGTCAGCATCGCCCACCCTGACGGCAGCGATGCCGAGCACGAGCGCATGACGCGCTGTGCCGAGGCGGTGCTCGAAGCGCTCGAACTCCCCTACCGCCGCATGTTCCTGTGCAGCGGCGACACCGGCTTCGGCGCGGCGCGCACCTACGACCTGGAAGTCTGGCTGCCGGGGCAGGGCGCGTGGCGCGAGATCAGCTCGTGCTCCAACACCCGCGCCTTCCAGGCGCGCCGGATGAACGCGCGGTTCCGCAGCACCGCCGGCGTGGCGCACGTGCACACGCTCAACGGCTCGGGCGTGGCCGTCGGCCGCGCGCTGATCGCCGTGATGGAAAACTACCAGCAGGCGGACGGCAGCATCGCCGTGCCCGCCGTGCTGCGTGCCGCCATGGGCGGGGCGGACCGGGTGGGGCGCTGAGGCACGCGGCTCCCGTCGCGAAGCCGTGCTCCCGTCCCGCTATCTGCCGGGTTTACCGTCTTCGCAGCAAGTGCCGGGCACGCCGTCCCCCGTCACCAGGCGTGGCCCAGCGAGGCCACGACGATCACAGCCGTGCCCAGCGCCAGGTTCACCGTGATCAGCTGGCGTATGCGGGCCAGCAGCTCCGGCCCCGGGCGGATGGCGCGGCGCAGGCGGCGGAACGGGCCGAAATAGGCCCACAGGAACACGCCCGCCATCGCCAGGCCCAGCAGCTGCATCGTGTTCACGTACCAGGGCAGCCGCGCCATGCTCCAGCCGATGGCGCCGATCATCGCCCAGCCGGTCAGCAGCATGATCGGCATGGCGTGCCACACCACCAGGAAGAAGCGTTTCAGCGTCAGCATGTGCAGCTGCAGGCGGGGCGCGGGGTCCAGCACGCCCAGCGTCGGACGCAGCACCACCAGCGCGTACAGCATGCCGCCGACCCAGGCTGCCGCGGCCAGCAGGTGCAGCGCCAGCAGCGTGTTGGGCAGCCAGAGGATATGCGGGTTCATCGTGCGGTCTCCAGAACGGCGTGCGCCAGGGCCGCCAGCTCGGCCGCAGCCACCGAGCGCGGCTGCGCTTCGGCCACGCCCATACCCTGCGCGAAAGCCTGCGCATAGGCGCGCCGGTCGCCCAGCGCCGCCGGCAACACGGTCAGGCCGCGCTGCCGCAATTCGGCCTCCACCGTCAGGCGCAGGCCCGACCGGGCAGACACGCGGTTCATCACAACGGCCACCGGCCGGCGCTCGGCCGCCGCGATCTTCAGCGTGGCTTCGGACGCCCACAGGTCGGGCAGTGCCGGCTGCACCGGAACCAGCACCAGCGAGGCGGCGCGTATAGCACGGGCGGCATCGCTGTCGATCTGCGGCGGCGTATCGACGATCAGCACGTCGGCCTCGCGCGCCAGCCGGTCGAGCTCGCCCTTCACGCGCCAGCCGGACACGTCGGAAAAGCCTATGGGCGGCAGGTGGCCATGGGCGGACCGCAGCCGGTTCCAGCGCGCCAGGCTGCGCTGCGGGTCGATATCCAGCAGCGTCACGCGGTGCTGCGCGGCCAGGGCGGCGGCCAGGTTGGCGGCCAGCATGGTCTTGCCCGCGCCGCCTTTCTGCTGTGCCGCGACGATGATGAACGCCATGCGCGCAGCGTTAGCCGAACCGCCGGCACAGGCAAGCTGGCCTCGGGTGCCGGCATCCAGAAGGGCGCGCCCGCGGCCTAGCGCGGCTGCACCGGTCCGGTATGCGGCCGATCCCGGTGTCAAAGCCGGCCGGGACGGCTCGCATCCTCGCCCACCCGATCGGGCCCGGCACGCGCGCACGCTTCCGCAACGCCGGGCTTGGCCCTATCTGGTAGCCGGCAACCGGCGATCGGAACACCACCATGGACGCACCGGCGGACGGCTTCGCCCGCATTCCGGCCGACACGCTGGCCGCACTGCGCCAGATCGAGCGCAAGCTGCTGTGGCTTTCGGCCTGGACGGTCCACAACGCCAACCACATCCGGCCCAACCGCGACGGGCTGAAGGTGGGCGGCCACCAGGCGAGCTGCGCCTCGGTCGTCTCGATCATGACGGCGCTGTATTTCTCCGAGCTGCGGCCGCAGGACCGCGTGGCCGTCAAGCCGCACGCCTCCCCCGTGTTCCACGCGGCCAACTACCTGTTCGGCCGCCAGACCCGCGCCAGGATGGAGGCGTTGCGGCAGTTCGGGGGCGCGCAGGCCTATCCGAGCCGGGTGAAAGACGGGGTCGAGGTCGATTTCTCCACCGGCTCCGTGGGTCTGGGCGTCGCGGCCACCAGCTTCGCCTCCCTGATCCAGGACTACGTGCGGCTGCACGGCCTGCTGCCCGCCGACGTGGCGCCCGGCCGGCACATCGCGATCGCGGGCGACGCCGAACTGGACGAGGGCAACATCTACGAGGCCCTGCTGGAGGGCTGGAAGCACGATGTCCGCAACGTCTGGTGGATCGTCGATTACAACCGCCAGAGCCTCGATTCGGTGGTGCAAGACCGGCTGTTCGGCCGGTTCGAGGGCCTGTTCGGCGACATGGGCTGGAACGTGGTGCGCATCAAGCACGGCCGCCTGCAGCTGGCCGCCTTCGCCAGGCCCGGCGGGGAGGCGCTGCGCCGCTGGATCGACGATTGCCCCAACAGCCTCTACGCCTCGCTGACGTTCCAGGGCGGCCAGGCCTGGCGCACCGCGTTGCTGGCCGACCTTGGCCGCTCGGCCGAGCTGCGCGCCATCATCGACCCGCTCGGCGACGCCGAACTCTCGGCGCTGATGACCAACCTGGGCGGCCACGACATCGAGACGGTGCTGGACGCGCTGCGGGCGGCGGCCGCCGCTGGCGACCGGCCCACCTGCTTCATCGCCTACACCATCAAGGGCATGGGCCTGCCGTTCGCCGGCCACAAGGACAACCATTCCGGCCTGATGACGCGCGAGCAGATGGAGGTCTTTCGCGCCGAGATGCGCATCCGGCCCGGGCACGAATGGGACGCGTTCGAGGGGCTGGACGTGCCGGCCGAGGAGATGCGGCGGTTCATCGACGGCGTGCCGTTTGCCACGACGCTGACGCCGCAGGGGCGCGCCTTTTCCGCCCCGCCCGTGGCGCTGCCGGCCGCCGTGCCGCTGGGCAAGCTGGCCGGCCGCACGCTGTCCACCCAGACCGGCTTTGGCGAGATACTGGGCGAGATCGGCCGCGCCGAGGGGCCGTGGCGCGAGGCCGCCAGCCGCATGCTGACTACCAGTCCCGACGTGACCGTATCGACCAGCCTGGGTCCCTGGGTGAACCGCCGCGGCCTGTTCGACCGCCACACCCGCCACGACGTGTTCCGCGACACCAAGGTGGCCAGCATGCAGCGCTGGGGCATGAGCCCGGCCGGCCAGCACATCGAGCTGGGGATCGCCGAGCAGAACCTGTTCCTGCTGCTGGGCGCCGCCGGCCTAAGCCACGCGCTGAACGGGGCACGGCTGCTGCCGGTGGGCACGGTGTACGACCCGTTCGTCAACCGCGGCCTCGATGCGCTGATCTATGCCTGCTACCAGGACGCGCGCTTCCTGCTGGTCTCCACGCCGTCCGGCATCAGCCTGGCGCCGGAGGGCGGGCAGCACCAGTCGGTCAACACGCCGTTGCTGGGCATGGCGCTGGACCGGCTAGCGAGTTTCGAGCCGGCCTATGTGGACGAGCTGGCGGTGATGCTGCGCTGGGCGCTGGCCCACATGCAGGCGCCGGACGGCTCGGCGGTGTGGCTGCGCCTGTCCACCCGCGCCCTGCCGCACCGCCAGCGCGTGCTGGACGAGGCGGCCGTTTTGGCCGGCGCGCACTGGGTGGTACCGCCCGGCCCGGGCGCGCCGCTGGCGCTGGCCTATCAGGGACCCGTGGCCGCCGAGGCGGAAGCCGCGTTCGAGGCGCTGCGCGAGGACGTGCCCGATGCGGGCC
>CAXUGD010000242.1:0-5341 GCA_964250355.1 uncultured Acetobacteraceae bacterium | reverse complement strand
AACTACGCCGCCGCCAAATCCGGCATCCACGGCTTCACCAAGGCGCTGGCGCAGGAGGGCGCGCGGTTCGGCATCACCGTGAACGCAATCGCGCCCGGCTATGTCGATACCGACATGGTACGCGCGGTGCCGGACGACGTGCTGCAGAAGATCATCGCACGCATCCCCATGGGCCGGCTGGGCCGGGCCGACGACATCGCGCGCGGTGTCGCGTTCCTGACGGCGGACGACGCCGATTTCGTGACCGGCGCCACGCTGTCGATCAATGGCGGGCAGCACATGTACTGAGCAGGCGGCAGCCGGCGCCCGTCGTGGACACGGGGGTGGAACGCTCTACAATCGGTTGCAGACCATTACAAAGCGCCGACAGTGACCGATCCCCATGCCGCCGACACAGCCAGCCTGCCCGCGGAAAACAGCGCATCGGCCTGGACAGCGCAGCACCTGGAGCGCTGGCGGGCACAGCCGGGCGCGGCCATCCCGCAGATAACCGCGCCGGACGTGCGGCCGGTCATCACCGGCCTCGACCTGTGGGACATGTGGCCGCTGGCCTTGGCCGACGGCAGCACGGCGGCGGTGGCCGGCGGCACGCTGTGGTTCGTGCTGTCCGCGCCGCGCCTGCCCGATCCGGCGGACCGCCACGGCTTGGCGCGCATCAGGCTGCTGCACGAGGCGGGCGGCCTCTGGCGGGATTGCGGCAACACACTGCCCGACGGCCTGTCGCCGGGCAGCCGCGAGTGGGCCGGCTCGGCGCTGCTGGAGGAGGCCTCGCGGGTGACGCTGTTCTACACGGTGGCCGGCCGGCGCGGCGCGGCCACGTTCGAACAGCGCCTGTTCCAGACGTCGGGCTTCCTCGACCTCGCCGGTGCCACGCCCGCCATCACCGGCTGGTCGGTCCCCGCCGAATCGGTCGAGAGCGACGACGATGCCTATGTCCGGGCGAATCAGGCAGAGGGCGCGCCCGGCACCATCAAGGCGTTCCGCGACCCCGCCTATTTCCGCGATCCGGCCGACGGGGCCAGCTACCTGCTGTTTGCCGCCTCGCTGAAGCGGTCCCACAGCGCGTTCAACGGCTGTGTGGGGCTGGCCCAGGGGCAGGGCGGTATCCGGCGCTGGGCGTTGCTGCCGCCCGTGCTGTCGGCCGACGGCGTGAACAACGAGCTGGAACGGCCGCATGTGGTCGGCCATGACGGCCGCTACTACCTGTTCTGGTCCACCCAGACGCACACCTTCGCGCCGGGCGTGGCAGCCGGCCCGAACGGCCTGTACGGGGCGGTGGCGGAGTCACTGCTCGGCCCGTACCGGCCGCTGAACGGCAGCGGGCTGGTCTGCGCCAACCCGTCCGCCGAGCCCACCCAGGCCTATAGCTGGTGGGTGGCGGGCGACCTGCAGGTGGCCAGCTTCGTGGATTACTGGGGCATGGCGGGGCGCACGCCCAAGACGCATCCGGCGCTGCTGCGCGGCCAGTTCGGCGGCGTCCCGGCTCCGCGCTTCCAGCTGCGGCTCCGCGGCGATACGGCGTGCATCGCCGGATAAGGCTGCGATGCACGCGGTCCGGCAGCCCCGCCCACGAGCTCAGAACTTGTAGGACAGGCCCATGCGCGCCGTGCGGCCGTCGATGGATCGGGCGGTCGCCACACCCTGCGCGTTGGGCAGGTTGTCGATCTCGGTCAGGCCGATCACGTTTCCCACGTTGTTGACGTGGAACGACAGGTTAAGGGCCGGCGTGATCAGGTAGTTCGCGAACAGGTTCACCTCCGTATAGCCCGGCATCACGAGGTCGTTTGCGTCGTCGGCATAGCTGCTGGTGGTGCCGATGATATTGACCCCGAAATTGTAGCGGTCCGCATAGTAGCCGGGCGTGATCTGCCAAACGAAATCGGCCTGACGCTGCGGCACGTGGCCGGTGTTGCCGGGTGCGATCTGGTCGGCCGCGATCCGCGAGTGCGTGTAGGTGCCGCCCAGCGCGATGCTGAAATCGCCGTAGTGCAGGTTGCTCTGTATCTCCAGGCCCTCAGCCTTGTAGGTTGCCGAGACAAACGGCTGCAGGCGGTTGGTGACGTCGGCATTCGTCTCCTGCGTGTGCGCGTAGAAGGCGGTGGCGAAGATGCTGCCGAAGGCGTTGCGGTATTTCACGCCGCCTTCCACCTGCTGCACCAGGTCGATGGCCACGCTTTGCGGCACGCCGCCATTGGGCGCCACACCGCCGCCGAACAGGATGCGTTCGGCATTGGCGCGCCCGCCCTGGCTGCCGCGCACGAACACCGCCAGGTCGGGATCGACCAGGTAGTTCAGGCCGAACGAGTAGGATGCGTAACCCTTGGTGTAGTTCACCGGCTGGGCGGTGGTGCCGTTTACCAGGTAGCCGCCGAGCGTGGGGATGGCCGGGTCGTCCGTGGCGAACGTCGCGGGCAGGGCGCCGGTATAGGTGCCGGCCGCGGTGGAGAAATCGTAGCGCACGCTGGCATCGAAATTGATCGGGCCGCGCTGCCAGATGGCGCTGGCATAGGGCGCGTCCGTGTTGTAGCGCAGGTCGTAGTAGCGCGCGACGTTGCCGAAACCCGCGTTGTAGCCCACCACGCCGCGCGCGGTCACCAGCTGGCCCGCTGCGTTGACCACGTCGATCAGCGTGGAATCCCGGCCCTGGACGGTCTGCAGGTAAGAGTTCCAGTGCCAATCCTGCACGATGTTCTGCGTCGAGTGGAAGTAGCCGGCCGCCAGGTCGAAGCTGCCGATCGTGTCGTAGGCGAGGTGTTTCGACAGCTTGAAGTCGTTGGTGACGTTGTCGAGGTTGTTCAGCGTGGTGTTGAACAAGGTGTTCTGCGATAGCAGGCCGTTGCCGGCCAGCGCACCGGCATTGGCAATGCTGGTTCCCGCCAGCGGCCCGCTCGCATAGCGCAGCGTGGCGCCCGCACCCCCGACCGAACTTGCCAGAACGTCGGCCCCTTCCACGTTGGCCGGGTAGATGCCCACGAAATTGCCGTCGATCCTGGCCGCACGGAACCGGTCGTCCAGGATAAGCCCGTCATAGACGTCGTAGTTGATCTCGCCGCCCACCGCAGTGTCGAGCGAGTTGTAGCCCTGGTTTATGTCGATCTGGTTGAACGCGCCGTTATGGTCGTAATAGCTGTCCTTGCGGAAGTATTTGGAAATGAACGTGCCGAATTGCGGGCTGAAGCCGCTCAGGGGGTTGATGCTGGGGTTTCTGGGATTGCCGGTGATGGAGATCGGCACGGGCAGAAAGGCCGGCGAGGTGTCGTTGAGGTATTTGAAATAGAGCCTGAAGAAGCCCTCGTCGAACTTCTTGGTCACGTTGGCCTTGATCTGGCCGCCGTTCTGCGTTTCCAGGTTCGTGCTGCGCGGCCCTTCGCCCTCGCGGTAGAAGCCGCCGACGTTGAACGACCAGCCACCGCCCAGCGGCGCGCCGTAGTCGAAGTCGAAACGGTGCTGGTCGTAGCTCAGCCCCTGCTCGGTGCTGATCACGCCGCCGGGCACCTCGCCCGTCTTGCTGATGAAGTTGAACACGGCACCCGGCGCGTCGCTGGTGAAGGTGCTGGCCGAGCCGCCGCGCACCACCTCGAGGTGGTCGAGCGTTGCGTCCACCCGCAGGAACTGGTCGGCGGTCGCGAAGTCGATGTCGCCGAACTGCAGGATCGGCAGGCCGTCTTCCTGGAACTGGGCGTACTTCGCGCCGCCGGTCGCCACCGGCAGGCCGCGCACGGCGATGTTCGCGTTGCCCTCGCCGCCCGAAGCCTCGGCACGGATGCCCGGCACGTCGCGCAGCACGTCGGCCGCCGAGGACGGGGCGGATTGCGCGATGGTGGCGGCACTCAGGGTGGTGACCGAAACGCTGGTGCGCAGCTTGCTCTGCGGCGTGGCGCGGGCTGTTACCACGATCTCCTCCAACCCCACGGCGCCCGGCGGCTTGCCGTTGGCCGAATTGGGCGACGTGCCCTGCGGCGCCGTGATGCTGGGCGTATTGGCGGGTTGCGCCTGTGCCGCCTGCTCCGTGCACAGCAGCGTCGTGGCGCTCAGCGCTGAACCGAGCAGCCAATGGTGCGTACGGCTTGCCATCATTGTGTGTCCTCCCTGCAGCGCCCACGGGCGCGGGCGCCATTGCCTGGCGCTCGTGGGGCGAGCATCACACGGGCGAAAGCCGTTTGCAATCGATTGCAGTTGGGAAGGCGATCCGGATGCCGCCCGCCGTGCTTTCCCGGCCGCACTGCCGCAGGCTAAATCGGCCGGAGGCGACGCGGGCGGATTTACGCGGTCCGCCCGGTGGTGGCACACAGGGTAAAGACACCATGCCGATCACCATGGACGACATCGCCCGGCTCTCGGGCGTCGATAAATCGACCGTCTCGCGCGCGCTGGGCGGCAGCCCGTCGGTCGCCGCCAAGACACGCGCGCGGATCGAGGCGGTGGTTCGCGAGCACGGCTACGTGGTCAACCAGGCGGCCCGCAGCCTGCGCATGTCGCGCTCCATGCTGATTGCCGTGCTGATCCCCTTGCAGCACGACGAGCGGCAGCCGTTATCGGACCCGTTCTTCCTGGAGATGGTGGGCCACCTGGCCGACGCGGTCACGCAGCATGGCTACGACCTGGTGCTGTCGCGCAGTACGGCGCGCTCGCCGCAATGGCTGTCGCAGTTCCAGCAGTCCCGCCGGGCCGACGGGCTCATCCTGATCGGCCAGAGCTTCGAGCACGCCCACATCGCGGCGGCGGCAAAGACCGGCATGCCCATCGTGGTGTGGGGAGCTAAGCTGCCGCGCCAGGGCTACGTCACCATCGGGTCGGACAACCGGGCCGGCGGCACGGTGGCCGCCGCGCACCTGCTGGGGGCGGGGCGGCGCCGCGTGGCGTTCCTGGGCGATACGAGGCTGCCGGAGATCGCCCAACGCCATCGCGGCTACTTGAACGCGCATGAGGCGGCCGGCGTGCAGCCGCTTCCGGCCCTGACGGTAGCCGCCGGTTTCGCACCGGACGAGGCGCGCGAGGCGGCGGAGCGGCTGGTCGGAAGCGGCGAGGCCTTCGACGGGCTGGTGGCCGCGTCCGACGTCATCGCCTCGGCGGCGCTGCAGGTGCTGGCGGCGCATGGGCGGGCCGTGCCCGGCGACGTGGGCGTGGTCGGCTTCGACGACATCGGCCTGGCGGCGCACACCTACCCGCCGCTCACCACCGTCCGGCAGGAGATCCGGCAGGGCGCCCAGCTTCTGGCCGAGGCGGTGCTGGCCAAGATCGAGGCCCTGCACGCCAGGTCGTCGCAGATCGTGCCCAGGCTGGTGGTGCGCGGCTCCAGCCTGCCGCCCCGTCCGTGAGGCGCGCGGGTTCCGCACTCAGC
>CAXUGD010000241.1:0-5345 GCA_964250355.1 uncultured Acetobacteraceae bacterium | reverse complement strand
ACGGGGTCACTTTTGAAAGCCGACGGGGGTCAATATTCAATGCTGTTTGACAGTCTGATCAGTCGACCGCCACGACGAGATTGCCCCCTCACGCCGCCCTTCTCCAGTGGCCGACTGCTTTCGCCGTGGCGTCAGGCCGAGGTAGGCTGACGGTCTGGGCCGAGTGGAACCATGTCGGCTCGTCGATGGTCGCCGAGATGCCAGCTCGGTAGCGGCGCGTCGCTGGGTGGACTCACGGGGACGCGTTGCTGATCCAGGGGTTGGCTGGCGTAAGTAAGACGCATTTGACATCGCGCTTGGGAGCGAGGCGATAACAAGGATCCTCTGTGCTGTTCACACCTGCGAGGGCATTGATGACCGTGAGCACAAAGCGACATTTGTCCGGAGCTATCGCCGGATGCCTCAATTGGTGTCGCAACTAAGCTCGAAGGTCTCTACCCACACCCGATGGATCTGACCGGCTTCGACCTCAATCTTCTGAAAGCGTTCGACGCCCTCTATGCCGAACGCCACGTCACTCATGCGGGCCAGCGCGTCGGGCTGAGTCAGTCGGCCATGAGCGGGGCGCTCACCCGTTTGCGCGAGGTGTTCGGAGACGAACTCTTCGTGCGCTCGTCCTCCGGCATGCAGCCGACGCCCCGCGCGGACGACCTTGCCGGTCCGGTATCGGCGGCGCTGCGCCTTCTGCGGGGCGCGTTGCGGGCGGACGCCTACGATCCCGCGACGGCTGACCACACCGTCACGATCGCGATGAGCGACTACGCCGCCTTTGTCTTGTTGCCGCCGCTGCTGGCGCGGATAGCGGGCGAAGCGCCCGGCCTCGACGTGCGGGTCCGCGGCATCTTCGGCCGTGACGAGGCGCTCGGCCTGCTCGACGATGGCGAGGCGATCCTTGCGATCGGCTTTCCCGTCGCGGCGTCGGCTCGCATCCTTGTCCACCCGCTGCTGCGCGAAGGCTTCGCGTGCATCGCGCGACATGGCCATCCCGCCTTCGCGCAGGGCGTGGGATTGGCGGCGTTCGCAGCTGCCCCGCACCTCCTGGTGTCGCCCGAAGGTGACCGCATGGGCCTCGTCGACCAGAAGCTGGCCGCGCTCGGCCTCCGGCGTCGCGTCGTCCTGAGCCTGCCGCAATTCCTGGTCGCGCCGTTCGTCGTGGCCGACACCGACCTGGTCGCGACGCTCGCCGCGCGTGTCGCCCGGCGTTTCGCCGCAGCCAGCCTCGGCCTTGCAGTGCACGAGCCGCCGGTGGCACTGCCCGACTGGCCGCTGGCCATGATGTGGCATCGCCGGGTGGACGACCATCCTGCCACAGCCTGGCTGCGCGGCCGCATCGCGGAAGCCGCCAGTTTGGCCTGACATCATCAGCGGCGGCGATGACGCCACATCATCTTTCGACATTTCCCTTGTCCGGTCCGGCCCGCTTTATGTCTCTCCATCGAGGTGAGGAGCTTATCCATGCGGATCCTGGTGACAGGTGCGACAGGCTTGATCGGCGGCGCGGTCGCGCGCCGGTTGGCCTCGGCGGGCCACGACGTCGTGGCGCTCACGCGCTCTGACGCGAGCGAGGCCAGACTGGCCAATCAAGGCTACACGGCGATCCGTGGTGACCTTGCCGATACGGCCAGCATCGCCCATGCCGTTCGCGCGGTGGACGCGGTTCTCCACGCCGCCTCTCCCGGCGACCAAGACACGGCCGCCCACGACGAGACGGCGACGCGCGCGATCATCGCGGCGCTCCGCGGCTCGTCCAGGCGCTTCCTCTACACAAGCGGCTGCCTGCTCTACGGCTCGACCGGCGATGTGCCCGCGACCGAGAACAGCCCGCTCCACCCCGTCGATCTGGTGCGCTTCCGCCAGGCGCTCGAAGGAGAGATACTCAACGCCGCGACCGTGGGCGTCCACCCGGTCGTGATCCGTCCGGCCTGGGTGTATGGCAATCACGGTGGCACCGCGATGATGATGGTCGCCTCGGCTAAGGAACGCGGCGCGGCGCGCTACGTCGGCGACGGGCGGAACCGTTGGACGACGGTGCATGCCGACGACCTTGCCGAGCTGTACCTGCTCGCGCTCAAGAACGCGCCGGCGGCTTCGATCTTCAACGGCGCCCACAGCGCGGCCGTTCCGCTCATCGCGATCGCGCGCGCGGCAAGCGAAGGCGCCGGGGCCGGCGGACGAGTCGAGAAATGGCCGCTGAAGGATGCACGCAAGGCGCTCGGAGGCTTTGCGGACGCCATAGCCTGCGACGCGGTGATCTCGGGCGACCTCGCCGTGGCCGAGCTTGGATGGAACCCATCACGGCCTTCGATCCTCGACGAACTCCGCTCCTACGCCCAGCCGGGCGCCTGATCGGCCCCCAGGTCCATCCAAGGAGCGGCAGCATGCTGCATACCCTGTCGATCTGGCTGCTCGTCGCCGCCTTCTGCGGCGCCGGTCTGTTCAACGCGATCGGGACGCGCGCCACGCAAGAGGATTTCGCCCGATGGGGCTATCCACGCTGGTGGTGCCGCGTGACCGGCGGCCTGGAAATCCTCAACGCCGCTTTGATCGCCCTCCCGATCGGTCGCAACCTCGGCCTGGCGCTTGGCGCCGTCGTTATTCTGGTCGCCGGCGTTACCGTGCTACGTCGACGGGAGTTCTCGCATGCGGCACCGCTAAGCGTGTTCGCCGCTCTGCTGGCACTCGCAGCGACAACATCCTGAGCGGTATTCAGATACCTGGCCCATAGAAGGCTAGTGTTGGCTCGACATTCTGGTTGAGCTCGGCCGTTTGTGTGAGCGGTTGAGCGGTCTGGGAGTTTTGCCGCGACGAGAGACTCACCTAGAACTGTTCTGCCAAGCGAGCAGGACTGGCCCGCTTTCGTCCACCTGCGAGAGCTATGGCGTCGGCTACGAGCTGTTCTACCCGATAGCGTGTCAATCGGCCCTTTAATTGCGGGTGTCTGTCAACTTCGGCGTATGACCTTGCCGGGGTCAGGGTCCTTTCCGAGGTCTGTGCCTCATGATTGTGTTCGGGGCGGGCGCCTCAACGTACGCAGCGAAGTCCGAAAGCTCGTCTTCAGCCGATTGACCGAGGTTACCAACACCACCGTCCTGGCAGGGACAACGACCGACGCTGTTGAACTCGCAGGCCGGATCTCTTCTTACCTGTTAAGCCGCTTCTTTCTCCGTGCCCCATTCGAAGCTGGTGCCGTCGGTCCAGATGCAATGCAGGATGACGGCGATCTTGCGCGCCACGGCGACCTTGGCCTTCTTGGCTCCGACGCGCTTCATCAGCCGGGTGCCCCATGCTTTCAGCGCCGACCAGCGCTGGGTTCGATGCAGCAGCACGCTGGCAGCTTCGAACAAATACGTCCGCAGCAGCCGGTCGCCCCATTTCGAGATGCGGCCGTTGACGTCCTGCGCGCCGGACTGCTTTCGCCGTGGCGTCAGGCCGAGATAGGCGCCGACCGTCTGCGCCGATCGAAACTGCGTCGGGTCGTCGATGGTGGTCGGAACGCCATCGCGGTGACCACACCGACGCCGGGCACGGTCATCAACCGGCGTGTCGTCTCGTCAGCTTCGGCTTCCTGGCGAACGCGGGTGTCAAGCACGGCCTGCTGCTCCTCGACCCGTTCATGCACGCTGAGCAGGCCGTCTACTATTGGCCGTAAGATATGCTCGTTGCCGAGGAGCTGGACCACGTGGGCGCGGAACCGCCCGCCGATCGCGCGCGGGAACAACAGGCCGACTTCCTTGAGCAGGCTGCGGACCTGGTTCTCCAGATCACGCCGAATGCCGACCAGGCGAGCCCGGGCTACGAGCAGGGAACGGACCGCTTGGCCCTTGTCGCTTTTGACACGCACTTCCTTATACCAGCCGACCCTGACGAGCTCGGCCAGGCCGCGAGCATCGTTTGGATCGCTCTTGTTCATCCGCACCGACAGAGCGGCGTGGGCATGGCGGGCATCAATGCAGACCACAGGCAGATCGATGCGTGAGTTCTTGCCAGAGCCAGCTCGCCATTGCGCCGGTCTCGAAGCCGATCCGTTCAGCGTTCGGTGCCCGCTTGCGAATGATATGAGCGAGTGCCCCGGGGTTCGACGGTGCCTTGCCCTCGAACAGCATCTTGCCGTCCTGGTCCACGACGCACACCGCTGTCTTTTTCTGCGACACGTCCAACTCGACATACTGCTTCATGTTCGCCCTCCTGCTGAGTAATGCGAGGCCGAGCTTACCGGACCTCGTGCGGTGCGCAGGACAGACGCCCGCGATTACTCAACGTACGCAAAAGGCTTTTTCCACGCCGAATCACAATCGACGATCTCGAACGGGTCTTCGGCGTGACGTTGCGCGATCACCATGTCCTCTGCGACGGCGACAATCAAATCTGCCTTCGAAGCGAAGTAGCCATAGAAGGCGCCGTGGGTCAGCCCGGCGGCCTGCATGACCTCTGCGACCGTCACGGCCTCTAACCCGTGCAAGCGGAACAGCTTGCCCGCGGTTGCGACGATCCGCTCGCGGTTCGCTCCAACCTTCGCCCAACTGACCCTCATCACCCCACCTCAAAAACCCGTCTGGAGGGCTTTCGGGGGGCATGCCGAGCCACGCCTCACTGGACACGCCCGGGTCGATCCACGAGGGCGGCGAGCTCGGCGATGCCGCGTGAGCCGCCGGTGACAAGGGCGAACTTGCCTGAAAGTGTATTCCTAAGTGTCATGTCGGTCCTCAGGATGCCGCCGGCATGGGATGAGGCGTCAGATAGGTTCAGGCAGCCGGGTTCGCGGGTGTGTGCGGCGGGAATAGCGGCAACACGTACCGCTGCAGTTCATTGATTACGACGGGCGCCGGCCGGCTGCCGAAGCGCAGGTTGAACGGGAGGTGGTTGACGCCCATCGTCTGGAGCAGCTCGAGATACGCGATCAGGTGATCGCGCCCCATCCGTAGCCCGAGGTGGATCGGACTGGGCGGCGTGTCGGGTCGTTCCGCCAGGTCGAGGTACAGCGACTGTACGAACGGCTTGAACGTCCCGCCCGCCTGATCGCGGACATGCCCCCGCCAGCTGTCGATCAGCGTCTTCTGCGTGGCAGGCGGCCGAGGATAGGTGATCCAGCCATGGGCGTTACCCGCGATCCACTCGAGCGACTGCCGGCTGCTTCCGGTGACGAGGATGGGCACCTCCTCCGTCACGGCCTTTGGGATCAGGTCGGCGTCGATGAGCGACCCTTGGCTCCAGTGCAACGGCTTGAAGCTGCTGCGCTGCGCGTCGCGCAGCACGGCTAGATGCTCGCGGAACAGCTCGCCCCGCGTTTCGGGGTCGATGCCGAAGGCCGGGAACTCGATGGGACGATCGCCTGAAGCCACCCCCAT
>CAXUGD010000240.1:0-5422 GCA_964250355.1 uncultured Acetobacteraceae bacterium | reverse complement strand
CCCCCCCCGCGGGGGGGGCGCCGCTGGTGGCCCGCCTTTTTTTGCGGGGCGCCCAGCGGCATCCTGGCAAAGTAGAGGACCGGCGCAGCCTCGAACAGGAAGGTGGTGCGCCGGAAGGCCGCCGCGTTGGTGGCACTTGCCTCTTCGATGATGTCTGCGATGCCCGGCGCGGCCACCTTGGGCAGGGCCTGGCTTTTCGCGGCGGGCTTGCGCGCGGCCGTCTCCGCCACACGCTCCACGATCCGGAAGCTCTGCTTGCGGCCGCGGTGCAGCTTGGGCAGCGTGAAGCCCACCACCTCCTCGTCGTACAGCACGGAGGGGCAGAACCAATCGGCGCAGGGCCAGCCGCCCCAAGCCTTGAGCGGCGCCGCAACTGCCGCGTCAGCGCGGGCCTTTGTCACCGGCCGATCTGCGGGCAATACCGCCTGTCAGGCAAGCACCAGGTCATGGTCCACGACGATGCGCACCTTTCGCCACCTGGCGCCGAGTGTATCACAGGCCTGCCGGATGTCGTTACCGCAGTGGAGTGGACAGCGGACCGGCCCTCGCCCTGCAGGCCGGCCGAACGCACGGGACGGCACCCGGGAAGCTGCCGTCCCGTGCTGCGCCTCAGACGTTCAGGCCCGGGTGCCCGAGGTCACGGTCGCCTTCAGGTCGTAGCGGTCCGCATTCATCACCTTGTTCCAGGCCGCCACGAAATCCCCCACGAACTTCTTCTGGGAATCCGCGGAGGCATAGACCTCGGCGAGCGCACGCAGTTGCGAATGCGACCCGAAGATCAGGTCAACCCGCGTGCCGGTCCACTTCACCTCCTTGGTCTTGCGGTCGCGGCCCTCATACGCGTTGTCCGAGGCGGTGGGCTGCCACTCGGTGGTCATGTCGAGCAGGTTGACGAAGAAGTCGTTCGTCAGCTTACCCGGCCGCCGCGTGAGCACGCCGTGCTCCGACCCTGACGCGTTGGCCCCCAGCACCCGCAGGCCGCCGACCAGCACCGTCATCTCCGGCGCGGTCAGCCGCAGCAGTTCGGAGCGGTCAACCAGCGCCTCCTCCGGCGCCATGAACTGCGCGCCCTCGTAGTAGTTGCGGAAGCCGTCCGCGGTGGGTTTCAGCGGCGCGAACGACTCCGCGTCGGTCTGCTCCGCCGCCGCGTCCATGCGGCCCGGGGTGAACGGCACGCGGATATCGCTGCCGGCCTCCTTGGCCGCTTGCTCGACCGCCGCGCAGCCGCCGAGCACGATCAGGTCGGCCAGCGACACCCTCTTGCCGCCGGACGCCTGCGCGTTGAACGCCGAGCGCACCGCCTCGAGCTTGGCAAGCACCTCCGCCAGCTCGGCGGGATTGTTCACCGGCCAGTCCTTCTGCGGCGCCAGCCGGACGCGCGCGCCGTTGGCGCCGCCGCGCTTGTCCGACCCGCGATAGGTGGAGGCCGAGGCCCAGGCCGTGCGCACGAGCTCCGGCACCGAGAGACCGGACGCCATGACCTGCGCCTTGAGCGCCTCGATGTCCTGCTCGCCGACCAGGGGGTGGTCCACCGGCGGGATGGGATCCTGCCAAATCAGCCTTTCCTTGGGCACGAGCGGGCCGAGGTAACGCTCGATCGGTCCCATGTCGCGATGCGTGAGCTTGAACCAGGCGCGGGCAAAGGCGTCGGCGAACTGGTCCGGATGCTCGTGGAAGCGGCGGGAGATTGCCTCGTAGGCCGGGTCCATGCGCAGGGCTAGGTCCGAGGTCAGCATGGTCGGCAGGCGCTTCTTCGACGGATCGTGCGCGTCGGGGATGCTGGGCTCGGCGCCCTTGGCCTCCCACTGGTAGGCGCCGGCCGGGCTCTTGGTCAGCTCCCACTCGTATTTGAACAGGTTCTCGAAGTAGTGGTTGCTCCACTGCGTGGGCGTCTGCGACCAGGTGACTTCCGGGCCGCCGGTGATGGCGTCTGCACCATGGCCCGCGCCGTGCTTGCTGCGCCAGCCAAGGCCCAGATCCTCGATCACCGCGCGTTCCGGCTCCGGGCCTACGAAAGACGGGTCGCCGGCGCCGTGCGTCTTGCCAAAGGTGTGGCCGCCGGCGATCAGCGCCACGGTCTCCTCGTCGTTCATGGCCATGCGGCCGAAGGTCTCGCGGATGTCGCGCGCCGAGCCGAGCGGGTCGGGCTTGCCGTTGGGTCCTTCGGGGTTGACGTAGATCAGGCCCATCTGCACCGCGCCCAGCGAGTTCTCCAGCTGGCGCTCGCCGCTGTAGCGCTCGTCGCCCAGCCAGGTACCCTCGGGACCCCAGTACAGCTCCTCGGGCTCCCAGGTGTCCGCACGGCCGCCGGCGAAGCCAAACGTCTTGAAGCCCATCGATTCCAGGGCAACGTTGCCCACCAGCACGAAAAGGTCGGCCCAGGACAGCTTGCTGCCGTATTTCTGCTTGATCGGCCAGAGCAGCCGGCGCGCCTTGTCCAGGTTCGCGTTGTCCGGCCAGCTGTTAAGCGGCGCGAAACGCTGCTGGCCGCCGCCCGCACCGCCGCGGCCGTCGGTGGTGCGGTAGGTGCCCGCGCTGTGCCAGGCCAGGCGGATGAACAGGCCGCCGTAATGGCCGAAATCGGCCGGCCACCAATCCTGCGAATCGGTCATGAGCGCGTGCAGGTCGGCGATGACGGATTGGAGGTCGAGCGTCTTGAATGCCTCGGGGTAGTTGAACCCGTCATCCATCGGGTTGGCGCGCGGGGAATGCTGGCTGAGTGTGTTGAGGCTCAGCTGCTCCGGCCACCAATCGCGGTTGCTCCTGCGCGAGCGCCCGCCGCCCATCGGGCACTTGCCCGACATCTTGCCTTCGGTCATCCCATCCATGGTGTCTCTCCTCTGGTTCTTGCCAGTCAGGCATCGCCGGCAGCCGCCCGACCTCCGCCGTGGCCCGCCGGCTCCTGCGGGCATCGCCCGGTCACGCTCTCTAGCGCCGGCGTAGCCCGATGGGAAATTGATTGTCGATGAGGCGGCGATCTATTCGATCGATCAGCCAGGGTCAGATGCGGTGCACGCTCCTGGGCAGGTGGGCGCGCAGGGTTGCGGCCAGCAGGTGGATGTCGCGCACCCTGGCGGAGCTGCGGCGCCACACGCAGCCGATGCGACGCCCGATCCCCGGCTCCAGCTTGCGCGTCGCGATGGCGCGGGCGCGTGCCTCGCCGCACGCCATGGCCGGCAGCAGCGTGCTTCCCATGCCGGTGGCCACCATCTGCAGTATGGTGGCCAGGCTGGTGGCGCGGAAATCGCCCTCGGCATCGCGGTCGGCAGTCCCGCAGATCGCCAGCGCCTGCTCGCGCAGGCAATGGCCTTCGGTCAGCAGCAGAAGCCGCTGCCCGCGCAGGTGGCTCTCCGTCATCGCCGCCGTGCAGGCGGGTCCGTCGCCCTGGGGCTCGGCGAACCAGAACGGTTCGTCGAACAGCGGCAGGGACTCCAGACGGTCGTCGGGCACCGGCAACGCCACCAGTGCCGCGTCCAGCCGGTGCGACCCGAGCCGGTCCAGCAGCGGCGTAGTCAGGTCCTCGCGTATCGTCAGCCGCAGTTCGGGGTAGTCCGCCTTCAGCGCCGGGATCAGCCAGGGCAGCAGATAGGGCCCCAGCGTCGGGATCACGCCCAGGCTGAAGCCGCCGGCCAGCGGACCGGCCCTGCGCCGCCCGATGCCCGCGATGGCCTCGACCTCCGCCAGCACCTGCCGCGCGCGGCCGACCACCTCGGCACCCATCTCCGTCACGCTGACGGTCTTGGTCGTGCGCTCGAACAGGGTCACGCCAAGCCGCTCCTCCAGCTTCTTGATCTGCGTGCTCAGCGTCGATTGGCCGATGCCGCTCGCCTCGGCGGCACGGCCGAAATGGCCGTGGTCGGCCAAGGCCACAACGTAGCGCAGGTCCTGCAATGTCACGCGCGCTCCGGCCGCTAGCTGCCCCGCGCGGCGGCCCTGGGATAGACGCCCAGCACCCGTATCTCGCGCGAGAAGAAGCCCAACTCCTCCAGCGCCAGGCGCAGCGCGGGCTGTTCGGGATGCCCTTCCACGTCGCACAGGAACTGCGTGGCGGTGAACTGGCCGCCCACCATGTAGCTTTCCAGCTTGGTCATGTTCACCCCGTTGGTGGCGAACCCGCCCAGCGCCTTGAACAGGGCGGCCGGCACGTTGCGCACGCGGAACACGAAGGTTGTCAGCAGGCCGGGCTGGTCCGGCGCCTGCGTGGCGGGCTGCCGGGCGGTGACGTAGAACCGCGTGGTGTTGTGGGCGGCGTCTTCCACGTTGGCGCGCAGCACGGACAGGCCGTAGATCTCGGCGGCCAGGGCCGAAGCGACGGCCGCATCTTCGCGGCGGCCCCAGCCGGCGACCAGTTGCGCGCTGCCGGCGGTGTCGGCCTGCACCACCGCGGTCAGGCTCAGCTCGCGCACCACGTCGCGCACCTGGCCCAGGGCCACGGGATGGGAGTGCACGCGCTTCACGCCCGCCAGCGTGGCGCCCGGCACGCCCAGCAGGCAATGCTCCACGCGCTGGAAGTGCTCGCCCACGATGGACAGGCCGCTGCCGGGTAGCAGCGCGTGGATGTCCGGCACCCGGCCGGCCAGCGAGTTCTCGCAGGGCAGCATGGCCAGCGCCGCGCGGCCGTCATGCACGGCGGCGATCGCCTGCTCGAAGGTGTCGCAGGGCAGCGTCGGGCGGCCCGGAAAGGCGGTGCGGCAGGCCAGGTCGGAATACGCCCCCGGCTGCCCCTGAAACGCGATCGCCCCGGCCTGCGGCGGCTGGCTGACGGCTGGCACCTGCTGCTGATCCCGGGTTGTGGCACGCGGCACCCTTCACTAGGGTGCCGCGCACCATAGGTAGGGCTTGGACGCCGCGCAAACCGCGGTGCCGTTATCAGCAGTCGGGGTTCGCGGGCGCATGGACAGTCTGGAGTTCAACAAGATTTTCGGCGCCGTGCTGACGGCCGGAATCGCCTTTGTCGGCCTGGGCATCGTCTCCGACAACGTGGTGCACCCCACCCGGCTGGAACATAGCGCGCTGGCCATCAAGGGTGCGGACGCGCCCACTTCGGCGCCCGCTGCCGCAGCCGGGCCGGTCATCCCGCCGCTGGCACCGCTGCTGGTGAAGGCGAACGTGGCCGATGGCGAAGCGCTGACCAAGAAGATCTGCGTCGCCTGCCACAACTTCAGGCAGGGCGGGCCCAACCTGGTAGGGCCGGCGCTGTACGGCGTGGTGGGCCGCCAGCAGGCCAGCGCACCAGGCTATACCTACTCGGCCGCGCTGAAGGGCCACACGGGCAAGTGGACCTATGCCGAGCTGAACAAGTGGCTGCTGAAGCCCAGCGCCTACGCCCCCGGCACCAAGATGGCCTATGCCGGGATCAGCAACGACCAGATACGCGCCGACGTGGTGGACTACCTGCACACGCTGAGCACCAGCCCCGAAC
>CAXUGD010000239.1:0-5431 GCA_964250355.1 uncultured Acetobacteraceae bacterium | reverse complement strand
GCGCTGGTGCGCGCCCTGGCGCCCAGCCCCGACCTGCTGCTGCTGGACGAGCCGACCAACCACCTGGACCTGCCGGCCATCGAGTGGCTGGAGGCCGAGCTGGCCTCCCTGCGCGCCGGCATCGTGCTGATCAGCCACGACCGGCGTCTGCTGGAAGCGGTGTCGCGCAGCATCGTCTGGCTGGACCGCGGCCGCACCCGGCGGGTGGACCGCGGCTTAACCCATTTCGAGGCGTGGCGCGACGAGGTGCTGGAACAGGAGGAGCGCGACCAGCACAAGCTGGGCCGGGAGATCAGGCGCGAGGAAGACTGGATGCGCTACGGGGTGACCGCCCGGCGCAAGCGCAACGTGCGCCGGGTGGCCGAACTGGCCGGGCTGCGGGCCCGCCGGCGCGAGCATGTGGGCCCCACGGGCGGGGTGCACATGGCGGCCAGCGAGGCCGACGGCTCGGGCAAACTCGTCTCCGTGGCCGAGGACGTCTGGAAATCCTACGGCACGCAGGCCGTGGTGCGCGACTTTTCGGCCCGCATCATCCGGGGCGACCGGGTGGGCATCGTGGGGCCGAACGGAGCCGGCAAGTCCACGCTGCTTGGGCTGATGGCGGGCAGCCTGCACCCCGACCGCGGCACGGTGAAGCTGGGCACCAACCTGCAGGCCGTCACCCTTGACCAGACGCGTGAGAGCCTGGACCCGCAGGCCACCTTGGCCGAGACGCTGACCGGCGGGTCGGGCGACCAGGTGCTGGTGGGAGGGGTGAAGCGCCACGTGATCGGCTACATGAAGGATTTCCTGTTCCGCCCGGAACAGGCGCGCACGGCGGTGGGCGTGCTGTCGGGCGGGGAGCGCGGGCGGCTGATGCTGGCGGTGGCGCTGGCGCGGCCCAGCAACCTGATGATCCTGGACGAGCCGACCAACGACCTGGACCTCGAAACGCTCGACCTGCTGCAGGAGATGCTGGCCGAGTATGGGGGCACCGTGCTGCTGGTCAGCCACGACCGCGACTTCCTCGACCGCGTGGTGACCTCGACGCTGGCGGCCGAAGGCGGCGGGCGCTGGGTGGAGTATGCCGGCGGCTATGCGGACATGCTGGCGCAGCGCGGCACGCCGACCCTGGCCGCCCGCACGGAGGCCAGGCGGCGCCCCGCCGGGGCGGCCAACGACGCGAAGTCGTCGCCCGCCAGGAAATTCTCGTTCAAGGAACGGCACGAGCTGGAGCAGCTACCGGCGGCGATCGCCAAGCTGCAGGCCGACATGGCACGCCACCAGCGCATGTTGCAGGACCCCAACCTGTTCACCCGCGACCCGAAGAAGTTCAACGCAACCACGGCCGCGCTGGCCCAGGCGGAACAGGCGCTGGCCAAGAGCGAGGAGCGATGGCTCGAGCTGGAGCTGAAACGGGACGAGAGCGCCGCGTGATACGCTCCGGCACTGGCCAGGCCGCCTGCACTGCCCGGCGAAGGGTACGGCGGTGGCGACGGATCTCAGCGTCGGCAACCTTGACGATGGGCTGACCGCGCGGTTGAAGCAGCGTGCTGCCCGGCACGGCCGTTCGGCGGAAAGCGGAAGTTTCGTCTATTGCGGGACATTCCGACAGACGACGCCCAACGCCGAGAGGTGACCTTCTTCGTCGTGGACGCAAGCAATCGTCGCCGGCCTGCACGCAGGACGTGTGCCGGCACACATCGATAGGCAAAGGAAATGCCATGAACGCGCCGGTAAACCGCCAATGGACCCTGACATCACGCCCGCAGGGACTGCCCAAGCGTAGCGACTTTACCTTTGCCGAACTGGACGTGCCGCAGCCGCAGGACGGCCAGATCGTTGTGCGCACGCACTATATCTCGCTCGATCCGGCGATGCGCGGCTGGATGAACGATGCGCGCAGCTACATCCCGCCGATCAAGCTGGGCGAGGTGATGCGCGCCGGCGCCGTGGGCGAGGTGGTGGCCTCGAAAAACCCGGCGTTCCGCGAGGGCGACGCGGTGGTCGGTACGTTCGGCATGCAGGACTACGCCGCCTCCGACGGTAACGGCGTGAACAAGGTCGATGCCAGTGCGGCGCCGCTGCCGCTCTACCTCAGCGCGCTGGGCATGCCCGGCATGACGGCCTATTTCGGCCTGCTAGACGTGGGCGCGCCGCAGGCCGGGCAGACGGTTGTCGTCTCGGCAGCTTCGGGCGCCGTCGGTGCGCTGGTCGGGCAGATCGCGCGGGTAAAAGGCTGCCGCGTTGTGGGCCTGGCCGGCGGCGCGGAGAAGTGCGCCTATGTGAAAGACACGCTCGGGTTCGATGCGGTGATCGACTACAAGGGCGAAGACGTGGGCGCCGCTCTGTCCAGGCATTGTCCAAAAGGCATCGACGTGTATTTCGACAATGTCGGCGGCACGATCCTGGACGAGGCGATGGCGCGCCTGGCGCGCAACGCACGCGTGGTGATCTGCGGCGCCATTTCGCAGTATAACAGCGGCGCGGTCGCCGGCCCGAAGAACTACCTGATGCTGCTCGTGCAACATGCGCGGATGGAGGGGTTCGTCGTGTTCGACTATGCCGCCCGCTACGGCGAAGGCATGCAGGCCATGGCAGGGTGGCTGAAGGACGGCTCGCTGAAATCCAAGGAGGACATCGTGGACGGGCTGGAGACCTTCCCCGAGACGTTGCTGAAGCTGTTCAGCGGCGAGAACTTCGGCAAGCTCGTCATCAAGTCGATCTGAGCTCCGGCGGGCAAACCTCGGGGTCAGGCGGGGAGCGTCGCCACCGCGCGCGCCCCGCCGCCCGGACGGTTGCCCAGCACCACGTCGCCGCCATGCGCGCGTAGGATGTTGCGGGCGATCGGCAGGCCCAGGCCGGTGCCGCCCGTCTCGCGGTTGCGGCTGTCTTCCACGCGGTAGAACGGCTCGAAGATGCGCTCCAGCTCATCGGGCGGCAGGCCGGGGCCGTCATCCTCGATGGTGACGGTGGCAAGCCCGGGCGCGGCGTTCAGTGCCACACGGGCGGCGGCACCATACTTCACCGCGTTGCCCACCAGGTTCGCAAAGCTGCGTTTCAGCGCCAGGATGCGCCCGGTTACCGTCAGATGGGCGGGGCCTGCGAAGGTGAGGCGCGAGGCCGCTTCGGGCCGCGCATCGGCAGCGTCGTCCAGCACGGTGCGTAGCAGCGCCACCAGGTCGAAGGCCACGGCCGGTTCGGTGTCGGCGGTGTCGCGGCCGAACACCAGGGTGGCAGCCACCATGGTGTCCAGCTCGTCCAGGTCGGCGATGAATTTCTGGCGCTGCTCGTCGTCCTCGATGAACTCGGCGCGCAACTTCAGCCGCGTGATGGGCGTGCGCAGGTCGTGGCCGATGGCCGTCAGCAGGAAGGTGCGGTCCTGCACGAAGCGGCGGATGCGGCCGGCCATCGTGTTGAACGCCACGGCGGCGCGGACCACCTCATCCGGGCCGCGCTCGGGCAGCGGCGGGGCGTTCACGTCGCGGCCCAGCCGCTCGGCCGCCTCCGCCAGCAATCCCACCGGCCCGGTCAGCCGCCGCACCGCCCAGAACGACAGGGTCGCCGCCGCCGCCGTCATCAGCACGAAGGCCAACAGGAAGGTGGGCGAGTGCCAGGGCCGCGGCCGCGGCTGGACGGCGTGCAGGATCAGCCATGGCCCCTCGGGGAACTTCATCGCCACCGTGATGCTGGCGGACCACGGCGCGCCGCGGATCACCAGGTCGCGCGGCCGGTTGACCGGGCGCACGGGCACCAGGCCCATGTTCACCCGTATCTGCCCGTTATAGGGCGCGGGCGTCGCCTCGGGCGCCACCGGCGGCCCGTCGGCCAGCGCCGCCGTCATGGCCGGACCCAAATCCATCTCGTGCAGCGCCGCGGGCCGTTCCTCCGGCGCGGTTGCCACCAGCGACTTGTAGATGCTCATCGAGCGGATGCCGAGGTCGCGCAGCTCGGCAAAGCGCTGCAGCTCGATGCGGTCGAAGGCGTGAATGGTCAGCCCGGCCGCCTGCACCACGACCAGGCCCCCCAGCAGCGTCAGCAGCGTGCGGTTGGCCAGGCTGCGCGGGAACACCCACCGGCCCAGCGCGCGCCTAAGACCGTTCAATATCGGCGGCCAGCACGTAACCGCCGCCGCGCACGGTCTTGATCAGCTGCGCGTGCCGGCCGTCATCCTCCAGCTTGCGGCGCAGGCGGCTGATGGCGACGTCGATCGCGCGGTCGAACGGGCCGGCCTGGCGGCCGCGCAGCAGGTCGAGCAGCATGTCGCGCGTCAGCACGCGGTTGGCGCGCTCCACCAGGGCGACCAGCAGGTCGTACTCGCCCCCGGTCAGCGCCACCTCCACGCCGTCCGGGTTCAGCAGGCGGCGGCGCGCCGGTTCCAGCGTCCAGCCGTTGAAGCGGATGGCGCGGGCGGCCGGCTCCACGAGTTTTTCGGCGCGTTCGGAGGTGCGGCGCAGCACGGCGCGGATGCGGGCCAGCAGCTCACGCGGGTTGAACGGCTTGGGCACGTAGTCGTCCGCACCAAGCTCCAGGCCGATGATGCGGTCGGTCTCCTCCCCCATCGCGGTCAGCATCACAATTGGCACGTCCGATTGCGTGCGCAGCCAGCGGGCAACGTCCAGCCCGCTTTCGCCGGGCAGCATCAGGTCCAGCACCACCAGCTGGTAGTGGCCCAGCGGCCAGTTCCGGCGCGCTTCCCGCCCGTCGCGCACGGCGGTCACACGGAAGCGGTTGCGCTCCAGGAAGCGCGCAAGCAGCTCCCGTATTTCCCGGTCGTCATCGACGATCAGGATGTGGGGCATGGTCTCCATGGCTCACTGTCTTACGCGCTTTGCGCCGGTCAGCTACCCCGCCGTTGCAATCCGTTTCAGTTGCCGGTGTACAGCTGTCCGTAGCCAGAACAGGACCTCCCATGACGCTGCCGATGCCGTCGGACGCACGGGCGGGACTTGACCGCCTGGCGCAGATTGATCCCGGCCTCGCCCGCGTGGAGGCGGAGGCGGGGCCGTTGCCCTGGCGGGTGCGCCAGGCGGGGTTCGCCGGCCTGCTCAACGCCATCGTGGGGCAGCAGATCAGCAACCAGGCGGCGGCGGCCATCTGGCGCCGTTGCTGCGCGTTGCCGGACAGCTGCACGCCTGCGGGCTTTCTGGCGTTGGAGGAGGATGTGCTGCGCGCGGCCGGCCTGTCGCGGCCGAAGATCGGCCACGGGCGGGCGGTGGCCGAAGCGTTCCTGTCGGGCCAGTTGGCGACCGAAACGCTGGCCACGATGGACGACGAAGCGGCGGTGCGTGCGCTCTCGGCGGTGCGCGGCCTGGGCGTGTGGTCGGCGGAGGTTTATCTGCTGTTCGCGCTGCAGCGACCGGATGTATTTCCCGCCGGCGACCTGGCGCTGCAGGCGGCCACCGCGGACCTGCACGGCCTGCCGGCCCGGCCCACGCCGGCCGCCCTGCGC
>CAXUGD010000238.1:0-5431 GCA_964250355.1 uncultured Acetobacteraceae bacterium | reverse complement strand
GGTCTAATCCGCCGCCATCAGGGCCTCGCCCTCGCCGGCCTGCACGGCTTGGCCGAACACCTCGAAGATGCGGCGGGACACCGGGTCGCGCTCGAAATCGTACTCCGGGTGCCATTGCACGCCCACCACGAAGCCCGGCGCGCCGCGGCCCCGCACCGCCTCCACCGTGCCGTCCGGCGCCAGCGCGTCCACCAGCAGGCCGGGCGCCAGGCGGTCCACGCCCGGCAATTGGGCGAGCAGCGGGCAGAGCTCCCGCTGGGCTTCGACCGTGACCCGCGCGGCGCGGGCGCGCAGGGCGGGCAGGAAGCGGGCGAATTGCAGCGTGTCGCCCAGCCCATGGTAGCAGCGCACCAGCACGTCCCGGCCATGGGGCGGCGTGCCGTCCCACACCCAACGCAGGTGGTAGGGCAGGCTGGGATCGTCGCGCCCCGCGGGGTCGCGCATCGCCAGCACGGCGTCGCTGATCGCCCAGGCGCCCGCGAAATCCTGGTTCCGCATGCAGCGCAGCCACGCGGCACCGTGGTCCTCCGTTGCCGGCGGGTCGCCGGGCGTGCCGCAATGCTGCGGCCCGTCCGCCGCGTCCTGGCCGGCGGGGGATGACTGATCGTTTCGCATTGGCGTCTGGCGCGGCGAACCCCAAGGAGCGCGGACCATGAAGCATCTAATCGTGTCTGCGGCTATCCTGGCCGCGGCGGGGCTGCCGGCACGGGCGCAGACCGTGCCCTACGCGCCGTACCGCTGGCACACGTTGGCCACGCATGGGATGGGCACCGTTACCGGCATGGTGATCAGCCCCGTTCCGCCCTTCGACGTCTACGTGAAGACCGATGTGGGCGGCGCCTATCGCTACGACCGTCGCCAAGACAACTGGGTCCCTCTGCTGGACGCGGTCGGCCTGGGCGGGCCGCCGCTGGACGGGGATGGCGCCGGCGTGGGCGTGGAAAGCATCGCGGTCGATCCGGCAAACCCGGCCGTCGCCTATGCCGTCGTGCAGTATGCCAGCGGGCAGACCGGCTCGCCGCCCTACACGCAGTACACGGAAACCGGCGAGGTGCTGCGCACCGGCGACCGTGGCGCCACCTGGCATCCGACCGGGCTGGCGCCGCATCTGGTCGGCATCAACCCGAACGGCGACTACCGGTCGAGCACCGGCGAGCGGCTGGCGGTCGATCCCCTGCATCCGAACACGCTGCTGTTCGCCTCGCGGGTGAACGGGCTGTGGCGCAAGCAGGGCAGCGCCGACTGGCAGCAGGTGGGCGGCGGACTGCCCGATCCCACCAGCCTTCCCAACTACTTCCTGAACGGCACGCCAGACCTGAACCAGCCCGGCTTCACCTTTGTGGCCTTCGCCCCGGCGCCGGCCGATGCCGGCGAGACAATCTATGTCGGGGTGACAGGAAGCGGAATCTGGGCCAGCCGGGATGGCGGTGCCGGCTGGGCCAACCTGGGCGGCCCGACCGACAGCGACCGGGCTGCGGTCGCCGCGGACGGCACGCTGTATGTGGGCGCCCGGTCGGGGCTGCAGAAGCTGAACGGCGCGGCCTGGACGGCCGTCAGCCCGATCCCCGGCGCCGAGTTCAACGGCGTGGCCGCCGATCCGGCCTCGGCCGGCACGATCATGGCGGTGTCGAACAACCTGGTGTTCCGCTCGCTCGACGGCGGGGCCAGCTGGTCGCAGCAGCGGCTGTTCATGGGATCGGACGACCCGCTGGCACAAACGCCCGTCAACCCGTCCGCGCCGGACTACTACCTGGATTTCGCGTCCAATTATGCCTCGCAAGTCGCCATCGACCCCGCGCAGCCAAAGGCGGCCTAGTGGGTGAACGGTTTCGGCGCGGCCCGCACCGACGACGCAACCCAGAACCCGGCCATCTGGTCCTGGCACATGGCCGGGCTGGAAGAGCTGGTGGTCAACACGGTGCGTGTGCCGCCGTTGCTGCGCGCCCAGGGCGGCGCCGACCTGCTGACCGGCGTCGATGACATGCTCGGGTTCCGCTACGCCGACCGGCGCGCCGTGCCGGCGCAGCATTTCAACCCGGTCGGCATCGCGGTGCCGCCAAACGCCTCCTCGGTCAACGGGTCGTGGACGACGTTCCCCGTGCCGTTCCCGCACGTCGCGGGCGTGACAGGCCTGGACTACGCGCAGGCCAGGCCCGCCAACCTCGCCTTTGTGGGCCAGCACCAGTTCGAGTTCATCGGCATCCACGGGACCAGCACGGATAACGGGGTGACGTGGCAGGCTTTTCCCGCTTTGCCGCAGGACACGCTGTATGACGGCAACGGGGCGCCCTTTGCCGCTTCGGCCATCGGCGGCCAGGTCGCCATGTCGCCCACGAACCCCGCCAACATGATCTGGGCGCCCTCCTACGGCAGCTTTCCGCAGGTGACGTTCGATGGCGGGGCGCACTGGTCGCTGATGCAGAACCTGGACCACGGCCCCGCCCCCGCGCCGGGCGGGCCGCCCAGCACGGCGCAAACCCACTACACCGACGTGCCGCCGGCATTCGCCAACAGCATCTCGCCCTACGTCATCGCCCGCATCCTGACGGCGGACAGGGCGGACCCAGACGGGCGCACCTTCTATTACCTGGATTTCACCACGCTGTTCATCAGCCACGACGGCGGCGCCACGTGGCACCAGGGTGCGTCGGGTCCCGACTTCCCGGCCTTCATCGTGCACCCGACGGTGCTGTCCAACCCGGCCACGGTGGGCGACGTATGGCTGGTGTTCGCGCGCAACCCGCTCGACCTTCGCACCAACCCGCTGTTCCACTCGACGGATGGCGGGCTGACCTTCGCGCCGGTCGCCGTGGTGGTGAGTTGCGACCAGGCGACCTTCGGTGCGCCGCTGGCGAAGGGCGGGCCGCCGACGCTGTTCATCGCCGGCCGTGTCGGCACCGATACGGCGGACGCGCTGTACAAATCGGCCGATCTCGGGGCCAGCTGGACGCGCATCAGCACGCCGTCCAGGGAGGCGTTTCCCGCCATCGCTGTGCTGGAGGGCGACATGCGGACGCCCGGCCTGCTCTATGTCGGCCTTGGCGGCCGCGGTGTGCTATACGGCGCGCCCTGAGATAGGCTCGGCGCACGGCTCTTCCGGCGTTGCCGGCGCGTGGGGGCCGATGGGCAGCATGGGGCATAGGCGGACGCTGAGCGCGTTGACGGAGTTCATCCGCAGCGAGGCGGCCGGCGGTGTGCTGCTTATCCTGGCCTCGCTGGCCGCGCTCGCCTGGTCCAACTCTGCCGGGGCACCGCTCTACGCGCGGCTGCTCGGCTGGCACGTGGGCTATGGCCGGTGGGCCTTGCCGGTGCACGACGTCGTCAATGACGGGCTGATGGCGCTGTTCTTCCTGCTCGCCGGGCTGGAGATACGACGGGAGATGACCACCGGCCGGCTGGCCAGTGCCCGCCGCGCGGCCGCGCCGGCCGTGGCCGCACTGGGCGGCATGGCAGTGCCGGCGCTGATCTATCTCGCGATCAACCATGCCGATCCGGCCACCGCCCATGGCTGGGCCGTGCCGGTGGCCACCGACATTGCGTTTTCGCTGGCGGTGCTGCGGGTGCTGGGCCGGCGCGCCAGTTTCTCGCTGCGCGTGTTCCTGACCGCGCTCGCCATCCTGGACGATTTGGGCGCCATCCTGGTGATTGCCGTCTTCTACGCCGGCGGCCTGTCCTGGCCGGCGCTGGGCGGGGCGGCGGTCCTGTGGCTGGGCCTGTTCGCGCTGAACCGCGCGGGGGTGCGGGTGCTGTGGCCCTACCTTTTGGCTGCCCCGGTGCTGTGGCTGCTGGTGCTGGGCAGCGGCATCCACGCCACCCTGGCCGGCGTAGTCCTGGCCTTCGTAGTGCCCAGCCAGCCGGCCGAGACCGGCGGACCGTCGGTGGCGGCACGGCTGGAGCACGGGTTGGCCAACTGGGTGGGCTACGCGATCCTGCCGGTCTTTGGGCTGGCAAATGCCGGGCTCGATCTGAGGCGGCTGCACCTGGACGTGCTGGCCTCGCCGGGGCCGCTGGGCGTGCTGCTGGGGCTATTTCTGGGCAAGCAGGCCGGGGTGCTGGGTGCCACCCTGCTGGGGCGTGCGGTAGGCCTGTTGCGCTTGCCGCAGCACATGGGCGTGGCCGACCTGTACGGCGCGGCACTGCTTTGCGGCATCGGCTTCACCATGAGCCTGTTTATCGGCGACCTGGCGTTTCGCGGCCAGGCGCTGGACGGCATCAAATTGGCAGTGTTCTGCGGGTCGCTGCTGTCGGCACTTGCCGGTTCGGCGGTGCTGCTGCTGATCGGCAAGCGGCCGGAGGCGGGCTGACGCCCACCCCCGGCCATAGCCGCGTTACTTGGCGTGGCCGGCCGTGTGGGTGTGGTGGTGCACGGTGCCGTCCTTGTCGGTGTACTCGCGCGACTTCAGGTCGCTTCTCTCGTCGCCGGACTTGCTGCCTTTGGCCTGGCTCTGGCCGCCATGGCTTTCAGTTTTATGGCTCTCGGTCTTGTGGCTGTCGGCCTTGTGGCTTTCGGTCGCACGGCTTTCCTGGGCATGGCCGTGGCTGCGCTCGGCGCTGGCTTCGGTGGTGCCCTTGGTACGGCCGGACTCGCGGTTCTCCTTCAGCCGCCCATCATGCTCCGGGTCCTTCACGGCGCCCTGGTGATGCGTGTTCTCGGTATGCGAGGTCGCCATCTGTGTCGTCTCCATCGTTGTTCGCCCGGACAGTTCGCCGGGTCTGGGGAACAAACCACCCACGTGCGCGTCGGTGCCCACCGCCGGCCAACATAATAAGTTGAGCGCGCCGGTGCCTTGACGAAACGCGCTCACCGACGGACCAGCACGAATGCCGCCCCGTCCCACAGCGTGAAGGGTCGATCTCCCTCCACATCGAGCACCAACCCCGCCCGGTCGGCCAGGCCGCGCGCCCGCTTGCGGTTGGCCGGCAGATCTTCGCCGTAAGCCAGGTTCAGGATGACCAGCCGGCCGCCCGGGCGCAGCACGCGCGCCGCCCAGGCCACGTGCGCGTCGGCCACGCCGGCCTGCACGAGGTAGGGGAAGCTATCGACCGCCAGCACCAGGTCTAGGCTGGCTTCCGGCAGGGCCGGCGGCTGGCCGTCGGTGACGCTGAAAGCGAGGTTCCTGACATGGCCGTAGCGCCGCCGTGCCTCGGCGATCATGCCGGCGGAGACGTCGATGCCGTGCACCCGACCCACGCCGGGCGCCAATGCGGCGGCTACCCGGCCGATTCCGCAGCCCAGATCCAGGATGTCCGCCCCGGCCTGGGCGTAGCTGCGGCCGAGCAGCCAGCCGGCCAGCTCCGCCGTGGCATCCGCCAGCAGGAGGGGGTCGCCCAGCGCATAGGCGGCCACGCTGGCCTCGGGTGCGGCGGCCACCGCGCGGTCGAACATGGCGGCGATGGCTTGCGGCGTGCAGTCGGCCGCGTGGCCCACCCG
>CAXUGD010000237.1:0-5445 GCA_964250355.1 uncultured Acetobacteraceae bacterium | reverse complement strand
GCCGGGGCCGCGGACGGGGCCAACCCGCAGACCGCCCCGCGGCTGACGGTCACCGGGCGCGCCGTGCCCGAGGCCGACCTCGCCTGTCGCGCCTACTGGCTGGAACGGCACCCTTACGCGGCGCCCTACGCCGGCTTCACCGACTTCGCCCTGTGGCGGATCGTCCCGCAGGCCGGCCACTTCGTCGCCGGCTTCGCCCGTGCGGCCAGCCTGGCTGGGGCCGAGCTGATGCCGCCGCCGGAGGCCGTGGCCGCCCTCAACCAAGCCGCACCCCGGATCATCGGCCACTGCAACGCGGACCATGCCGACGCCCTGGCCCTGCTCGCCCAAGCCGCCGGGCCGGCACGCATGATCGGCGTGGACGCGGATGGATTCGACGTGGCCGCCGGGGATGCGGTACACCGTGTGCCCTTCGACATCCCCGTCTCGGACGGGCCGGGGGTGCGCGCCGCCATGGTCCGCCTGGTGCGGGCCGTGCGCGGGCAACAGGATACAACGATGCCGCAGGCGCCCGCGCCCGGCGCACAGGGAGCGGACCGATGAACGCCGAGACGAAGATGCCCACCGCCGCCGGCGACCAGGCCGGCCCTCACGCGTCCGGCGACCAGGCCGGCCATCAGGCGCCACTCGGCGGCTCCGGCGTGCAGTCTGCGCTCAGCGTGCACGCCAACCTGACCGCGCCCCAGCTGGTGGCCCACGCGATACGCCGCAACGAGGGCCGGCTATCGGCCGACGGTGCGTTCATCGTGCGCACCGGCGTGCATACCGGCCGTTCGGTCGCCGACAAGTTCGTGGCCGACGAGCCGCAGACCAGCGGCGACGTGTGGTGGGGCAAGGTCAACCAGAAGCTGCCCCTGGACAAGTTTGCCGTGCTCAAGGGCCGGGTGCAGGCCTACCTGCAGGGCCGCGAGCTGTTCACCCAGGATCTCTACGCCGGCGCCGACCCTGCGCGCCGGGTGCGCGTCCGCCTGGTCAGCCCCTCCGCCTGGCACGCGCTGTTCGCCCGCAACATGTTCATCCGCCCGCCCGCCGCCGAGCTGGCCGGCTTCGTGCCCGACTACACCATCCTGCACGCGCCCCACTTCCAGGCCGACCCGGCGGTGGACGGCGTGAAGAGCACGACCGCGATCGCGCTGTCTTTCGGGCAGAAGCTGATCGTGATTGCCGGCACCGAGTACGCCGGCGAGATCAAGAAGTCGATCTTCACCGTGATGAACTGGATCCTACCCGCCCAGGGCATGTTGCCGATGCATTGCAGCGCCAATATCGGGGCGGACGGCGACACCGCGCTGTTCTTCGGCCTGTCCGGCACCGGCAAGACCACGCTCTCGTCCGACCCCGCGCGCCAGCTGATCGGCGACGACGAGCACGGCTGGGGCCCGGACGGCGTCTTCAACTTCGAGGGCGGCTGCTACGCCAAGGTGATCAACCTGTCGGCCGAGGCCGAGCCACAGATCTGGAACGCCACCCACCGCTTCGGCACCGTGCTGGAGAACGTGGTGGCCGACGCGTGCGGCCGGCTCGACCTCGACGATCCCGCCTACACGGAGAACACGCGCGCCTGCTACCCGATCGACTACATCCCCAACGCGTCGGCCACCGGCCGCGGGGGGCAGCCGAAGAACGTGATCTTCCTGACCGCCGACGCCTTCGGCGTGCTGCCGCCGATCGCGCGGCTGACGCCGGCGCAGGCGATGTACCATTTCCTCAGCGGCTACACCGCCCGCGTTGCCGGCACCGAAAAGGGCATGGGCCGCGAGCCGCAAGCCACCTTCTCCACCTGCTTCGGCGCCCCGTTCCTGCCGCGCGCTCCGCAGGTTTACGGCAAGCTGCTGGAACAGCTGATCGAGCGGCAGGGTGCGGCCTGCTGGCTGGTCAACACCGGCTGGACCGGCGGCAAATACGGTGTCGGCCGCCGCATGGCCATCGGCCACACCCGCGCCCTGCTGCGCGCCGTGCTCGACGGCTCGCTGAACCACGCCCAGTTCGCCCCCGACCCGTTCTTCGGGCTGATGATTCCCCGCGGCGTGCCCGGCATCCCGGACGACGTGCTGGATCCCCGCCGCTCCTGGCCCGACCCCGCCGCCTACGACCGCACCGCGGCGGACCTGGTCCAGCGATTCGAGGCGAATTTCGAGACGTTTGCGGGCGGGGTGGGCGAGGACGTGCGGGCGGCAGCGATCCGGGCGGCTGCTTAAGTCGTCGAACGCAGCGTGATCGAGCATCTGTCGAGAACTCCTTCTTTGTCGATGGTTGGCAAAAAACGAGCCAGTGCGCTGGCCGAGACGGAGCGCCTGCTCGCCCCCGTGCTCCGCACGCGGCAGGGTGACTGGATAGCCGACTACGTCAGGCTTAGGTTCGCCGCCGACCTTCCCTGAATTCGCAGGCCGCGCCCATGCCGTCCCGATCACCGTGAGCGAGGCCCAGACCGGAGGGGCGCTCGCCGGCCTCGCCGCGCCCGCCCTGAGCTCCGGCCGCGAGCGGCTGATCGCGGTCATCGTCGCCTGCGCGCTGTTCATGCAGAACCTCGACGGCACGGTGGTCTCCACCGCCCTGCCGGCCATGGCGCGCGAGTTCCACGCCGACCCGGTGCAGATGAACGTGGCGCTGACCGCCTACCTGTTCGCCATCGCCGTCTTCATCCCGGCCAGCGGCTGGATGGCGGATCGGTTCGGCACCCGGGCCGTGTTCCGTGCGGCGGTGGCCGTGTTCACCATCGGCTCGGTGCTGTGCGGGCGCGCGGAGTCGCTCGGCTTCCTGGTGGCCGCCCGCATCCTCCAGGGCGCGGGCGGGGCGATGATGCTGCCGGTGGGCCGCCTGGTGCTGCTGCGCGCGGTGCCCAAAGACCGGCTGATCGGGGCCATGGCCTGGGCCACCATGCCGGCGCTGGTGGGACCGGTGATCGGGCCGCCGATCGGCGGGTTCCTGGTCACCTACCTGTCCTGGCATTGGATCTTCGACATCAACGTGCCGATCGGCGTGCTGGGCTGGGTGCTGATCGGCGCCTTCGTGCCGGACATGCGCGAGGCCGGGGCAGGCCGGTTCGATTTCGCGGGCCTGGCGCTGAGCGGCGTGGCTCTGGCCGGGTTCATGGCGGTGCTCGAACTGGCCGGCCACCACCTGGTCCCGCCGGCGGCCATGCTGGGCATAGGCGCTGCCGGGCTGGCCGCTGCCGCCGCCTATGGGGTGCATGCCCGCCGGCAGGCTCGGCCGCTGCTGGATTTTTCGCTGCTGCGCATCCCCACCTTCTTCGTGTCCGTCTTCGCGGGCGCGCTGTTCCGCATCGGCATCGGCGCCATCCCCTTCCTGCTGCCGATGCTGTTGCAGGTGGGGTTCGGGCGCTCGGCGGTGCAAAGCGGGCTCATCACCTTCGCCAGCGCGGCGGGTGCCATCGGCATGAAGCCGGCCACCACGCGGATACTGCGCCGTTTCGGCTTTCGCGCGACGCTCGCGGTCAACGGGTTGACCAGTGCGGCGGCACTCGCCGTCTATGCCGCGTTCCGCCCCGGCTGGCCGGTCGCCGCGTTCTATGCCGTGCTGGTGGCCGGCGGCCTGATGCGCTCGTTGCAGTTCACCGCCTACAACGCGATCGCCTATGCCGACGTGCCGCCGGCGCGGATGAGTGCCGCCACCACGCTGTACGCCGCCCTGCAGCAGGTGTCGCTCACGATCGGCATTCCGGTCAGCGCCGGCGTCGTGCAGATGGCGCGCGCGGCCGCGGGCCATGCCGTGCCGGCGACGGAAGATTTCACGCTGGCGTTTCTGGTGGTAGCCGGGATATCGGCACTGGCCGGCCCCGCCGCGCTGCTGCTGCCGCCCGGGGCGGGGCGCGAGATGTCGGGTGAAGAACGGAGTTGAACATGCGTTTGCTGATCGCAGTTCTGGCCCTGCTGATGCCGTTGCCAGCGGCGGCCAAGCCGCCGCTGACGGTGTTTGCCGCCGCCAGCCTCACCAATGCGCTGCAGGACGTGGGCGTGCTGTGGACGGCGGCCGGGCATGGCAAGGTGGTGTTCTCGTTCGCCTCCAGCTCCACCTTGGCCCAGCAGATTGAGCATGGGGCGCCTGCCGCCTTGTTCTTCTCGGCCGACGAAAAATGGATGGACGACCTGGCCGCGCATGGGGGCCTGGCAGACGGCACGCGGCGTGACTTGGTGGGCAACAGCCTGGTCCTGGTCGAGCCGAAGGCCAGCATGAAGCCGATCGCTCTCGCGCCGGGCACCAAGCTGGACACGGTGCTGGGGCTTTCGGGACGCCTGGCCGTGGGCGATCCGGCCCACGTGCCGGCCGGCATCTACGCCCAGCAGGCGCTGCAGAAGCTCGGCCTTTGGCAATCCGTGCAGACCAGGCTGGCGCCGGCCGACTCGGTCCGCTCCGCCCTGCGGCTGGTGGAGCTGGGCGAGGCGCCGGCCGGCATCGTCTATGCGACCGACGTCGGCGTCAGCCCGAAGCTCGCCATCGCCGGCACCTTTCCGGCGGCCAGCCACGACCCGATCCGCTACCCCGCCGCCATCGTGAAGGCCGGCGACAGCAAGCAGGCGCGCGACTTCCTGGCTTTCCTTCAAACCCAGCCGGCCCGCGACGTGTTCGAGCATTACGGCTTCACCAACCTGTAGTGCCGGCGCCGGGGAGCCCGTGCGATCCACCTGACCCTGTCGGCCGACGAACAGGAAACGGTGCTGCTGACCCTGGAGGTTGCCCTGCGCGCCGTGGCCTTCGGGCTGCCGGTGGCTCTGCTGGCCGCCATCCTGCTGGCGCGGCGCCGCTTCCCCGGCCGCTTCCTGCTGAACGCGCTCGTCCACCTGCCGCTGATGCTGCCGCCGGTGGTGACCGGCTGGCTGCTGCTGCTGGTCTTCGGCATCAACGGCCCCATCGGCGCCTGGCTGGGGAGCGCGCTGCACATCCGCCTGGTGTTTACCCGAGCCGGCGCGGCGCTCGCCTGCGCGGTCATGACCTTTCCGCTGATGGTGCGGGCCATGCGCCTGTCGTTGGAGGCGATCGACCCTGCGCTGGAGCAGGCCGCCCGCACGCTGGGCGCCGGCCCGCTGGACCGGCTGCTCACCGTCACCCTGCCGCTGGCCATGCCCGGCGTGCTGACCGCGGCCGTGCTGGGCTACACCGCCAGCCTGGGGGAGTTCGGCGCCGTGATCACCTTTGCCGCGAACATCCCCGGCCAGACGCGCACGCTGCCGCTGGCCATCTACGCCGCGCTGGAGACGCCGGGCGGCGAGGCGGCGGCGGCACGCCTGGCCGCCCTGTCCGTGGTGCTGGCGGTGGCCGGCCTTGCCGCGGCCGAGGTGCTGGGCAGGCGGCGGCCCTGACGCTCCGCATCGGCCTCCAACACCGCTTCCCCACCGCCAGCCTGGACATCGCGTTCGAGGCGCCGACGCCCGGCGTGGTAGCGCTGTTCGGGCCCTCGGGCGCCGGCAAGTCGAGCCTGATTCAGGC
>CAXUGD010000236.1:0-5468 GCA_964250355.1 uncultured Acetobacteraceae bacterium | reverse complement strand
CCCCCCCCCCCCACCCCCCCCCCCCCCCCCCCCGCGCCCCCCCCCGGGGGTGGGGGGGCCCCGCCGCCAACCTCGACCCTAGAAAAACCCCATCGCGTTGGGGCTGTAGCTGACCAGCATGTTTTTGGTCTGCTGGTAGTGGTCCAGCATCATCTTGTGGTTCTCGCGGCCGATGCCGCTCTGCTTGTAGCCGCCGAAGGCGGCGTGGGCGGGGTAGTGGTGGTAGCAGTTGGTCCAGACGCGGCCGGCCTGGATGGCGCGGCCCATGCGGTAGGCGCGGTTGGTGTCGCGCGTCCAGATGCCGGCGCCCAGGCCGTACAGCGTGTCGTTGGCGATCGACAGCGCCTCCTCGTCGTCCTTGAACCGGGTCAGCGACAGGACCGGCCCAAAGATCTCCTCCTGAAAGATGCGCATCCTGTTGTGGCCCTCGAACACCGTGGGCTGCACGTAGTAGCCGTCCTTCAGGTCGCCGCCGAGGTCGGCGCGCTTGCCGCCGGTGAGGACCTTGGCCCCTTCCTGACGGCCGATGTCCAGGTAGGAAAGGATCTTCTCCAACTGGTCGTTGCTGGCCTGGGCGCCGACCATGGTGCCCATGTCGAGCGGGTTGCCCATCTTGATGCGCTCGACGCGCTTGATCGCGGCTTCCACGAAGCGGTCGTAGATGCTCTCATGCACCAGCGCGCGGCTGGGGCAGGTGCACACCTCGCCCTGGTTCAGCGCGAACATGGCGAAGCTTTCCAGCGCCTTGTCGAAGAACGCATCCTCCTCGCGCGCCACGTCGGCGAAGAAGATGTTGGGCGACTTGCCGCCCAGCTCCAGCGTGACCGGAATGATGTTCTCGCTCGCATACTGCATGATCAGGCGGCCGGTGGTGGTCTCGCCGGTGAACGCGATCTTGGCGATGCGCCTGTTCTGGGCGAGGGGTTTTCCCGCCTCCACGCCGAAGCCGTTGACCACGTTGATCACGCCGGGCGGCACGATGTCGCCCAGCATCTCCATCAACACCATAATGCCCATCGGCGTCTGCTCGGCGGGTTTCAGCACCACGCAGTTGCCGGCGGCCAAAGCGGGGGCGAGTTTCCAGATCGCCATCAGCAGCGGGAAATTCCACGGGATGATCTGGCCCACCACGCCCAGCGGCTCGTGGAAGTGGTAGGCGACCGTGTCGTGGTCGATCTCGCTGATGCCGCCTTCCTGGGCGCGGATGCAGCCGGCGAAATAGCGGAAATGGTCGATGCCCAGCGGCAGGTCGGCCAGCGTCGTCTCGCGGATCGGCTTGCCGTTGTCGATCGTCTCGACCATGGCGAGAAGGTCGAGCTTCTCCTCCATCCGGTCGGCGATCTTCAGCAGCACCCGGGCACGTTCGGCGGGCGAGGTGCGGCCCCAGGCGTCCTTCGCGGCGTGGGCTGCGTCCAGCGCCAGTTCGATGTCCTCGGCGCTGGAGCGCGCGACCGTGCAGACCACCTGGCCGTTCACCGGCGAGACGTTGTCGAAGTAGCGGCCCCCCACCGGCTTGACCCACTTGCCGCCGATGAAGTTGTCGTATTGCGGACGGATGGCGATGTGCCCCGCCACGTCCTTGAGGATCGCGCTAACCATTTGTGTCTCCCTTCCGTGTCGTTTGGCGCTTGGCGCCGGGCTCAGCTGCCGTGGTAGAGGAGCGGAACCGTAGAAGCCGTCGCGCTGTCGAAGTCTAGCGGCTTGCTGCCGGCCGGGTAGCCGTTCTGTTGCAGCAGGAACGCCATGATCTGCTCGTAATCCGCATGGTCCAGGCTGCCCGGGCTGGTGGCCGGCATCTGCTGCGAGACCACGGTGAACACCTCGCCCACGGTGTAGGCGGCTTTCGCATTGGCCCAGTTTGGGCCTTTCAGCCCCGGCCCGGAACGGCCTTCCAGATGCGTGCCGTGGCACATGGCGCAGTTGCCGAGGAACTTGGCATACCCCGTCTTGGCCTGCGCATCGGTGAACAAGGCCGGTGGCGCCGCGGCCGGCGCCGCCACCTCGGCAGGGTACGCGGCACGCGACATCGCAAGCACAGCCAGGGCGGCGGGGTGCAGAACACCCCGCCAAACCGAACGCTTGATCAACGCAGCAATCCCTTAAAGCCCGAACACATAGAGGTGCCCGCCCGTGGGGATCGAGCTGACGGCCGGGTCCTTCGCCATGTCGCCGCCCCAGATCGGGGTGGCCCCGCCCCAGCCGGCCCAAACGCCCACATACTGCTTGTTGCCGACCTTCCAGGTACTGGGCACGCCGATGATGCCGGAGCTCATCTGCGGGCTCTTCCAACGCACGGCGCCGGTCTTGGCGTCGAAGGCGTAGAGGTAGCCGTCAGCACTGCCCGAGAACACCAGACCGCCGGCGGTGGCCAGCATGCCGTCGTTCCAAGGCAGCTTGCTGCCGTAGCGCCAGGCCTGCTTGCCGGTATTGAGGTCGATCGCCTGCACCGAGCCCCACTCGCTGGGATAGGCCGGGTCGCGCGTCACCTTGAAACCCTCGTCCAGGAACGGCAGGCCCGGCTTGTAGGCCACCGGAGTGACGCCCTTGATCGTCATGCAGGTGTGCATGGTGGGCACGTAGGCCATGTGGGTCTGGGGATCGACGGCGATCGGCCACCAGTTTTTGCCGCCCAGGAAGCTCGGGCACGTGAACACCTGCTTGCCCACCGCCGGCCGCAGCGCGTCGTTGGTCACCATCTGGCCGCCGGCCACGTGATCGACCGAGGTGGCGGTGGCGAACTTGTCGGCATAGATCAGCGTGCCGCTGACGCGGTCCACCGCGTAGAACCAGCCGTTGCGGCTGGCCGAGACGACGGCCTTGTGTACCACGCCGCGGTAGGTGATGTCGGCCAGCACGGTTTCGTTGGTGCCGTCATAGTCCCAGGTGTCGTTCGGCGTGTACTGGTAGTGCCACTTGATGGCGCCGGTGGCCGGGTTCAGCGCGATCATGCTGTCGGTGTACAGGTTCTTGCCGGGGCGCAGCGTGGCCAGCCAGGGGCCCGGGTTGCCCACGCCCCAGAACAACGTGTCGGTCTCGGCGTCGTAGGTGCCGGTCAGCCAGGCGCCGCCGCCGCCCGTCTTGTAAGCACCTTTGGGCCAGGTGTCGCCGCCCGGCTCGTTCGGCGCTGGGATCGTGTAGCGCTGCCAGGCCAGTGCGCCGGTGCCAGCATCGAGCGAGACGACCGAGCCGCGCGCGCCGTATTCGCCGCCCGACAGCCCCACGATCACGTGGCCCTTCAGCACCAGCGGCGCCAGCGTCATCGCGGCCCCCTGGTCGGCCGGGGCCAACTGCTTCTTCCACACCACTTGGCCGGTCTTGGCCTGCAGCGCCACCACGTAGTTGTCCAGCGTCGCGAGGTAGACGGTGTCGCCGTAGAGGGCCACGCCGCGGTTGACCACGTCGCAACACACCGTCTTCAGGCCGACATGGCTGAGGTCGTGCCGGTAGCGCCACAGCTGCTTGCCGGTGCTGGCCTGGAAGGCGAGCACCTCGTCCTTCGGCGTGGTGATGAACAGGTAGTCGCCGTTCACGGTCGGCGGCGACTCATGGCCCTGCTCGTAGCTGCTCTTGAAGTCCCAGGCGGGCTTGAGTTGCGCCACGTTGCCGCTGTTGATGTCGGCCAGCGCCGTGTAGCCGGAACTGGCGTAATCGTGCCGGTACATCAGCCAGCCAGGGTCGGCGGCGGCGTTGGCCAGCCTTGCGTCGGTCACCGGGCTGTAGGCGGGCATGTTGGGCGCCACCTGCGTTTCGGCGGCGGTCCGGGCCAGCGGCAGTGCCGTCGCACAGCCGGCCGCCAGCAGCAATCGCAGCGTCTTGGTCATCGTCGTTTCCTCTCCGCGTTTCCCGTCGTTGGTGGCAGGCTGCCGGGCCAAACGGGCGGGTCCCGGCCCGGCGCACACTGCTGCCGCAACACAACGGAAAGCCCGGGCGATGCGCAATGCCCGGCGCGCGGGCACGGGGCCGAACTGTCGCAGAACTGCGACAGGGCCGGCGCAGGGCGGCGCAGACCCTAGACGATGGTGGACATTCCCAGGGGACACGGGTCGGCGTAATGCTGGTGCGCCATGAGGCACGCGGACCGTGTCAACGCCATCGTAAGCGACCCCGCTGCGTCGGGCCGGTCGGCGCTGTTCGCCTCGTGGACACGGTCGCTCACCCGCTACAGGCTCGACCCGCTCAACCCCAGGCCGCCCAGCGCCCTCGGCGCTCGCGAGTTGCGGCTGGCGCGCGAGCGCATGGGGCCGCTGCTGCAGTCCGCCGCCTGCACGCTGGACCGCCTGTTCCACACCGCCGGCGGCAGCGGAAGCTGCGTGCTGTTCACCGACGCCGACGGGGTGCCGGTGGAACGCCGGGGAGCCGATGCCGACGATCGCGTGTTCCGCGGCTGGGGCTTGTGGACCGGCGCGGTCTGGAGCGAGCAGAGCGAGGGCACCAACGGCATCGGCACCTGCCTGGCCGAAGCCCGCGCGCTCACCATACACCGCGACCAGCACTTTTATACCCGCAACACCGGGCTGACCTGCACGGTGGCACCGGTCCACGACCACCGCGGGCGGCTGGCGGCCGCACTCGACATTTCGTCCTGCCGGAACGACCTGACGGAGGCCACGGCCAGGCTGATGGCAGCCGCGGTCGCCGAGGCCGCGCGCCGGATCGAGGCCCGGCATTTCTGCGCTGCCTTTGCCGGGGCGCGCATCGTGCTGGCGCCCGAAGCCGAAGGCAACGCGGCGGCCTTGCTGGCCATCGGATCGGACGACCTGGTGGTGGGCGCGACCCATGCCGCGCGGCAGGCTTGCGGCATCACCGATGCCATGCTGGCGAACGCGTTGCCGGCCGAGGCCGTCCTGAGCCCTGGCGGCGGCTGTGCGGAGGACCTGGACGAGGCGGCATGCCGCGTGCTGCGGCGTGCGCTGGCCCGGTCGGGCGGCAACGTCTCGGCTGCGGCCAGGGCGCTGGGCGTGAGCCGTGCCACGCTGCACCGCAAGATACGGCGCGCCGGCCTGCACCGCCGCTAGAGCGCGTGGAGCCCGATCGTAAACGGTCAGCGCGCTCAAGCCGTTGTTTTGAGCAGCAATCTCACTTCAAACTGTTCCAGTCTGCGTGAGAGTGCTCTAGCACCGGCTGACCGCTAGGCGCGCCCGTGCTAGGGACGCGGCCGGTGACGGACCTTACCACACACGCGGCGGCCGCGGCGCCCGACGATGCCGCGGCCGGCGGCCCGGTCCGGCATTGGCTGGGCCACGCGCGGGACGCCTATGCGCTGGGACAGCCTTGGGAGGCGGCCGCCCATGCCGAACGGTTTGCGGCGGAGGGCACCCCGCCCGAAGACAGCGCGGACCGGGCGTTGCTGGCCGCACTGGCCGACCTGCTGTTCGAGGCCGGCGAGCGGCAGCGTGCCGGGCCGATCTACGCGATGCTGCACGGTTCGGGTCCGGCCGACGCCAAAATCGTGGTCAGGTACGCCGAAG
>CAXUGD010000235.1:0-5493 GCA_964250355.1 uncultured Acetobacteraceae bacterium | reverse complement strand
GCGGCGGGGGGGGTGCCCGGTAACCAGATCCCACCGCCGGCGAGGGCCGTCGTGCCGCCGAAGTACCGGTATTTCTCCCCCACCACCACGCGCGCGCCGCGGCGCGCGGCCGTGACAGAAGCGGTCAGTCCGGCCGCGCCCGATCCTACGACGATGGCATCCCACTCCATGCCTGACTGCTCCCACGACGTCGCGGCGGCTGTGCCTATCGAGGGAAAGGGCGCATGGCCGGTGCGGCGGGGCTAGGACGCGGCAGGGCGGAGATCGTGCGATGCATCGTCTGACGGGCAAGGTGGCGATCGTGACGGGCGGTGGCGGCGGCATCGGCGCGGCCGTCGTGGCCCGCCTGGTGCAGGAGGGCGCGCGCGTCGCCGTAGCCGATCTGTTCGAGGACAGCGCGCAACGCGCGGCTGCGCCGCATGGCGAGAACGCGATCGCGCTCCGGTTCGACGCGGCCGATGCCGCGTCCGTGCAGGCGATGGTGGACCGTGCCGCCGCCCATTTCGGCCGGCTCGACATACTGCACAACAACGCGGCACTCACCGACCCGGAACGCCAGCAGCAGGACACGACGGCCACCGACATCCCGCTCGAGATCTGGAACGCGACGATGACGATCAACGTCACCGGCTACCTGCTCGGCTGCAAATACGCCATCCCGCACATGATCGCGTCCGGCGGCGGGTCCATCATCAACACCAGCTCCGGCTCCGGCATCGCCGGCGACCTTGCGCGCATCGCGTACGGCTCGTCGAAGGGAGCGATCAACGCGATGACGAAATACGTCGCGACCCAATACGGCCGGCAGAACATACGCTGCAACGCCATCGCCCCCGGCGTGATCCTGACGGCGGCCCTGGAAGCTACGGTGCCGGGGCTGAAGGAGATGATCGCGCGCCACGTGCTGACGCCGCGCTTCGGCACGCCGGCCGACATCGCCGCACTGGTCGCCTATCTCGCCTCCGACGAGTCCGGCTACATCACCGGCGAGGTCATCGGAATCAACGGCGGCAGCCTGTCGCACCAGCCGCACGTTGCCGACCTGGCGCTGGCCATGGCCGGGCAGGGCTGACCGGAATGGACGCCGAGCTCCAGGACGACCGGCCCTATCAGCAGCGCGCGACGGCGCTGCCGCGGGACGTGGACGCGGTGACCCCGGCTTGGCTGACCGGCACGCTCGCGCAACGCTACCCGGGCCTCGTCGTCCGCGACATGGAGGTGGTCGAGCTGCGCAACGGCCACACCACCAAGATGCGGGTCAGGCTCGACCTGAACGAAGCGGGGCGCGCCAGCGGCGTGCCGTCGCAGGTCTGCCTGAAGTCGAACTGGTCCGGCGGCTTCGCCAACGTGGACATCCACGCGCTGGAGGCCCGGTTCTACCACCAAATCCGCGACGCGATGCGGATACCGGCGCCCGTCACGTATTTCGAGGATTGGGACAGCACGCCGCTACCCCAGGGCCTCGTGGTGATGGAGGACCTCGTGGCCGGCGGCGGCACGTTCGGCCACAGCCTGGACCACATCGGCGTGGACGCGGTGGCGGCCGGGCTGGAGGATTACGCGAGCATCCACGGCCGGAGCTGGGGAGACAGGCGGCTGGACGGTTTCGCCTGGCTGCAGACCTCGATGGACACGCCGGTCGATAGCGACCAGCTGCGCATGATGTGGCCGTACGCGCAGATCAACATCGCCAAGCCGCACTATCAGGCGCTGCTGCCACGCTGGCTGCTGGACGACCCGCAGGCGTTCCACCGCCTGTACGACGCGCTCGGCGCCTACGAGCGTGCGCAGCCGGGCCCGTTCAGCGTGGTGCATGGTGATTCGCACCAGGGCAACAGCTATACCCGCCCCAGCGGCGAACGCATACGCATCGACTGGCAGCTGGTGCGCCGCGGCCGGCCCTGGCGCGACATCACCTACTTCATGATCGGCTCGCTGACGATCGAGGAACGCCGCGCCAACGAACGCCGCCTGGTCGAGCACTACCGCGAACACCTGGCCGCCATCGCCGGCGACACCGTGCCGGACGCCGAGGCGATCTGGGACGCCTATCGACGCTGGCCCGTGTATGGCTGCCAAGCCTGGATCGCCAACATGGACGAGTGGGGCCAGGACGGCTATCCGATGAACGAGCGCTTCTTCACCGCGCTGGACGATTTGGATACCGCCAGTCTCCTGCTCGGCTGACCGGCCCATGGCACCACGCGGCGCGGCCGCCCGTCACCGTGTCTGGGCGCAACTACCCCCCATGCCGCGCGAGCGTCTGTCGGCGACGGTGGCAGGCTACGAGGCGGCGGGGCTGGAAGGCATCTGGACGTCCCAGACCTTCGGCGCGCCGTTCGGCCCACTCTCGGCGGCCGCTGCCGTCAGCGAGCGCCTCAAGCTCGGCACCGGCATCGCGCTGGCGTTCGTGCGCAGCCCGCTGGAGACGGCGTGCAACATCATGGACCTAGACCTGCTCAGCGGCGGCCGGTCGGTGCTCGGCCTGGGATCGAGCGCGCAGAGCCTGACGGAGGGGGCCTTCGGCATGCCCTACGGCAAGCCGCTGGCGCACATGCGCGAGGTGATCGGGCTGGTGCGGGCCATCGTCGCGGGCGCCCATACCGGCGAGCTGGGCCTGCTGCGCGGCGAGTACCACACGCTCGACCTGCGCCACTTCCGCACCTTCGCCGCGCCGGTGCGCGATCGGATCCCCATATACATGCCGGCGGTGTTCCAGAACGCCACGGCGATGGCCGGCGAGCTCGCCGACGGTTTGCTGGGCCACCCGCTGTGGAACACGCGTTGGGTACGCGACGAAGCCATGCCGTCGCTCGCGCGCGGCCTCGCCATATCGGCGCGGCCGCGTAACGTGGTGGACGTGAACCTGCAGATGTGGGTGGTGGTCAACGACGACATTCGCGCAGGCACCGCCGACGCCCGACCGACGGTGGCCTATTACAGCCAGTCGCCGCAATATTTGCGCTACTTCGACGCGATCGGTTTCGGCGACGCCGCGCGTGCGCTGCAGGACGCGTTCGCGCGCGGCGACATGGACGCGATGGTGGCCTCCTGCCCCGACGAGATGGTGCAGAGCATCGCGCTCATCGGCACGCGCGATGAGGTGCGCGCCCTGGCGCAGGAGCGCCTGGCCTACGCCGATTCGGTCACACCGGTGCCGCCGCACTACGCCCTGCCGCCCGAGACGGTCGCCGGCTACGCCGCGAGGATCGCCGAGCTGTTCTACTGAGGACCGGAGGCTGCCATGTCCGTGGACACCAACAAGTCGGTCGTCAGCCGCTACATGCGCGCGGTGATGGAAGGCGACATCGACACCATCGAGGCGCTGCAGCACCCTGACGTGCGCTGGTGGGTGCTGGGATTCGGCACGATGGACCGTGCCGCCTTCACCGCCTCCGTGCGCACCGGGTTGCTCGCGGCGACCACGCGCAAGGTGCGCATCACGGGCATGACCGCCGAAAACGATCGTGTCGCCTACGAGGCGGAGAGCGAGTTCACGTTCCCTGGCAAGGTTTATCGCAACACGTACCATAACCTGGTGGTGATACGCGACGGGCTGATCGTGGAAGGACGCGAGTACATGGACACGCGCGCGGCGGCCGAGGCGTTTGGCAGTTAATAAAGGAAGGCCTTCTTTGTTGAAAGAAAGAAGCAAAGAACTATCGTCAGTGCTGTCGCGGACTCAATGAACAAAAGTTTTTTGGTCCTTTTTTAATAAAGGGCTGCTTTCTTATTTTGCTTTCCTAAGATAACGGCTGACCCGCGCCGCCGCGATCTTGCCCGGTATCCCGGACACCCCGCCGCCGGGATGTATGCCCGCGCCGCCCAGGAACAGGCGCGGCACCGCCGGCTTGGCGTCGCCGAAGCCCGCCGCCGGCCGGTTCGCGCCCACGCGCTTGGACCCGAAATCGATGTGCGTCACGCAGCCGTTGGTGACAGCCAGCCGCACCTCCCGCTCGCGCGGGGTCTCGACGAAACGTCCGACCTCCGCGTCGAACCCGTCGTAGAACTCCGACACCTGATCGATCACCGAGGCCATCGTCCGGTCCTTCAGCGCGGGCGACCATCCCTCCCGCGCGTCGACCGCCATGGCCGGCAGGTAGACGTAGGCAACCGACTGTCCGTCGGGCGCCTGGCTCGGGTCCCAGTTCGTCAGCGGCGAGACCGACACGGCGTGGCGCTGCGGGATGTCGCCGCGACGCGCGGTGGCGAAGCTCTCGCGCACCTCCTCGGGCGTGCCGATCAGCCCCACCGCGCGGTCGATGTCGGCGTCGTCGTAGCGCAGGTCGCGGTGGCGCTTCAGCCGAAGCGGTTTGGACATGGCGATGTTGGCCAGCAGCGGCGCGGCGTTGGAGCGGTTGGCCGGTGCGTGCTCCATGCGCTTCATCAGCCGGCGCTCCACCTGGCCGGGCGTGGTCAGCGTCATGGTCGTGCGCGGGTCGCAGGTGGCGATCACCGCGCGGCCGCGCAGCATGCGCCCGTCGCCCAGGCGCACGCCGCGCGTGATGCCGTCCTCGATGACGATCTCGGACACCGGCGCGTCGACGTAGATCTTGCCGCCGGCCGCCTCCAGGCTCGCGGCGAGCGCGTTGCTGAGCGTCTGCAGGCTGCCGATCGGCTTGCCCACGCCCAGCCGGTGCAGCAGGCCCAGGATCATGTAGGCCGTCGCGTTGCCGTCGTCGTCGATCGGGCCGGCGCCGGCGGCGATGCCGGTCAGCAGGGCAATGGCGGCCGGGTGCTCGAACCGCTCGCAGGCGATCTGGTCGGAGGTGCCGCTGGCCAGCGCCGACAATTCGCCGCGCAGCCGCACGTTGCGTATGGCGCCGCCGGCGATCTTGGCCAGGCTGCCCAGCCCGGGACGGCCCGGCTCGGCCATCATCAGCGGGAAGCCGATGTCCATCATCGCGTCGATGACCTTCATCAGCTCGAGATAGGCCTTCTCGTCGGCCCGGTTCAGCCGGCCCATGTCCTCGGCCGTGCGCCTGGGGTCGCGGAACAGCGCCACCGAACTGCCGTCCGGGTGCAGGTAGACGTAGGAGGGATCGGTGTCGACGGTGTGCAGGCCGTGCTTGATCAGGTCGAGGTCCTCGATCACGCCGGTGCCGCGCAGGAAGATCAGCTCGACCGCACAGGGGGTGACCATGTGCCGGGGCGCCTCGGGGATCATGTAGCCGGAGCTGGTCATGCCGCCGACCTTGGCCATGCGTTCGACCACGACCACGCGCTTGCCCTCGCGCGCCAGGTAGCCGCCCGCGGTCAGGCCGTTATGGCCGGCCCCAATGATGACGACGTCGAAATCCTCGATCATGCGAGCGGCTCCGGATGCGCGGCCGGCAGGACGGGTGCCGCGCGGCTGTCGGCTGCTCTTCACAGGTCGGGGGCGTGGCTTGGCCTACCACCTGACAGGTTGCGCCCTGGCGGCGGCGGCCGACCATTGAGCTAGGCTTCGGACCCATAAACAGGATTCCCGAATCGGCTGAAGCCTGATTCAAG
>CAXUGD010000234.1:5140-5514 GCA_964250355.1 uncultured Acetobacteraceae bacterium | reverse complement strand
ACGTCCATGCCGAGGTAGTGGCCGAGGCCGTGGATGAAGAAGTGATCCATCGTGTGCTCGGCGCCCGCGTCGTCCTTCGCCCGCAGGGGGCTCCTCGTCATGTAGGCGCGGGCGAAGGCGTTCTGGTCGTGCTGGGCAGCCGCCAGCTCGGCGAAAGCCGCCTCGGCGGGCTGGCCCAGGCCGTTGCGCCACAGCTCGAGCACGCCGATGGCCGCCTGCGGCGAGGCCTCGCCGGACATGCGCTCGCGGGCCAGCAACGCCAGCGCGGAGGCGGCGGGTAGCTGGTCGCGCCGCGTCATCCGGTCCAGGCCTTCGGCCTCGACCGCCGCCGGCAGCGCCGCCATGGACCGCATGATCGTCGTGGTGGTGTTGAG
>CAXUGD010000234.1:0-5130 GCA_964250355.1 uncultured Acetobacteraceae bacterium | reverse complement strand
GACCGCCTCCGTCAGGCGGACGCGGAGGTTGGCCGCCACGCCGGCCATATGCTGCCCGCCGACGATCTCCACGCGCGCCTGCTCCAGCGCGTCGTAGATGGAACGCGCGTCGCGTTCGGCGGGGCAGCGGGCGGCGTGCACGGTGTCGTCGTGGTGGCGCAGGCGCAGCGCCGCACTGTCGGCCGCCCCGCGCAACCGGGTCATCTCGGCCGCGGGGAGCGCGCGCGAAGGCACAGGTAGGCGGGCCCGCTTGCCGGTCAGCCCCGTCGGGCCCGGCTGAAACGCCACCTGCACATCAGTCGCCTGCGCCATCGCCCGCAACGCCCCAGCGGTAGCCCGCTTAAAATCCTCGCTGCGGGTGTCCTTAGGAGACGTCATGTCACTGCTCCCACCCTAACTTCACCTTGGCCGGGCTTGTCCCGGCCATCCACGCGGTTCCGCACGGGGAGTCTCGGCAGGAGACGGTCAGGACAGCGTTTCATAGAGGTCGGTCCAGGACGGGTTCAAACCCAAAATCAGGCCAACTTTCCAGGCGCGAGACCAATGTTTGATGTTGCCTTCGCGTTGGCGGGCCAGTGTGAGAGTTTCATGCGACTCGAAATAGACTAGCCGGGTAAGTCCGTATTTCTTGGTGAACCCGTCAACGACGCCCTCTCGATGCTCCCATACGCGCCGTATCAGGTCCACAGTGGAACCAGTGTACAATGTTCCGTTCGGGCGATTGGTCATGAAGTACACCCATGGGCCGAACACCACGCTGTTTCACCGCGTGGGTGGCCGGGACAAGCCCGGCCAAGGTGAGGGTTGGTTCATCAGATTGCCCGGCGCACCAGCGAGCCGCTTGGCAGCTCCGTGTTGAAACAGCGCTGGTAGTACTCGGCGACCGTGCTGCGCTCCGCCTCGTCGCACTTGTTGAGGAACGTCATCCGGAACGAGAACGCCAGGTCGCCGAAGATACGGTTGTTCTCGGCCCAGGTGATCACCGTTCGCGGCGACATGACGGTGGAGATGTCGCCGTTGATGAAGCCGGCGCGCGTCAGGTCGGCCAGCGCCACCATGCTTTCCACCTGGCGGCGCGCCGGGGTGTCCTTGGGGTCGATGCCCATCTTGGCCAGCACGATGGCCGTTTCCTGCACGTGCGGCAGGTAGTTGAGCGTGGCCACGATGTTCCAGCGGTCCATCTGGCCCTGGTTGATCTGCTGGGTGCCGTGGTACAGGCCGGTGGTGTCGCCCAGGCCCACCGTGTTGGCGGTGGCGAACAGGCGGAAGCTCGGGTGCGGGCGGATCACCTTGTTCTGGTCCAGCAGGGTCAGCCGGCCCTCCACCTCCAGCACGCGCTGGATCACGAACATCACGTCCGGGCGGCCGGCATCGTACTCGTCGAACACCAGGGCGCAGGGGTTCTGCAGCGACCAGGGCAGGATGCCCTCGCGAAACTCGGTGATCTGCTTGCCGTCCTTCAGCACGATCGCGTCCTTGCCGATCAGGTCGATGCGGCTGATATGGCTGTCCAGGTTCACTCGGATGCAGGGCCAGTTCAGCCGTGCGGCCACCTGCTCGATATGCGTGCTCTTGCCGGTGCCGTGGTAGCTGCACATCAGTCGCCTGCGCCATCGCCCGCAACGCCCCAGCGGTAGCCCGCTTAAAATCCTCGCTGCGGGTGTCCTTAGGAGACGTCATGTCACTGCTCCCACCCTAACTTCACCTTGGCCGGGCTTGTCCCGGCCATCCACGCGGTTCCGCACGGGGAGTCTCGGCAGGAGACGGTCAGGACAGCGTTTCATAGAGGTCGGTCCAGGACGGGTTCAAACCCAAAATCAGGCCAACTTTCCAGGCGCGAGACCAATGTTTGATGTTGCCTTCGCGTTGGCGGGCCAGTGTGAGAGTTTCATGCGACTCGAAATAGACTAGCCGGGTAAGTCCGTATTTCTTGGTGAACCCGTCAACGACGCCCTCTCGATGCTCCCATACGCGCCGTATCAGGTCCACAGTGGAACCAGTGTACAATGTTCCGTTCGGGCGATTGGTCATGAAGTACACCCATGGGCCGAACACCACGCTGTTTCACCGCGTGGGTGGCCGGGACAAGCCCGGCCAAGGTGAGGGTTGGTTCATCAGATTGCCCGGCGCACCAGCGAGCCGCTTGGCAGCTCCGTGTTGAAACAGCGCTGGTAGTACTCGGCGACCGTGCTGCGCTCCGCCTCGTCGCACTTGTTGAGGAACGTCATCCGGAACGAGAACGCCAGGTCGCCGAAGATACGGTTGTTCTCGGCCCAGGTGATCACCGTTCGCGGCGACATGACGGTGGAGATGTCGCCGTTGATGAAGCCGGCGCGCGTCAGGTCGGCCAGCGCCACCATGCTTTCCACCTGGCGGCGCGCCGGGGTGTCCTTGGGGTCGATGCCCATCTTGGCCAGCACGATGGCCGTTTCCTGCACGTGCGGCAGGTAGTTGAGCGTGGCCACGATGTTCCAGCGGTCCATCTGGCCCTGGTTGATCTGCTGGGTGCCGTGGTACAGGCCGGTGGTGTCGCCCAGGCCCACCGTGTTGGCGGTGGCGAACAGGCGGAAGCTCGGGTGCGGGCGGATCACCTTGTTCTGGTCCAGCAGGGTCAGCCGGCCCTCCACCTCCAGCACGCGCTGGATCACGAACATCACGTCCGGGCGGCCGGCATCGTACTCGTCGAACACCAGGGCGCAGGGGTTCTGCAGCGACCAGGGCAGGATGCCCTCGCGAAACTCGGTGATCTGCTTGCCGTCCTTCAGCACGATCGCGTCCTTGCCGATCAGGTCGATGCGGCTGATATGGCTGTCCAGGTTCACTCGGATGCAGGGCCAGTTCAGCCGTGCGGCCACCTGCTCGATATGCGTGCTCTTGCCGGTGCCGTGGTAGCCCTGGATCATCACGCGGCGGTTGAAGGCGAAGCCGGCCAAGATGGCCAGCGTCGTCTCGCGATCGAACTTGTACATGTCGTCGATGTCGGGCACGTGCTCGGCGCGGAAACTGAAAGCGGGCACCGCCATGTCCGTCTCGATCCCGAACACCGCGCGGGCTGAAACGGTGGTGTCGGGCGTGCCGGAGCCGGGCGCCTGGACGGCAGCGATCTTGTTCATCAGGCAGCCTTATCCTCTGTCTTCGGCCATGGCGACAGGACGGCTGAGCCGCCCACCCGGTTGCGGCACCAACACGCCAACAGTGTAACGCGGTGCCGCGCCGGGGCAAACCTAGCCAGCCGCCGCGTGCTCCGGCAGGAGGTGGGAGCGCACCTGCGCATAGGCCAGGTTGATCACCTTGAAGCGCTCTTCGGCGGCACGGTCGCCGCCATTAGTATCGGGGTGGTGGGACTTGGCGAGCGCCTTGTAGCGCGACTTCACCTCGTCGAGGGACACGGGCCAGCCCAGCCCCAGCGTGTCGAGCGGCTGGCGCAGGTCGGCCGGGGCGCCGCCTTGGGCGGGGCGGCCACGGGCGCCGCCCTGGCGCATGCCGGCCGCCCCCAGGATGTCTAGCCGGTCGTGAACCAGGTCCTCCTCCGGCATCCCACCGCCCAGGCGGCCCAGCGGCCAGGTAGGGCGCTGCCAGCCGGTGTCGTCGCGCATATGCGCCTCGATCTGGCCGGGCGTCATGCCGCGATAGAAATCCCATGACGCGTTGTAGGCGCGCACGTGCTCCAGGCAGAACCAGTAGTAGTCGCGCAGGCTGTCGCGCGACTTGGGTGCCCTGTACTGTCCCTCATGCACACAGCCCGGGATGTCGCAGGCCCGGCCCGGGGCGGCCGGGTCGGGATCGTAGGCCCTGGCGCGGCCAGGGCCGCGGTTTGTGCGCTCAACCATTGTCCGTTTATGTGCGCTGCCAGCGGCCCCCGGCAAGCCCGCCACCACCGCCCGGCGCAGTGCCGACACCCGCAGGAGACAGCGATGACCGACAAGGCCCCGACCCGTGCCGCCCGGCTGGAGGCGACGCTGCGGGAGGCGCTGGCACCGGCGCTGCTGGTGGTGGAGGACGAAAGCGCGCGCCATGCCGGCCATGCCGGCGCGCGCCCCGGCGGTGAGAGCCACTACAAGATCACCGCCGTGTCGGCGCGCTTCAACGGCCTTGGCCGGTTAGACCGCTCGCGGATGGTGCACGCGATGCTGGCCGGGGAGTTTGCGGGCGGCCTTCACGCCTTGTCTTTGACGCTTCGATCCACGAACGAAGCATAATCTCTAAAATCACACGTTCGTGTGCGAAAAAACGTTCCGCTTAATCGCAACAGTCATTAGGGTCCGCCTGGGAGAGAGGAGCGGGCCATGGGTGGAAGCAGATTAGTAAACCGGAACATCACGGCATCGGCAGGCCGCACCAGCATGCGGCTGGAACCGGAAGTCTGGGATGCCTTGCGGGAAATCTGCCTGCGCGAGAACCTGGATCTGCGTGAGGTGATCCGTGCGGTGGAAGACGGTGCCGAAACAGGTGGCCGCACCAGCGCCGTGCGCGTCCACGTGCTGCAATATTTCCGCGCCGCAGCCACGCATGAGGGGCACCACCGGGCGGGCCACGGCCATTTGGTACCTGGTGGGACGCTGCTGGCGCTGGAGGATTTCCAGGCGGAAGACGCGCGCTTCGCCACGCCGGCCGGCCGGGCACCGCTGCGCGCGATGGAAGCTGAGGAGCCGGCAATGGCCGGGGCTTAGGGCACCATCGCATCGGGTTAACCTCCAACCGCGATAACGATCGCGCCTCAGCCCCCTGCGCCCTGTGCCGGATCGTCCGGCCAGGCGTGCTTGGGATACCGTCCCCGCATCTCGCGCCTGACATCTGCCCAGCCGCCGGCCCAGAAACCCGCCAGGTCGGCGGTGATGGCGATGGGGCGGCTGGCCGGAGACAGCAGGCAGAGCTGGGCCTTGAGCCGGCCGCCGGCCAGCGCCGGCGTCTCGCGCAGGCCGTAGAACGCCTGGGCGCGGGCCGCGACGGTCGGCAGGGCCCCGGTGTAATCCACGGCGGCGCGTCCGCCTGGCAGGGCCAGCTCCGTCGGCAGGTCGCGATCAAGCCGGACCGCGTTGGCCCAGCCGAGCACGCCGCGCAGGATCGCCACCAGGTCGAGCCGCGCCGCGTCGCCCAGGCGGGAGGCGCCCAGCAGATGCGGCGCCAGCC
>CAXUGD010000233.1:0-5518 GCA_964250355.1 uncultured Acetobacteraceae bacterium | reverse complement strand
GGGCCGCGGCAAGGGCGGCGTAAGTGCCCACGGGGGGGCACAGGATGACGCAGTCGGCCCCATGCACGGCCTGGGCGGGGGCGGGCTCCACGCGGGCGGCGATGGACAGCGCGGCCACGCGGGCGCGGGTGGCAGGCCCGCGGGCGTGGACTACGATCTCGCCGGCCAGGGCGTGGGCGCGGGCGGCCCGGGCGATCGAGCTGCCGATCAGGCCGCAGCCGATCAGGGCGAGGCGCTGGAAGACCGGCCCGGTCATGGGTGGGCAGCGGCGAAGTCGGTCAGGGCCAGGATGAGGGCGTCGTTCTCGTGGGTGAGCCCGACCGTGATGCGCAGGCAGGTGGGCAGGCCGTAGCCGCCCACGCGGCGCACGATCAGGCCGCGCGAGCGCAGGTAGGCGTCCGCAGCCTCCGCACGGGACGCGGAGCTCAGGTCGGCGAGCACGAAATTGGCCTCGGACGGCGTGGTCGATAGGCCGGCACCGTGCAGCGCGCCTGTCATGCGGGCGCGTTCGGCGGCGTTGTGGGCGCGGCTGCGCTCCACCCAGCCCGGCTCGGCCAGGGCCGCGATGCCGGCCTCGTGGGCGGCTAGCGAGACGTTGAACGGCGAGCGGACGCGGTTGAGGTGATCGACGATGGGGGCTGGCGCATAGGCCCAGCCGAGCCGCAAGCCGCCCAGGCCGAACATCTTGCTGAAGGTGCGTGTCATGGCCGTGTTGCCGCCGGCATCGACCAGGACGGTGCCGGGGTCGTAATCCGGGCGGTCCAGGTACTCGGCATAGGCGGCGTCCAGCACCAGAAGCACGTCCGGCGGCAGGGCGTGGCGCAGGCGGGTGGCCTCGGCGGCGGGCAGGAAGGTGCCGGTCGGGTTGTTGGGGTTGGCGATGAACACCATGCGGGTGGCCGGGGTGACGGCGGCCAGGATGGCGTCCACGTCGGTGGTGCGCTGGCGTTCGGGGGTCTTGACGACGCGGCAGCCCGCCAGGCGGCCGGCGATCTCGTAGATGGCGAAGCCGTGCTCGGTCATGATCATGTCCGTGCCGGCACCGCCATAGATGTGGCAGAGCAGATAAAGCAGGTCGTCCGAGCCGGCGCCGCAGACGATGCGCGCGGGGTCCAGGCCGAAACGGGCGCCGATGGCCTGGCGCAGCGCCGTGGCACCGCCATCCGGGTAGCGGTGCAGCTTGCCGGCGATGGCGGCCAAGGCGGGGGCAACGCCGGGGGGCGGGCCGAAGGCGCCCTCGTTGGACGAGAGCTTAATGATCCGCTGGGCGCCCGGCACGGCCGAGGCGCCCGGCACGTAGGGGCGGATGTCGAGGATCTCGGGGCGGGGGCGCGGTGTCATGCGCCTTGTTAGCCACCGCAACGAGGCGGGGAAAGGTGCGAGGGCTTTCTTGTGCGCGGCGGTTGCGATGAGTATGCAGCGGCCACAATGGACACCATCCCTGCCTTTCCGCACGTCCAGCACCGGCAGGCGGCATTTCCGGAAGGATTGGCGCTGGATTGCGGGCAGCGCCTGGACTCGTTCGCGCTGGCGTACTGTACCTATGGCACGCTGAACGCGGCACGGTCCAACGCCATCCTGGTGTGCCATGCGCTGACCGGCGACCAGTATGTGGCCGAGCGGCAGCCGGTGACGGGCAAGCCCGGCTGGTGGGAATGCCTGGTAGGCCCGGGGCTGCCGATCGACACCGACCGCTACTTCGTGGTGTGCAGCAACGTGCTGGGCGGGTGCATGGGCAGCACCGGGCCGCGCAGCCCACGGCCGGACGGGCGCGTGTGGGGCACCGATTTTCCGCCGCTGACGATGCGGGACATGGTGCGGGCGCAGCAGATGCTGATGGCGCGGCTGCGGGTGGAGCGGCTGTTTGCCGTGGTGGGCGGCTCCATGGGCGGCATGCAGGTGCTGCAATGGGCGGCGACGTTCCCGGACCGCGTGTTTGCGGCCGTGCCGATCGCCACCGCCCCATACCACTCGGCGCAGAACATCGCGTTCAACGAGGTGAGCCGGCAGGCGATCGCGGCCGACCCGGACTTTGCCGGCGGCCGATACTGGGAAGATGGGCGCGTGCCGGCGCGCGGCTTGGCGGTGGCGCGCATGATGGCGCACATCACCTACCTGTCGGAGGAGGCGCTGACCCGGAAGTTCGGGCGGAAGACCCGGCGCGAGAATGGCGGACGGGCCAGTTTCTTCGGCGACGTGTTCGAGGTGGAAAGCTACCTGCGCCACCAGGGCAGCAGCTTCGTGCGGCGGTTCGATGCCAATTCCTATCTGACCGTGACCCGGGCGATGGACTGGTTCGACCTGGCGGCCGAGCATGACGGTGACCTGGCGGCAGCCTTTGCCGGCACGCAGACCCGGTTCTGCCTGGTGTCGTTCACGTCGGACTGGCTGTTCCCCACGGCGCAGTCGCGCAGCGTTGCGCGGGCGCTGAACCGGGCAGCGGCCAATGTGAGCTTCGTGGAGATCGAGACGGACCGGGGGCACGACGCGTTCCTGCTGGACGAGCCGGATTTTTATCGGACACTGGCGGGGTTCTTGTCGGGGTGCGCGGAACATGCGGGACTCGGGTAATCAGGCGTCCGACCGCTCGCGAAAGCAATCGCGACGGCATGGGACACGATGCAAGGGAGGTCGAACGATGCCTGAGTCATTCAGCCGGTTCGATGCGGCCGACTATCTGCACACCGACGAGGCGATCGAAGCCTATCTGGAAGCCAGTGCCGAGGACGGCGATCCATCCACCATGGCGCGCGCCCTTGGCACTGTCGCGCGTGCCCGCAACATCAGCCAGCTGGCGCGGGATACCGGCATGACCAGGGAAGGCATCTACGAGAGAAGCAAGAAATCTTGCCCTGGAGCGTGACGGCTGTGTCAACGCGCAGGCCAAAGGGAGCAACAGTCTTTTGCTTCTTTTTTTCAGAAAAGAAGCACCCTCTCGTATGCGCGTAGATCTGAAACTGATTGCCGACCTGATCGCCCCTGGCTCCCGCGTGCTCGACATCGGCAGCGGCGATGGCACGCTCATCGAGCATCTGTTCCGCACGCGCGGCTGCGACGCGCGCGGCATCGAGATCGATATGGCGGAGGTCACCCATTCCGTGCAGCACGGGCTGCCCGTAATGCAGGGCGACGCAGACAACGACCTTGCGCAATATCCGGACGGCGCGTTCGACTACGTCGTGCTGACGCGCACCCTGCAGGCGGTGGAACGGCCGCGTGAGGTGCTGCAACAGATGCTGCGTATCGGCACCCGCGCGCTGGTGAGCTTTCCCAATTTCGGGCACTGGCAGGTGCGCTGGCAGTTGCTGCGGTCGGGCCGGATGCCGATGACGGCCACGTGGAGCCGGCCGTGGTACGAGACGCCGAACATTCACCCGTGCACCATCCTAGATTTCCGCGAACTGTGCGCGCAGGACGGCTACGCGGTGGAGCAGTGGCTGGCGATCGACGAGGCGGGGCGCAAGTCGCCCTGGCGGCGGTCGCTGCGGGGGGCCAACCTGTTCGGCGAGCAGGCGCTGTTCCTGATGCGGCGCGCCTGATGGACATCGCGTCGGCCAGCGGGTCGCACATCATTACCGTGTCGCGTGCGGCCTTTGCACGGCCGGACACCGACTTCCTGTGCTTCGGCGAGAGCGACGTGGCGGCACCCGCGGTGGCGCATGCCGCCCTGGCAGCCTCCATGACGGCCGGCGAGACGCGCTACTCCGACGTGCGCGGCGTGCCGGCGCTGCGGGCGGCACTGGCCGCGCATCTCAGCGCGCGGCACGGGCGTCCGGTGGACGAAGACCGGGTGCAGGTGACCGGGTCAGGCATGGCGGCCGTTCACGTGGCGATGTCGGCGCTGCTGCGGCCGGGAGACCGGCTGGTGCACCTGACGCCGGCCTGGCCCAACTCGTTGAACGCGGCGCGGATGCGCGGGGCGGAGGTGGAGGAGTTCGCGCTGACGCCGACGGAGGCGGGCGGGTTCCGGCTGGACCTGGACCGGCTGGCGGACCGGCTGGCGGGTGCGCGGGCGCTGTGGGTGAACAGTCCCAGCAATCCGACCGGCTGGACGGCGGACGCGGCGGAGCTGCAGGCGATCGTCGGGCTATGCCGCAACACGGGCACCTGGCTGATCGCCGACGAGGTCTATAACCGGCTGGTCTATGACGGGGCGGCGCAGGCGGCCTCCGTGCTCGACATCTGCCCGCCTGCCGAGCGGGTGGTGGTGGTGGGCAGTTTTTCCAAGGCGTGGGCGATGACCGGTTTCCGGATCGGCTGGCTGGTCGTGCCGGCGGGGACGCGGGACAGTTTTACCGAGCTGGTGGAGATCACCCATTCGGGCGTGGCGAGCTTCGTGCAGGCGGCAGCCCTGGCGGCGCTTGCCGATACGGCCTTTGTCGAGCGGTTCCGCACCTACTGTGCGGCCGGCCGCGGGTTGACGGCGGAGGCGCTGGCGGGGCTGGACAGGGTGCGGTTCACCGCGCCGCCGGGCGCGTTCTATGCGTTTTTCGGCATCGACGGCCTGGAGGACAGCCTCGGCTTCGCGTTGCGCCTGGTGCACGAGCACGGGGTGGCCCTGGCGCCCGGCTGCGCGTTCGGGGCGGCCGGCGAAGGGCACCTGCGGCTGTGCTTCGCGCAGTCGCCGGCATTGTTGGCCCGGGCGCTGGAGCGGCTGCGTGGCGCACTTATCGCGCCGCGCTGACCGCGGTGTGCGGCTCGATCTCCAGGGTGTGGCGGCGGGTGCCGGCCTCCGTCGGCTCGTAGCGGCCGTCCGGCCGTCGCTGCGCGAAACCGTCTTCGGTCAGGCGTTGCAGGCAGGGGCCGTCCTTCAGTGCGGGAGGACGGCCGATCTCGCCGGCGAGCACCAGGCGGTGCAGCGCGGCGCGGCAGCAGGTTTCCAGGTAGGGTTGATCCCACATGGCGCTGACCTCGCGCGGTTGGGGGGCAAGCGCAAGGCTTGAAGTGCCCGGGGCTTACCGGCAGGACTGGGCCGTCATGAACCTGGCCTCCCTTGCCTCTCGCCTGACCCCGCTGCTGCAGCTGATGGATGCCGAAGCCGCGCATGGGTTGGCGCTGCGGGCGTTGCGGGCCGGGCTGGCCGGACAGCAGGCGGCGCCGGACCCGGACCGGCTGGCCGTGCGGGCGATGGGGCTGCATTTCGCCAATCCGATCGGGCTGGCGGCGGGGTTCGACAAGAACGCGGTGGCCGTGGTCCCGCTGCTGAGGCTGGGGTTCGGCTGCGTGGAGGCGGGTACGGTGACAAGGCTGCCGCAGGCGGGCAACCCGCGGCCGCGCCTGTTCCGGCTGCCGCAACATCGGGCGGTGATCAACCGGCTGGGGTTCAACAACGAGGGGCTGGAGGCTTACGTGGCGCGGCTGGCCGCGCTGGGGCCGCGGCCGGGGCGGTTCGGCGCCAATATCGGCATCAACAAGGAGGGTGCGGACCCCGAGCGCGACTACCCGGCGCTGGTTGCCGCGGTGACGCCCCATGCGGACTACGTGGCGATCAACATCTCCTCGCCCAACACGCCCGGGT
>CAXUGD010000232.1:0-5539 GCA_964250355.1 uncultured Acetobacteraceae bacterium | reverse complement strand
TCGCCGCCCTGCGCACGCTGGGGTTCGACAGCATCGGCCAGATCATGGCCGCGCCGCGCGCGCCGATGGCCAAGCGGCTGGGTGCGGCCGTGCTGCGCCGGCTGGACCAGGCGCTGGGCGAGGCGCCCGAGCCAATCGAGCCCTGCGTGCCGGCCGACATGCCGCGCACCCGCCAGGGCTTTCCCGAGCCGATCGCCACCGCGGAGGACCTGGCGCGCATCACCGCCCTGCTCGCGCAGCGCCTGTGCGAAAAGCTGCAGGGGCGCGGCCTGGGCGCCTCGCGCCTCGACCTGGTGTTCCAGCGTATCGACGGGGTGGCGCAGGCGGTGCGAATCGGCACGGCGCAGCCCACGCGCGATGCCGCCCACCTGACCCGGCTGCTGGGCGTGCAGATCGAAACGGTCGATCCCGGCTTCGGCATCGAGTCGGTCTGCCTGTCGGCCCCGCTCACCAGCCGGCTGGAGGCGCGCCAGGACAGCAACGAACTGGCCGTCGCGGCGCGCAAGCCCGACCTGTCCGGCCTGATCGACACGCTGATGAACCGCCTGGGGCCGGACCGCATCTTTCGCCTGCAACCGGTGCAGAGCGACGTGCCCGAGCGCTGCCTGCGCCCGGTGCAGCCGCTGGCCCGTGCGGAAGGGGTGGACTGGCCCGACCGGCTGCCCCGGCCGCCGCGCCTGTTCACCCCGCCGCGCCAGGTGGAAGCCATGGCCCTGTTGCCCGACCACGCGCCCGTGCGCTTCACCTGGCAGAAACGCTCGCACCGCGTGCGCCGCGCCGACGGGCCGGAGCGCGTATTCGGCGAGTGGTGGCTCCACGAGGCCGAGACCTGGGCGGTACGCGACTACTTCCAGGTGGAGGACGAGGCGGGGCAGCGGTTCTGGCTGTTCCGGCGGGGCGATGGGGAGAACGAGGCGACGGGGGATCTGCAATGGTTTCTGCATGGGATGTTCGGGTGAGGGGGAAGCGGTTCTTTCTTGAAAGAACCAAAGAACTTTCACTCGTAAGGTGCTTTCCTGATGTCTTACACCGAACTTCAAGTCACCTCGAACTACTCCTTCCTGCGTGGCGCCTCCCATGTCGAGGAGTTGCTCGCACAGGCGGCGCATTCCGGCTACGGCGCGATCGCCATCACCGACCGCAACTCGCTGGCCGGCATCGCGCGCGCGCATCAGCGTGCAAAGGAAGCAGGCATACGGCTGATCATCGGTTGCCGCCTCGACCTGGTCTGCGGCACGTCGCTGCTCGTTTATCCCCCCGACCGCGCCGCCTATGGACGGCTGTGCCAACTGCTCAGCATCGGCAAGGGCCGCGCCGACCGCGGCACCTGCCTGCTGCACTGGGAGGATGTCGCCACCCACGCCGCGGGCCTGGTCGCCATCCTGCTGCCCGACCAGCCGGATGATGCGCTGCGGGAAAACCTGTTGCGCACCCAGGAAGTTTTCGGGTCCGGCGCGCACCTGGCGCTCACCGCGCGCCGGCGTCCCCACGACGCCATGCGCCTGCACGCGCTCTCGCAGATGGCGCAGGCGGCGCGCGTGGCGACGGTCGTCACGAACGACGTGCTCTACCACGAACCAAAACGGCGCATCCTGCAGGACGTGGTCACCTGCATACGCGAGGGGTGTACCATCGACGACGCCGGCTTCCGGCGCGAACGCCATGCCGACCGCCACCTCAAGCCGCCGGAGGAGATGGCGCGCCTGTTCGAACGCTACCCCGAAGCCGTGGCACGCACCGCCCAGATTGCGGAGCGTTGCCGCTTCAGCCTGTCCGAGCTGTGCTACCAGTACCCGCACGAGGCGATGCCGGGGCGCACGGCCCAGCAGGTGCTGGAAGATTTCACCTGGGAGGCCGCCGCACGCAAATATCCGGACGGCGTGTCCGACAAGATGGCGGCACAGCTGAAGCGCGAGCTCGCCCTGATCGCCGAGATGCACTACGCGCCCTACTTCCTGACGGTGCACAGGATCGTGCGCTACGCCGTCTCGCAGGGCATCCTTTGCCAGGGCCGCGGCAGCGCGGCCAACTCGGCCGTCTGCTACGTGCTCGGCGTCACCGCCATCGACCCCGTGCAGAGCAACCTGCTGTTCGAACGGTTCCTCAGCACCGAGCGGCGCGAACCGCCGGACATCGACGTCGATTTTGAGCACGAACGGCGCGAGGACGTCATCCAGTGGATCTATGAGACGTACGGCCGCGACCGCGCCGCGCTGTGCGCCGCCGTGTCGCGCTACCGCTCGCGCGGGGCCGTGCGCGAGGTGGGCAAGGTGCTCGGCCTGACGGAGGACGTGACAGCGGCGCTGGCCGGCCAGGTCTGGGGCTGGAGTGCCGAGGGTGTGGACGAGGAGCACGCCGCGGCGCTGAACCTGAACACGGGAGACCGCCGGCTGCGCATGACGCTGGACATCGCGCGCGAGCTGATCGGCTTCCCGCGCCACATGTCGCAGCATCCGGGCGGCTTCGTGCTGACGCAGGACCGGCTCGACACGCTGGTGCCGATCGCGCCGGCGGCGATGGAAAACCGCCAGGTGATCGAGTGGGACAAGGACGACATCGACCACCTGCGGTTCATGAAGGTCGATGTGCTGGGCCTGGGCATGCTCGGCTGCATGCGGCGCGCCTTCGACCTGCTGGCGCAGCACCACGGCAAGCAGTTCACCACGCTGGACGACGTGCCCAAGGAGGACGCCGCCACCTACCGGATGATCCAGCGCGCCGACACGATCGGCACCTTCCAGATCGAAAGCCGCGCGCAGATGTCCATGCTGCCGCGCATGAAGCCGAAGGAGCTCTACGACCTGGTGATCCAGGTGGCGATCGTGCGCCCCGGCCCGATCCAGGGCGACATGGTGCACCCTTATCTGCGCCGCCGCGACGGCCTGGAAGACCCGGAATACCCGACGCCCGAACTGAAGGGCGTGTTGTTCAAGACCCTCGGCGTGCCGCTGTTCCAGGAACAGGCGATGCAGGTGGCCATGGTGTGCGGCGGTTTCACCGCGACGGAGGCCGACCAGCTGCGCCGTGCCATGGCGACGTTCAAGGTGACCGGCGGCGTCAGCGAGTTCCACGACAAGCTGGTCGGCGGCATGGAGCGGCGCGGCTACACCAGAGAGTTTGCCGAGCGCACCTTTAAGCAGATCGAAGGTTTCGGCAGCTACGGTTTTCCCGAAAGCCACGCCGCCAGCTTCGCGCTGATCGCCTATGCCAGCTCGTGGATGAAGTGCCACCACCCGGACGTGTTCGGCTGCGCGCTGCTGAACGCGCAGCCGATGGGCTTCTACGCGCCGGCACAGATCGTGCGCGACGCGCGCCAGCACGGCGTGGAGGTGCGGCCCATCTCCGTCAACGACAGCGCCTGGGATTGCACGCTGGAGCCGGCCGGCCGCACCCACGCGATCCGGCTGGGCCTGCGCATGGTCAAGGGCCTGTCCAGGGAAGCAGGTGACAGCATCGTGAAAGCCCGCGGCGCCTCGTCCTACACCAGCATCGCCGAATTGCAGCGCCGCACCTGCCTCGACACTCGCCCGCTCGAACGCTTGGCTGAGGCCGATGCGTTTGCCTGTCTTGAAGCTGCGTCATCAGGTCTTCGTCATTGCGAGGCGAAGCCGAAGCAATCCACGGCTCGACACGGCAAGCACTCGTCGTTTGAACCGTGGATTGCTTCGGCCAAGCGGCCCTGCGGTGACGGCACATCAAGCCACATCGGGCTAACCCGCCGCGAAGCCTTGTGGCAAGTGCGCGCCCTACCCGCCACTGAACTACCCCTGTTCACCGCAGAAGACTTCGCCGAACCCGCAACGAGCATCGCCGCCATGAAACCCGGCCGCGAGGTGGTGGAGGACTATCGCAGTGTGGGGCTGACGCTTCGCCGCCACCCCGTGAGCTTCCTGCGACGCACGCTCGCTGAGCGCGGCACCGTGCGCGCCGCCGACCTGTCGCACCGGCGCGACGGCGCGCGCGTGAGCGTCGCCGGCATCGTGCTGGTGCGCCAGAAGCCCGGCAGCGCCAAGGGCATCATGTTCATCACCGTCGAGGACGAGACCGGCCACGCGAACCTGGTGATCTGGCCCACCGTGTTCGCCGCCCAGCGCCGCCTGATCCTGTCCGCCGGCATGATCGCCTGCCACGGCCGCCTGCAACGCCAGGACAGCGTGATCCACGTGGTGGCCGAACGTCTGGACGACCTGTCCGACATGCTGCGCAGCGTCGGCGCGCGCGACGCCTTCCCGTTCCAAACCGGCCGCGGCGACGGTGCCAAGCACGGCGCCACACCCGACGCGCGCGGGATCAGGGTGCCGACACGGGATTTTCGGTGATGACATATCATGCTTGCACAATGCGCTTGCGTTTAGGCGTGTGGACAGCTAACCTTGCCATGCATGAACAGCAGGCAGGCCAAGACGCTTCGGCTGGTGTTTGCCGATCCCACACCTGCCAACATCGAGTGGACGGCGATCGAGAGCCTGTTGGTCGCAATCGGATGTGAACGCATCGAGGGAAGCGGTTCGCGTGTACGATTCACCTACAGGCAGGTTGTTGCCTCGTTTCATCGTCCGCATCCCGGGAAGGAGGCGAAACGCTACCAGGTTCGCGACGCCCGAGCGTTTCTCGAGAAGATCGGAGTGAGACCGTGAGCATGATGAGCTACCAGAATTACTTTGCCCGTGTCGAATATGACCCTGGCGACCGCCTGTTCGTCGGACACATCGCCGGAATCAACGACGTCGTCGGCTTTCATGGCGAAAGCGTGGGCAGCCTGGAGCAGGCGTTTCGTGAGGCTGTGGACGACTACATCGAGACGTGCGCGAAAATCCAGAAAACGCCGGAAAAGTCCTATAGCGGCCGAGTCATGTTCCGCGTTGACCCACGCACCCATGCGAGGGCGGCCTTGGCCGCACAAATCCGCGGGGTAAGCCTCAATCAATGGGCTGAGGAGACGATCAGCAAACAAGCCGATACCGATTTGGGAAGCGTGGCCTAAGCGGGGTACTTGTCCAGACGGACGCAGCCGATCGAGGCTTCTCCGAACGGCCCATCACCGGCTGCTCTGCTGATGCGTGTAGCCCGCCGGCAGCGCGAACACCGCATCGCCCTGCGGCTCGTATTTCACCCCCACCGCCTCCATCAGCACGCGCGTGCCGGCGGTTGCGCGCAGCAGCACGCCGTCATCGGTGTAGCAGGCCAGCGTTTCCTGCCCGCGCGTGTCGATCGTGCGCCACTCGGTGCAGGCCAGGCCCGCCACCGTGCCCGAACCCCGGCGCAGGAAGCCGGACCCCGCACCCGGCTGGTCGGCCGTGCGCGGGGCCGGCAGATCGACCACCTCGCGCGTCTCGTCGCGCACCAGCGCCATGCGGTGGGCGGTGAAATCCAGCACCATCCAGTTGCCGGAGGTGGGCAGGTCCACGCGCTGCTGGTGCCGGCTCGCCGACCAGCGCAGGCGCTGCAGCAGGGCCGCGTTGTCGGCGCCCGGCACCGGCACGCGGTAGGTCACGTCCACGTCGCGCGAGGGCTGCAGCAGCGGCGCGTCCTGCGCACG
>CAXUGD010000231.1:0-5540 GCA_964250355.1 uncultured Acetobacteraceae bacterium | reverse complement strand
TGAACAGGATGTTGGTCGTATCGACCTGCAGGAACTCCTGCTGCGGATGCTTGCGGCCACCCTGCGGCGGCACGGAGGCGACCGTCCCTTCCATGATCTTCAGCAGCGCCTGCTGAACGCCCTCTCCGCTCACGTCGCGCGTGATGCTCGGGTTGTCCGACTTGCGGCTGATCTTATCGACCTCGTCGATATAGACGATGCCGCGCTGCGCCCGCTCCACGTTGTAGTCGGCCGACTGCAGCAGCTTGAGGATGATGTTCTCCACATCCTCGCCCACATAGCCGGCCTCGGTCAGCGTCGTGGCATCCGCCATGGTGAACGGCACGTCCAGGATGCGGGCCAGGGTCTGGGCCAGCAGGGTCTTGCCCGAGCCGGTGGGGCCCACCAGCAGGATGTTGGACTTGGCGATCTCGATGTCGTTGTTCTTCTGGGCGTGGGCCAACCGCTTGTAATGGTTGTGGACCGCGACGGAGAGCACCTTCTTGGCGTGAGCCTGGCCGATCACGTAATCGTCCAGCACACGGCAGATCTCCCGCGGGGTGGGCACGCCGTCGCGCGCCTTCACCAGGTGCGTCTTGTGCTCCTCGCGGATGATGTCCATGCACAGTTCCACGCACTCGTCGCAGATGAACACGGTGGGTCCCGCGATCAGCTTGCGTACCTCGTGCTGGGACTTGCCGCAGAACGAGCAGTACAGGGTATTCTTGGTATCGCCGGACTTGCTCATGGAGTCTCCTGCCCCGGGCAGACCCGGGGCGACAATCTCAGGATAATACAGCCCACCTTTCCCAATCGACAAGGCGGGCGCCGCAGCCTCCGTACACCGCCCCAACCACGCCCGGGCGCCCGGGCATTGCAGGATACGGCCGGGGTAGCCGTCCGGATGCAGGCCAGGGAGGCCGCGGCACCCCCGCCTGTCAGGCCTTGCCTGCCTGTCAGACCTTGCCCGCCTTTTATACCTTGATCGAGTCGTCGATCATGGACTGCGGACGGTTCTCCACCACCTGGTCCACCAGCCCGAAATCGCGTGCCTCTTCGGCCGACATGTAGCTGTCCCGCTCCAGCTTCGCCTCGATCGCGTCGAGCGTCTGCCCGGTATGGCGGACATAGATCTCGTTCAGCCGGTGCCGCAGCGTGAGTATCTCGCGCGCCTGGATCTCGATGTCGGCCGCCTGGCCCTGCGCGCCGCCGCTGGGCTGGTGCACCATCACCCGGCTGTTGGGGAGCGCGAAACGCTTGTCCTTGGCACCTGAACATAGAAGCAACGAGCCCATAGAGGCTGCCTGGCCGATACATACCGTGCTGACAGCGCAACGGATATATTGCATGGTGTCGTAGATGGCCAGCCCTGCCGAGACCACGCCGCCAGGGCTGTTGATGTAAAAAAAGATATCCTTCGCCGGGTTCTCACTCTCCAGGAACAGCAACTGGGCGCAGATCAGCGCGCTCATCTGATCGAACACCGGGCCGGTCAGGAAGATGATGCGTTCCTTGAGCAGGCGCGAGTAGATGTCGTAGGCCCGCTCGCCACGCGCCGTCTGCTCCACCACCATGGGCACGAGCGCCTGGTTGTACACCTCAACCGGATCGCGATCTCCGAAAGAACGGGTCCTCATACGCACTCCTATCGGGACGGCCAGCTCCAATGCGAGCCGGTGTGGCGCTTCAACATAGGCGTTTGGACGGCCGCTTCCAGTGCGGCCGCAGCTAGCCGGCCGCAGGCTCAGGCGAAGTCGTCGCCGCCATGGGCGACTGGCGGCGCGGCACTCTCGGCCGATGCGTCCTCCGGCGGCGCCAATCCGGCTTCGGCCGGCGCTGTTTGGGCCGGCTCGGCATCGGCCGATGCAGTTTCGGCCGGCGCGGCATCGGCCGAAACCGTTTCGGCCGGCGCGGCATCGGCGGGCTCCGGCTCGAAGCTCACCTTCGGCGGCGCCGCATCCTCGGCGGGGGGAAGGTTCAGCTCGTCGGGCGAGACCACACGGTCATCGACCTGCGCCATCTCCACTATGTAGTCCACCACCTTGTCCTCGAACAGCGGGCCGCGCAGCTGCTCTATGGCCTGGGGCGTCTTGCGGAAGAACTCGACGACCTGCATCTCCTGCCCGGGATAGCGCGCCGCCTCCGTCCGCAACGCCTGGCTCAGTTCGGCCTGGCTCACCTGTATGCCGGCTGTCCGCCCCACCTCCGACAGCAGCAGGCCCAGCCTCACCCGCCGGTCCGCAATGGCACGATACTCGGCCCTCAAGGTTTCCGGTTCCTTGCCGCGGTCCTCCTCGTCGATCTGGCCGGCGCTCAAATCCTGCTCCACGCGCTGCCAGATCGCCGCGAACTCGGCATCGACCAGGTTTTGCGGCGCCGGGAAGTCGGCCTTCTCGGCCAGCACGTCCAGCAGGTCGCGCTTCAGGCGCAGTCGCGACATCTGGTCCAGTTCGCGCTGCATCTGCGCGCGCACCGTCTCGCGCAGCGTGTCAATCCCCTCGAACCCGAGCTTGGTGGCCAGGCTGTCGTCCACCGGCTGCTCGGCCGGCTTGCCGAGGGACTTGGCGGTCACCTCGAAGCGGGCTGCCTTGCCGGCCAGCGCCTCGGCATGGTACTCGGCCGGGAACGTCACCTCCACCACGCGCACCTCGCCGGCCCGCATCCCCTCCATGCCCTCGGAAAAGCCGGGAACGAAGCCCTCGCCGCCGACCTCCACCTTCGCGTCCTGACCGGCTCCGCCCTCAAACGGCACACCGTCCACCGACCCCGCGAAATCGACCACGAGCACGTCGCCGCGCTCGGCGCCACGATCCTCGGGCAAGGGCTGCACCTCACGCTGCTGGCTGGCCAGGCGCTCCAGCGTCTTCTCGATCACCTCCGGCGCCACCTCGGACCGCAGGCGGGTCAGGTGCAGCGCGGCCAGGTCCGGCACCGCGATCTCGGGCAGCAACTCCAGTTCGACACTGAAGGCCAGGTCGGAGGCCGCCTTGGCGTTGATGTCCGGCTCACCCGCCAGCGCCACCTTGGGCTGCCCTGCCGGGCGCAGACCCCGCTCCTCCACCACCTGGTCGGTGGCCGTGTTGAGCGCGTCCTGCATCACTTCGGCCATGATGGAGGCGCCGTAGCGCTGGCGAACCAGGTTCGCCGGCACCTTGCCGGGGCGGAAGCCGGGCAGCTTTATCGTGCGGCTGATCTCGGCCAGCTTGGTCCGCACCTTGTCCTCGATCTCGGAAGCCGGGACGACGACGGAGAATGCGCGCCTGAGCCCATCGGAGAGCGTCTCGGTAACCTGCATCGGGGAACATATCCTAACTGAGCGCGAAAACGGCCGCTTGGTGCGGGCGGAGGGACTTGAACCCCCACGGCTTACGCCACCAGAACCTAAATCTGGCGTGTCTACCAATTTCACCACGCCCGCCGGCCGCGAAGCGGCGGACGTAGCGCAGGGCGTGGGGGCCGGCAAGGGTGCCGGGCCGCAAACACGCAGGCCGTTCCTTGACTTACCCCTCGCCCAAGCCCATTATGCTGCGGCGCGGCATTAACGCGACCGATCGTCTTGCTTGGCCTGGCCGGTTTCCGTTTCTCGACTAATCGCGCCGGCTTGCGGTCCTGCCGACCGCTTTTCCACTGCCTGCAGGCCGTGGTACCTGAAAGACAGTACCGACCCATGACCGAATTCAACGAACTGGGCTTGGCAGCACCGCTGCTCAAGGCCCTGAGCGCTGCCGGCTACACGACTCCCACGCCGATCCAGGCGCAGGCCATTCCGCATGTGCTGCGCGGCCTGGACCTGCTGGGCATCGCACAGACCGGCACCGGCAAGACGGCGGCCTTCGCGCTGCCCATTATCCAGCGCTTGATGGCCACCCCCCGGCCCTACGAACGCAAGACGACGCGCTGCCTCGTGCTGGCCCCCACCCGCGAACTCGCCGCCCAGATCGCCGAAAGCTTCCGCACCTACGGCCGGCAGACCAACCTGCGCGTGGCGCTGATCTTCGGCGGCGTGCCGAAAGGCCGGCAGATCACCTCGCTGGCCAACGGAGTCGATGTGATCGTGGCGACCCCAGGCCGCCTGCTCGACCTGTTCGGCGAGCATCACGTCCGCCTGGACCGCACGGAGGTGCTGGTGCTGGACGAAGCCGACCACATGCTGGATTTGGGCTTCGTCATCCCCATCAAGCGCATCGCCCGCGAGTTGCCGGCGGTGCGCCAGACGCTGTTCTTCTCGGCCACCATGCCCAAGGAGATCCAGGGCCTGGCCGACCAGATGCTGCGTGACCCGGTCCGCGTCTCCGTGACACCGGTGGCGGCCACCGCGGACCGCATCGATCAGAGCGTGGTCTTCGTCAACCAGTCGGAGAAGCGGGCGGTGCTGACGCGCATGTTGCGCGCGCCCGAGATGAGCCGCACGCTGGTGTTCGCCCGCACCAAGCACGGGGCCGACCGCATCGTGCAGCACCTGGCGGCCGCCGGCGTGAACGCCAGCGCCATCCACGGCAACAAGAGCCAGGGCCAGCGCGAGCGTGCGCTGTCGGACTTCAAGAAGGGCGCGGTGCCCGTGCTGATCGCCACCGACATCGCCGCCCGCGGCATCGACGTGGACGGCGTGACCCACGTGATCAACTTCGATCTGCCCGACGTGCCGGAAGCCTACGTGCACCGTATCGGCCGCACCGCGCGCGCCGGCGCCGCGGGCCGGGCGATCAGCCTGTGCGACGACGGCGAACGGGCCCAGTTGCGCGGCATCGAGAAGCTAATCCGCGCAAGACTGCCGATCGCCGCCTGACTGGCGGCTTTCCTTCGGTCAGGAATCAACGAACAGAACGTGGCAGAGCAGGCGTTCGAGCGATCGCGCACGGAAGAAGCGGCCCTTCTTCCGTGAAAGCAGCTTCGTTCCGCTGCGACAAGGTCGAAGCTGGTGATGCTGTATCACTGCCATGACTAAAGGTCGAAGCACACAGGGAGCTTCAGAACCCCTCTACCTTTTTGATCATTCTTTGTGTCTATTGTGACTTGGTGTCGTCGTTAATCACTATTGGCGGACGCGCTCTGTATCTTGCGTTGTCAAAGCCAAGCATCTTGGTGTCTGTTGTGGAGTCCCGTATGGGAGCGGGCTTCGCAGTCAATATCCTGAGGTCAGGGTTGTATATGGGTCCCGAGAAGTGGGCTAGCCACTTCGTCATTGCTGAAGGGTCCGAGTTGTTCGGGCGGGGAGGAATGCAATAGGCAAAGCGAACCAAATCTGTAGGAAGGACTTCGACGCTAGCATCTGAGTTCGGTATCGCCATAGGTGTAACGCCAGCATTAAGTTTTAGAGCGTTGAGCAGTGATTTGTCTGTGGGTAGCGGACCACACGAGTTAACCCCACTGGTCTCTGTCTTCAAGCTAATACGAAGAAGGAGATCATGCGCCATCTCCAGTTGTTTCGGAGTGTACAAAGGGGTTTCTGCGATTGCCATTGCGTAAGATGAGACATGCAAGGCGATCGTCAAACCCAGAAATCGACCTAGGGTCCGTACCCATTGCGTTGGTCACGGCTGATCTGATTCACGCTTTTCAGG
>CAXUGD010000230.1:4899-5604 GCA_964250355.1 uncultured Acetobacteraceae bacterium | reverse complement strand
GCGCTCAAGATCGGCGCCGTCGTCGTCAACTACAACCCGCTCTACGTCGAGCGCGAGCTCGAGCACCAGATCCGCGATTCCGGCACGCGCCTGATGTTCGTCATCGACATCCCCGACGTGCACCGGAAGGTGGCCGCCGTCGCCGACCAGGCGAGCGAAGGCTCGATGGTGCGATCGAAATACACCAGGATGCCGGCCGCCATGAACACCGGCAACCACAGCACGAAACGCCCGCGCTGCTCCGTCAGAAGGGCGTCAAATACGTTACGCACCCGGTCACGTTACTCGTACCCGCGCCGGCGTGCCATGACTTTGCGCGCCCACCGCGTTAACAGACGCCCATGACCGTCCGCACCCGTTTCGCCCCCAGCCCTACCGGGCTGCTGCACATCGGCGGCGCTCGCACCGCGCTGTTCAACTACCTGTTCGCCCGCCACCACGGGGGCCAGTTCCTGCTGCGCATCGAAGACACCGACCGCGCCCGCAGCACGCAGCAGGCGGTCGATGTCATCCTGCAGGGCCTAGGCTGGCTCGCCCTGGACCCGGACGAGCCGCCCGTGTTTCAGTCCACCCGCGCCGCCCGCCACGCCGCTGTGGCGATGCAGCTGCTGGAGTCCGGCCGCGCCTACCGCTGCTACACCAGCGCCGAAGAGCTGCGCCTGATGCGCGAGCGTGCCGCGGCAGAGGGCCGGCCGCCCCGCTACG
>CAXUGD010000230.1:0-4863 GCA_964250355.1 uncultured Acetobacteraceae bacterium | reverse complement strand
CTCCCGGCGTGGCCCCGGTCATCCGCCTGCGCGCCCCGCAGGACGGCGAAACGGTGGTGGACGACCTCGTGCAGGGAGAGGTGCGCGTCGCCAACAGCGAGCTGGACGACATGATCATCCTGCGCAGCGACGGCACGCCCACCTACCTGCACGCCGTGGTGGTGGACGACCACGACATGGCCATCACCCACGTGATCCGCGGCGACGACCACCTGACCAACACCTTTCGCCAGGTGCAGGTCTTCGACGCCATGGGCTGGCAGAAACCCCGTTTCGCCCACATCCCGCTGATCCACGGTGCCGACGGCGCGAAACTCTCCAAACGCCACGGCGCCGTCAGCGTGCTCGAGTTCGACACCCAGGGTTTCCTGCCCGAAGCGCTGTGCAACTACCTGCTCCGCCTGGGCTGGGGCCACGGCGACGCCGAGATCTTGTCCCGCGACGAGGCGGTGGCCCTGTTCGACCTCGACGGCGTCGGCCGCGCCGCCAGCCGCATGGACTACGCCAAGCTCACCCACCTGAACGGCGTCTGGCTGCGCCAGGCCGACGACGCGCGCCTGACCGCCGAGGTGATGCGCCGCCTGGCCGGCACGGACGGCGTGGTGCTGGACGCGGTAACCGAGGCGCGCGTGCTGGCACTGATGCCCGGCCTGAAGGAGCGCGCGAAAACCCTGATGGAGCTGGCGCAAAGCGCCGCCTTCCTGGCCCGCCGCGTGCCCCTACCCTTCGACGAAAAGGCGCGTGCGCTGCTCACGCCGGCGGCGCGCGCCGTGCTGTCCGAGCTGGCGAGCCGCCTCGGGGACGCCGACTTCGATCAGGCGGCACTTGACGGAGCGCTGCGCGATTTTGCCGTCGAAACGGGCCGCAAGCTGGGCCAGGTGGCCCAGCCGCTGCGGGCCGCCCTGACCGGCAACACGACAAGCCCGGGCATCGACGCCACGCTTGCCGCCCTTGGCCGCGCGGAAGCGCTGGCCAGGATAGACGCGGCCCTCGCCTGAGTTGACGAGCCGGAGCCTCCGTGCCCATGGTCGGCGTATAAGCGGGTGACCCAGCGCCGGCCCCAAGACCCGCAATACGGGAGTATGTCCGATGCGGTTTTCCACGGTCCTGGCCTGCATTCTCGCCGCCCTGTCGCCGGCCGCAGCCGTAGCGGGCACGCTCACGACCATTGCCACGCTTCCTAGCCATACGGACGGGGCGGCCCCGGCAGCGGCACTCGTTGCAGTGGGCGGCAAATACTATGGCACTACGGCCGGGGGTGGCACGGGCCAAAGCGGGACGATTTTCCAGCTCGATCCCCAAACCGGTCAGGAAACCACGCTCTACAATTTCAGCGTAGCGTCCGGCGACTTCCCATCCACACCGTTGGTCGCGTTCAACGGCAAGCTGTACGGCACCACGGCCGGTGGCGGCGGTTCTGCAAACGCAGGCGTCGTGTTCAGTTTCGATCCTGCAAGCAACACTGAGACGGTGCTCTATACGTTTTCCAACACGTTCGAGCAGAACAAGAGCGGGTTGACCGAGTTTGGCGGTCTGCTCTATGGCGTCGTAGAGCAGGGCGGCCCCGGCGGCAACGGCTACATTTACGACATCGACCCTGCGACAGGCGCTGAAACAGCCGTTTACTCCTTTGCCGACCAGTCCCAGGGCCTAGATCCCACCGGCGGTCTCGTCGCCTATCAGGGCGTTCTCTACGGTCTCGCCGGGGCCGGCGGATCGATGAACGGTGGCACCCTGTTCCGCTTCGATCCGGCCAGCGACAAGCTTGCGGCGCTGTACAGCTTCGACACCCAGAATGAAATCGCAAGCTCCGTCGCCGGACTGACACAGGCTGGCGGCGTGTTCTACGGCACCACGGTCTTCGGAGGCTCTAACGCCGCCGGCACCGTCTTTGCATTCGATACGCAAAAGAGCCAGTTTTCGGTCATCTACACGTTCAAGGGCGGCGCGGACGGAGGCAACCCCGAGGCAGGGCTTCTAGCGGCGAACGGGCTACTCTACGGCACGACGGTTTCAAACGGCGCCTCCTCTCTGGGAACCGTGTTCTCCGTCGATCCAGCCACCGGGACAGAGACGACCCTGCACTCTTTTGCCGGCCCGGACGGATACACGCCGCAGGCCGCCCTGATTCAGGCCGGCACCGTACTGCTTGGCACAACGAACGGAGGCGGCAGAGCGGAGGACGGTGTCGCCTTTTCAATCGATCCGTCATCGGACCAAGAGACGACGCTGCACGTCTTCATCGGCAGCAAACTCTCGAGCAATTCCGCACTCATCGGCTTCGGCGGCGCGTTGTACGGCACCTCCACCAACGGTGGCTCCTCCAACATTGGGTCCGTCTTCAAGGTCGATCCGCATACCGGCGCCGAAAAGACCCTCTACTCCTTTATGGGGGGAACCGACGGCTCGCAACCGGCAACGGCGCTGCTCAATGTGGGCGGCGTGTTCTACGGCGCCACCAGTTCCGGCGGCGCCAACAACAATGGCACCCTGTTCCGCTTCGACCCATCAACCGGTGCGGAAACCACCGTGTTCAACTTCGATTACCAGACATCGGGTAGTTTTCCAGGTTCCCTCGCGACCGTTTCGGGTATCCTGTACGGCACCACGTCGGTGGGCGGCGGCGGTTATGGGGGAACGCTGTTCGCCTTCGACCCGGCGGCCGGAACGTTGACGAAGCTTCATGTATTTTCTCAGGAGGCAGACGGCTGGAATCCTGCGTCGGGCGTGGTCGCCGTGAACGGCACCCTGTTCGGCACGGCGCCTTACGGCGGCGACAAGGACATGGGAGCCGTCTTCAGCTACGTTTTGTCCTCGGGCACGTTCACCACCGTTCATACTTTCCAGGGCGGCGCGGACGGAGCCTTCCCGTATAACGGCTTGGTTTACGCGAACGGCGCATTGTTCGGTTCGACGGGAGGTTTCAAGAAAAAGGACGCGGCGACCATCTTCAAGATCGATCCGGTGGCCGGCACCGAAACCGTGCTCCATACCCTGCCCAAGCCCGAACAGTCATCGGCCATGGTAGCCGCCGGCAGCTTCCTGTTCGGCACGGTGCTAGACGGTCCCTACCAGTACGGCAGCATCTTTCGCTTCGATCCGGCCGCGGGAGATTTTCACACCCTCTACGATTTCAAAGGCGGCTCGGACGGCGGCAACCCCGACGCAGCGCTTCTCGACATCGGCGGCCATCTCTACGGAACGACAAAAGCGACCACCACCGGCAATGGAGGCACGGTGTTCCGTTACGACAGGTAGAACTCCGCCCGTTGCGCAACGGGCCGAGATCAGCGCCCGTCAGGCGCGATCAGCGCCAACGTCGGAAAATACGTCCGATACCGCGCCGCATCGCGCGTCAGTAGCCGGTATCCCGCAACCGCCGCATGCGCACCGATGAAGAAGTCGGGCAACGGCGACCGCCGGGCACCTCCCCGTTTCCTATACGCATTGAACGCCTTTCCCGCGAGGAACGCTGCAGCGTAAGGAAGCGGTTCGCGGTGAAAGATATCGTTGGAAAACGTCTGATCCAATTCCTCCATCCGTCGCCAACCTGTGGAAATCTCGGCGTAGATGATCGGATTGATAACAAGCTGGTAACGGCGCGCTGCCATTTGCAAGGACGCCGCCGACCACGCGAACCAGTCCCTGTCCTGCGTCATCAGGTCAATCAGCACGTTGCTGTCAACAAGGACGCCGCTCAATCCTCACCGCGGGTCATCGCCATAATCTCGTCTGTGGTCAGGCCGCCGTAATTGCCACGGCCGCGCAGGTGGGCCACGATCTGCGCGCCTCGGCTGTTCGGCTTTTCGACCTCGCTGGGAACGATGCGCACCGCCCCATCCTCCACAACGAACTCCACATCCGTGTTCGGCAGCAACCCGGCTTGCACGCGAATGGCGAGCGGAATGGTAACCTGGCCCTTGGACGTGATACGCATCTCGCAATCCTTACTCTGCCCAGTAAGAGTAAGAATTTTCCAATCTCACCGCAAGCACCACCTTGCCCCTGCAACACCCGCCCCGCTAAACCGCCCCCGTGCAGCCCCAGAAACACCTGCTCGCCATCGAGGGCATGTACCCGCCCGAGATCGGCCAGCTTCTCGACCTGGCCGAGAGCTATGCCCTGCTCAACCGCTCCGGCAAAACCCAGCGTGACCTGTTGCGCGGGCGCACCCTGATCAACCTGTTTTTCGAGGACAGCACCCGCACCCGCACCAGCTTCGAACTCGCCGGCAAGCGGCTGGGCGCCGACGTGATCAACATGTCGGTCAGCGCCAGTAGCGTGAATAAGGGCGAAACCCTGCTCGACACCGCCACCACGCTGAACGCCATGCAGTGCGACCTGCTGGTGGTGCGCCACGACCAGTCCGGCGCCCCAGCCTTGCTGGCCCAGAAGGTCGAGGCCGCGGTCATCAACGCCGGCGACGGCACCCACGAGCACCCCACCCAGGCCCTGCTGGACGCGCTCACCATACGCCGCCGCCGCGGCCGGCTCGACGGCCTGACGGTGGCCATCTGCGGCGACATCGCCCACAGCCGCGTCGCCCGCTCCAACATCTACCTGCTCACCACCATGGGCGCCGCCGTGCGCCTGGTAGGCCCCCCCACCCTGATGCCCCCCGGCATCGAACAGCTGGGCCTGCGCGTCTTCCACGACATGGAGTCGGGGCTGGAGGGTGTGGACATTGTCATGATGCTGCGCCTGCAACGCGAGCGGATGTCGCGCGGCCTGGTGCCGTCCGCCCGCGAGTTCTTCCGGTTCTACGGCCTCGATGCCGCGCGGCTGGCGCATGCCAGGCCGGATGCGCTGGTCATGCACCCGGGCCCCATGAACCGCGGTGTGGAGATCAGCAGTCACATCGCC
>CAXUGD010000229.1:0-5626 GCA_964250355.1 uncultured Acetobacteraceae bacterium | reverse complement strand
GCCAGGATCTGCGCGAACTGCAGGCTGGGCTGGGTCTGCGCATGGGCCAGGTCGGCATACAGCCGCTGCGCCAGGCCGTCGCGATGCGCTGCATCCGCAATCAGGGCCGCGTGCAGCAGCGCGATCGTGCCCAGCCGGTTGTTGGTCAGCGCCGGTTGCAGCGTGTCCATCGCGCGATCCGACAGGCCTTGCGCCTGCTGCGCCCAGGCGACCAGCAGCGGGCGCAGCGCGTCGGCCAGCGCCTGGTGCGGCAGTTCGGCAAAGCCCAGCTCGGCCGCCTGCCAGCGCCCCTCGCGCGCTGCGGCGCCGGCCAGCAGCAATTGGGCCAGCGGGTTGGATGGCAGGTTGCGCGCCAGCTGAGGCGCCTGCGGCGAGCCGGCCAGTAGCGACAGCACGAAGGCGTCCTCCCGCAGTTCCTCGCTGGACGGATCGCCGGCCAGCGCCGCCTGCATGCGGGTGGCCGCGGTGGGCAGGTCGCCCTGATGGGCGGCGAACTGGGAAACCAGGTAGTCGGCCGGCCGCGCGGCCAGGGCGGCCGGGGAGAGCAGGGTCAGGGCGATGGCGGCGGCAAGCTTGTTCATGCGGGCCAGCCTAGACTCGTGTTGCGCGGCTGTCAGCAGCGGCCTAGGGGGGCCGGGCACGTTGCCGTTCCCGGCACCTGCCCTGGAGTGCACCCATGGACCACGTGCTGGGCCTGCGTCCCTTCGTGCCGGCCAAGGATTTCGCCACGTCGCTGAAATTCTACCGGGCGCTCGGCTTCTCGCTGCTGCACCAGGACGCAACGATAGCCATCCTGACATGCGGCAGTGCCGGTTTGATCCTGCAGAACCACTACGAGCAGGCCCATGCGGAAAACTGCATGGTTCAGCTTTCGGTGCGCGACGTGGATGGGTGGTGGACGTCGCTGGGCATCGCGGCACTCCCAAACCGCTTTCCCGTCAGGCAACCGATATTCCCAGCAATGCAGAGTTGGGGGCTGAAGGTGGGTTTCCTGTTCGACCCCGCCGGCGTGCTCTGGCACGTAACGGAGCAGCCGGCCTAGGCCGTCTGCCCGCAGTGGTGGGCCGGACGCGGCCGGCCTATGGTGCAACGCACACGGCCGCGCCTGCAGCAGGCCGCAAGCTCCGGGATCGACCAAACCGATGGCCCTGCCGCGACGCGATTTCTGGCTGCTGCCGCTGGTCAGCCTGGCCACCGTCCTGGTCCTGCTGGGCGGCAGCGAGATCGCCACGCGGCTGATCTGGCCCGAACAGCTCTACAATCGCTGCCGCGTGCCGGATCGGGTGTTGGGCTACCGCTTCGCGCCGAACTGCTCGTCCGTCACCAAGACGGCGGAGGGCCCGTGGGTGACGAACGCCTATAACGGCTGCGGCTACCGTTCGGCGCAACCTTGCACCCCCCGGCCGGCGAGCGCTCGCCGCGTTGCCATGATCGGCTCGTCGCTCAGCGAGGGTTACATGGTGGAGTATGCCAACACCGCGGCCGCGCGCCTGGGACAGGATCTGACCGCGCTGTGCCGGATGCCGGTCGAGGTGCAGAACCTGGGCGGCATGGGCTATGCCGGCCGCCTGCTGGACGCCCGCCTGCGCGAGGCGCTGGCCTTGCACCCGGACGCGGTGGTGTTCATGACCAACCCGTTCGACCTGGAATTCGAACCGGACGACGACGCGGCGCAAGCTGCCAACCCGGCGCCGCCGCCGGCCGACAGCCTGCAGCACCGCATCTTCTCCAAGCTGAAGGAAAGCCGGGCGCTTCTGGTGGCCCAGCACTTCCTGTTCCGCAACCCGTCCCTCTACGTGCCGCTCTACCTGCGCTACGGGGACAAGGCCGACTTCCTGCGCCCGCCCTTCACCCCGGCCTGGCAGAAGCGCCTGGACCTTTTCGACCACCTGGTTACCCGGCTATCCGGCCTGGCCCGCCAGGCGGACACCCCGTTGATGATAGCCTTCGTTCCGCAGGAGGCGGAGATCGCGCTCGACGCAGGCAGCCCGCACCCGCCCGGCATCGACCCGCAAGCCCTGCCGGCCGCCATCGCCGCCATCGCCAGGCGGCACGATGACGGCTTTTCCGATGCCTCCGCCTATCTCCGGCGCGTGCCGCACCCGGAACGGCTTTTCTACCAGGTGGACGGCCACCTGTCCGGCCAAGGCCAACCCTATGTGGGCGCTGCGATCGCCGACGCGCTTGCGGCCGTGCCGGGCGGTCCGTTCTCCAACTGCCAGCACGGTCCTGCGGCACGCCCGGATTCGCAGCGGTGATCGTACCGTCCGTCCAGTTCCTGGTGTTCGCAGCGCTGTCGGCGCTGCTGTTCAACCTTCGCCGCTCGGCGCTGTGGCGGCAGGCCGTCCTGCTGATGGTGAACATCGCGTTCCTGGCCAGCTTCTCGCGCAACCCGCTCGCCTTTGCACCTTTTGCCGGCTTCATCGTCTTCGGCTTCGTCGCCCAGCGCGCCGTCCGCGGCGGCCGGGCGCCGCGTCTGTTCGTGCCGCTGCTCGGGCTGACGCTGTTCCTCTTCTTTTGGCTGAAGCGCTACGTGTTCATCCCGCACGCGGCCTTCCTGCCGTTTGCCTACCTGCTCGTGGGCCTCTCCTACGTGTTCTTCCGCGTGCTTCACCTGATCATCGACAGCCATCAGGGCGCCGTTGCCGAGCCGGTCGGCCTGCTATCCTACCTGAACTACACACTGAACTTCACCAGCCTGACCTCCGGGCCGATTCAGCGCTACCAGGACTATCGCCAGACCGAAGTCACGCGCCTTCCCCTCACGGTCGAGCAGGCCGGCACCGCCGGCGAACGCATCGTGCGGGGCTACTTCAAGGTGGCCATCGTCTCGCTCGTGCTGTCGCTGGTCCAGCGTCACGCGATCGACAGCCTGTCGCTTTCGGGCCGCAACACGCCGGAGGCCGTGCTGTGGGGTGCCCTCCTCGTGGCGGCCTATCCGGTTTACCTCTACTTCAACTTTTCCGGCTACGTGGACGTGGTGATCGGCGTGGCGCGGTTCTTCCGCATCGAGCTGCCGGAAAATTTCGACCGTCCATTCTCGTCGGAGAATTTTTTGGGCTTCTGGAGCCGGTGGCACATGACGCTGTCCAACTGGCTCAAGACCTACGTCTTCAACCCGCTGCTCACCGCCGGCCTGGCCCGCGTCACCGCACCGGCCTGGACGCCCTATCTGGCGGTCGGCGCGTTCTTCGTGACTTTCTTCCTCGTGGGCCTCTGGCACGGCCAGACTTCGGAGTTCCTGTTCTTCGGCCTGCTGCAGGGCGGCGGGGTGGCGGCCAACAAGCTTTACCAGATCGTCATGCAGCAGCGCCTAGGCCGCCGCCCGTTTAAGGCGCTGCAGAGCCGTTACGCCTACCGCATCTGCGCCCGTGGCCTGACCTTCACCTGGTTCGCCTTCACGCTGCTGTGGTTCTGGTCCAGCTGGGCGCAGATCGGCCTGTGGGCGCATGATCTCGGCTGGGCCGGGTCGCTGTGGATCTGGGCTGGCATCTTCGCCTGCGCCACGGTCGTGCTGGAGGCGCTGGCCGCGCTGTTCCGCGCGGGCGACCGCCTTACCTGGGGCCGCGCACCGGTGCTCCGCTCACGCTACGTCCGCACCGCCTGGAGCACCGCGCTGGTCAGCGTCACCGTCACGGTCGTCGTCCTGCTCGACTCCCCGGCGCCGGACATCGTCTATAAAACGTTCTGAGGTCGGCTAGGCGCGTAGGGCCGGACCGCAAGCGCAGTCCGGCCCGCCCCTCACATGCCGCCCGGATAGGCCGGGCCGCCGCCGCCTTCGGGGGCCGACCAGTCGATGTTCTGCGTGGGGTCCTTGATGTCGCAGGTCTTGCAGTGCACGCAGTTCTGCGCGTTGATCTGCAGGCGCGGGTGCCCCTCCTCCACACCCACCGCCTCATAGACGCCGGCGGGGCAGTAGCGGCTTTCGGGGCTGCGGTACTCCTCCCAGTTCACGCCCAGCCAGCGGCCGGGATCGCGCAGCCGCAGGTGGACCGGCTGGTTCTCCTCGTGGTTGGTGTTGCTGATGAACACGGAGGACAGGCGGTCGAAGGTCAGCTTGCCGTCGGGCTTGGGATACTCGATGCGCGGGGCGTCGGCGGCCTTTTTCAACACCTCGTTGTCGCGGTGCCTGTGGTGGAACGTCCAAGGTGCGCGGCCGCGCAACACAAAGGTGTCCAGGCCGGAATAGGCCATGAAGCCGTATAACCCGTATTTGGCGAAGGCCGGGCGCAGGTTGCGCTCGCGCTTCAGCTCCGGATACAGCCAGCTCGCCTTGAACTTTGCCGTGTAGGCGGTCAGCTCGGCCGGACGGTCGCCGGCCAGCGCCTCGGCCGCCGCCTCGGCCGCCATCATGCCCGACTTCATGGCGCAGTGCGTGCCCTTGATCTTGGGCAGGTTGAGGAAGCCGGCCGAGTCGCCGATCAGCGCGCCGCCCGGAAAGGTCAGCTTGGGGATCGACTGGAAGCCGCCTTCCGACAGCGCGCGCGCGCCATAGCTGATGCGCCGCCCGCCCTCGAAATGCTTGCGCATGTGCGGGTGCGTCTTCAGCCGCTGCATCTCGTCGAATGGCGAGAGCCACGGGTTGGCGTAGTCCAGCCCCACCACGTAGCCGAACGAGACCAGCCCGTCGCCGAAATGGTAGAGCCACGAGCCGGCATAGGTGTCCTTATCGGCCGGCCAGCCCACCGTGTGCATGATGAAGCCGGGCTTGTGGTTCTCGCGTGGGATCTCCCACAGCTCCTTCACGCCCAGCCCGTAGGTCTGCGGATCGATGCCCTTCCGGAGGTCGAACCGCTCCATGAGCTGCTTGGACAGCGAACCGCGGCAGCCCTCGCCAAACAGCGTGTAGGCGCAGCGAAGCTCCATGCCGGCCGCATAGTTCGGGCCGTGCTCCCCTTCGCGGGTCACGCCCATGTCGCCGGTGGCGACACCCACCACGCGGTCAGTGCCGGAGGCGTCGGCCTCGATCAGCAGCTCGGCGGCCGAGAAGCCCGGGTAGATCTCTACGCCCAGCGCCTCGGCCTGGCGGCCCAGCCAGCGCGTTACGTCGCCCAGGCTGACGATGTAGTTGCCGTGGTTGTTCATCTGCGGCGGCAGCACCGGCGATTCCCACGCGCGACGCTTGGTCAGGAACACGAAGTGGTCCTCGCGCGCCTCCGTATGGATCGGCGCGTCCAGCTCGCGCCAATTAGGCAGCAGCTCGTCCAGCGCACGCGGCTCGATCACCGCGCCCGACAGAATGTGGGCGCCTACCTCGCCCGCCTTTTCCACCACGCACACCGCGGCATCCGGCGCCAGCTGTTTCAGGCGGATGGCGGCGGCCAGACCGGCGGGGCCCGCACCCACCACGACGACGTCGAACTCCATTGCCTCGCGGTCGCTCATCCCGGTCTGTCCCTGTTGTCGGCTGTATTGGTGAAACACGTCTCGGTTGACGTATAAGGTAGGCAACTGCCGCACGTTAAGGGGCGACGGACCCGTCAAGCGCGCCCGTCACACTAGGCCGCCGCGTGGTTTGCGCAAAGCCGCCGTCCCGGTAAAACCCGGGGATGGACATGCTCGCCGCCCTGCGGCTGCAGATCGAATGGGGTGCCGACGAGGCGCTGGACGACGCACCCATCGACCG
>CAXUGD010000228.1:0-5672 GCA_964250355.1 uncultured Acetobacteraceae bacterium | reverse complement strand
ACCTCAGCATCCCGCGCGGCTCGGACGCCGGCCGGCAGTTGCGCCTGCGCGGCCGCGGCATTCCCGCCCATGCCGGCCGCCCGGCCGGCGACCTCTACGTGACGCTGCAGATCGTGCTGGGCCAGCCGGACCAGGCGCTGGAAGACGCGTTGCGCGAGTTCTACGAACGCCATCCGCTCGACCCGCGCCGCCAGATGAGCGAGGCCGCATGATCACCGTCGCAAGCATCTGCGCCGCCATCCCCGGCCTGACCGAGAAAGAGCTGCGCCGCTGGGTGGAGCAGGACTGGATCCGCCCCGACCGCCGCGCCGGCGAACCCGCCTTCCGCGAGGTTGACGTGGCCCGCATCCGGCTGATCGTGGAGCTGCACACGGCCTTGGAGGTGGAGGAACCGACCGTGCCGCTGGTGCTCTCGCTTCTCGATCAGCTTTATGCAACAAGGCGCCAGTTGCGCCTCGTGCTCGACGCGCTGGACCCTCCGGTGCGCGCGGCGGTGGCCGACCGGGTGGCGCCGCTGCTGCCGCACGAGCCGCCGACCTGAGCCACACCGCCACGCCAAACGTTCCGCCCTCGTCGTCCGGGCCATCCTGAGGGAGATCGCGATGCGTATGGCCTGCCTTCTCGCCCAAGGCGCCGCCCTGTGCGGTGCACTGGCCGCCCTGCCGGCCGCCGCCCAGCCCAGCAATCGCCCGCCGGCGGTGGGCGTGGTGCAGGCGCAGCGCACGCCCATCGTGGAAACCGACCAGTTCATCGGCCGGGTGGAAGCCGTCAGCCGGGTGGCGCTCCTGGCCCGGGTGACCGCCTTCCTCGACAAGCGCCTGTTCACCGAGGGCAGCGAGGTGAAGGAGGGCGACCTGCTCTACAGCCTGGAGCAGGGCCCGTTCCAGGCCGATTTCATGGCCAAGCAGGCGGCGCTGGAACAGGTGAACGCCCTGCTGCTCAACGCCAACCAGACGCTCGGCCGCCAGCAGGCGTTGCTGAACACGCCGGCCGGCCAGCGCTCCAACTACGACCAGGCCATTGCCCAGCAGCGCAGCCAGGCGGCCCAGGTGCTGGCGGCCCAGGCCAACCTGGCCACCTCCAAGATCAACCTGGACTACACGCAGATACGCGCGCCGATCACCGGCAAGATCAGCCGCACCACCGTGACCGAGGGCAACGTGGTGGGACCCACCAGCGGCACGCTGGCCACCATCGTCAGCCAGGACCCGATGTATGTGGTGTTCCCCATCTCGTCCCGGGCGGCGCTGGACCTGCGGCAGCGCTATGCGGGCCATGGCGGGTTCGGCGCGGTGCGCGTGCAGATACGCCTGCCGAACGGCCAGACCTACAACCAGGACGGCAAGCTGGACTACATCGACCCCACTATCTCGGCCAGCACCGACACGCTGAACGCGCGCGCTATCCTGCCCAACCCGCTGCTCGCCTCCAGCGAGGCCGCCGGCAAGCAGAACGGCAGCACGCGCGAGCTGCTGGACGGCGAGTTCGTGCAGGTGATGGTGCAGGGCGTCACCCCGATCGAGGTGCTGGGCGTGCCGCGCGCCGCCATCCTGTCCGACCAGCAGGGCGACTACGTCTATACCGTGGACCAGCAAAACCACGCGGAGCAGACCCGCGTGCAGCTCGGCCAATCCACGGCCGACACCGCCGCCGTTACAGCCGGCTTGACAGAGGGGCAGACGGTGATCGTGGAGGGCATCCAGCGCGTACGCCCCGGCATCGCCGTGGTGCCCGGCCCCGCTTCCGCCCCGCCGCCCAGGCCCGCGCCGCATGCCGGCTGACCGCGCCGCCCCTGCCGCTCCGCTCGGCCCAGGCAATCCAGCGTCGCGCAGGCGCCTGCCATCCGGCTACGCTCGAAACGGCTCATCCCGGCGGGCAACCCCGTGATCTCCGCCGTCTTCGTCGATCGACCACGCCTGGCCATCGTGATTGCAGTTGTAATCACCATCGCGGGTCTGATTTCGCTCAGCCGGATTCCGGTTGCGCAGTTTCCGGAGATTGTGCCGCCGCAGGTGCAGGTCAGCGCTACCTATCCGGGGGCGTCGGCCGCCGATGTCGAGGCTTCGGTGGCGCAGCCGATCGAGGCGCGGGTCGTGGGCGTGGACAAGATGCTCTACATGAAGAGCACCAACGCCAATGACGGCACCTACGCGCTGACGGTCAGCTTCGCGCTGGGCACGGACGCCGACATCAACACCGTCAACGTCAACAACCGCGTGCAGACCGCGCTGGCCCAGCTGCCGGCCGCGGTGCAGGCGCAGGGGCTGACGGTGCAGAAGGCCAGCAGCGCGGTGCTGGAGTTCGTCAACTTCTTCAGCCCCACCAGCAAGCAGGACACGCTGTTCATCACGAACTACGTCGCCATCAGCGTGCTGGACGAGATCTCGCGGATCAACGGCGTGGGCCAGGCGGCGCTGTTCAGCCAGCAACTCTACTCCATGCGCATCTGGTTCAACAGCCAGCGGCTCACCGACCTGAACCTGACGCCGGCCGACGTGACGAACGCGATCCAGGCGCAGAACGTGGTGGCGCCCGTGGGCCGCATCGGCGCGCAGCCAGTCAGCCGCGACGTGCAGTTCCAGCTCAACGTGCAGACGCAGGGCCGGCTGACCACAGCCAAGCAGTTCGGCGACATCGTGCTGCGCGCCAACCCGGACGGCTCGCTTCTGCGTATCCACGACGTGGCCCGCGTGGAGCTGGGCGCGCAGAGCCTGGACAGCGAAAGCCGGCTGGACGGCAAGCCCTCCGTCACCATGCGGGTGAACCTGGCACCCGGCGCCAACGCGGTGCAGACCGCGCGCCTGGTCAACGCCAAGCTGGCCCAGCTGAAGACGCGGTTCCCGCAGGGCATGGACTACCAGGTCACCTGGAACTCCACGCTGTTCGTGGTCGATACGATCGCGGAGGTGCTGAAGACGCTGGGCGAGGCGTTCGTCCTGGTGGTGATCGTGGTGTTCCTGTTCCTGGGCAACCTGCGGGCCACGATCATCCCCACCATCGCCGTGCCGGTCAGCCTGATCGGCGCCTTTGCCGTGCTGCTGGCACTCGGGTTTTCGGCCAACACGGTGACGCTGCTGGCGATGGTGCTGGCCATCGGCATCGTGGTCGACGACGCGATCGTGGTGGTCGAAAACGTGGAGCGGGTGATCGAGGAGCACCCCGATTGGGACGTCGCGGATTCGGTAAAGGAGGCGATGCGGCAGATCACCGCACCGATCATCGCCATCACCCTGGTGCTGCTCTCCGTCTTCGTGCCGATCGGCTTCATCCCCGGCATTTCCGGCGTGCTGTTCAAGCAGTTCGCGGTGACGATCTCGGCGGCCATGCTGATCTCGGCGCTGAACGCGCTGACGTTGTCGCCCGCCCTGTGTGGCCTGTTCCTGCGGCCGCGGACCGGCCCCAAGCGGGGCATCATGGCGCGCGTGCTGCGCGGCATCGACCGCACGCGCGACGGCTATGCGGGCATCGTGCGCCGGCTGACCCGCCGGTCCGCGCTGGCCCTGGTGGCGATCCTGCTGTGCGGCGCCGGCATCTTCGGCCTGGCAAGCATAACCCCGTCCGGCTTCCTGCCCAGCGAGGACCAAGGAGGGTTCTTCGTCTCCATGGCCTTGCCGGACGGCGCCTCGCTCGCGCGCACCAGCGCGGTGGTGGGACAGGTCGAACGCAACGTCATCAAGATGGAGGGCGTGCAGGACACCCTGTCGGTCATCGGCTTCTCCATCCTGGACAACGCGCAGGAATCTAACAACGGTTTCATGTTCGTCCGCCTGAAACCCTTTGCCGACCGCACCACCGCGAAAACCCAGGTGGCGGCGATGATCCGCCAGGTGTTCGGCATGGGCGCGCAGATACGCTCGGCTAACGTGATTGCGGTGAACCTGCCGCCGATCATCGGCCTGGGCACGGTGGGCGGCTTCGAATACCAGCTGGACGCGCTGGAGGGACAGGACCCGAGCTCCATCAACAGCACGCTGAACGGGCTGATCGCCGCCGCCCATGGCGACCACCGTCTGGGCCAGGTCTTCTCCACCTTCTCGGCCAGCAACCCCTCGCTGTTCCTCGACATCGACCGTGAAAAGGCCCAGGCGCTGGGGCTGAACATGTCGGACGTGTTCAACACGCTCAGCGCCACGCTGGGCGGCAACTACATCAACAACTTCAACCTGTACGGCCGCGTCTGGCAGGTGAACATCGAGGGCGAGGCGTTCGACCGCAACGACATCCCCGCCCTGTGGCAGATCTACATACGCAACCGGCTGAACCAGATGGTGCCGCTGCGCTCGATCGCCGAGGTCCGCATCAAGCTCGGCCCGCAGATCATCAACCGCTACAACAACTACCGCTCCGTCACCGTAAACGGCTCGCCGGCACCGGGCGTCTCGTCCGGGCAGTCCATCGCGGCCATGGCTGCCGTGTCGGCGCACACGCTGCCGCCCGGCTACGGCTACGAATGGACCGGCACCGCCTTCCAGGAGGTGGCAGCGGCCGGTCAGACCGGCACCATCCTGGCGCTGGCCATCCTGTTCGCCTACCTGTTCCTGGTGGGGCTGTACGAAAGCTGGGTCATTCCCATCCCCGTGCTGCTTTCGGTGGCCGTGGGCGTGCTCGGCTCGCTGATCGGCATCAAGCTGGCCGGCCTGTCGCTCGACCTCTACGCGCAGATCGGCCTGGTTGTGCTGATCGCGCTGGCGGCCAAAAACGGCATCCTGATCGTGGAGTTCGCGAAAGACCAGCGCGAGCGCGGGGTGCCGATCGCCGAGGCCGCCGCCCTGGGCGCGCAGACCCGGTTCCGCGCGGTGATGATGACGTCCGTGGCCTTCGTGCTGGGCCTAGTGCCGCTGGTGATCGCCTCGGGCGCCGCCGAGATCAGCCGGCGCGACGTGGGCACCCCGGTGTTCGCCGGCATGCTGGCCGCCAGCGCCGTCGGCATCTTCCTGATCCCCATGCTGTACGTGAGCTTCCAGACCGGGCGCGAGCGGATCAAGCGGCGTTTCGGCCTGGCACCCCGCGAGGCCGAGGCAGCCAACCCGCCGCGGGCTGTGTAGGCATCGGCGGTGCAACTACGCGCACGCGCGCGCGTCTCCCTGGCACGGGGTGGCATGGCGGGGGGCCAGGCCTGCCTGTATGACTGCGCTCAGGGACACCCATAAAGCCGCAACGGCCAGGAGAGAGCATGTCACCAGACGCATCGGCTTCCATGGACGCCTCCCAGCAGGCTTCCCACGAGAAGGGCGGCGACATCGACCTGCTCTGCATCAACACCATACGCACGCTGTGCATGGACGCCGTGCAGAAGGCCAATTCCGGCCATCCCGGCACGCCGATGGCGATGGCGCCGGTAGCCTACACGCTGTGGCAGCACTTCCTGAACTTCGATCCGGCCGACCCGAACTGGCCCAACCGCGACCGCTTCGTGCTGTCGGTCGGCCACGCCTCCATGCTGCTCTATGCGCTGATCCACCTGACCGGCATGCGGGCGGTGAACGAGCATGAGGACCGGAGCGGCCCGGCGCTGACCATCGACGACCTGAAGAACTTCCGCCAGCTCGACAGCAAGGCGCCCGGCCACCCCGAATACCGCATGACGTCGGGGGTCGAGACCACCACCGGCCCCCTGGGCCAGGGCTGCGGCAACTCGGTGGGGCTGGCGATGGCCGAGCGCTTCCTGGCCA
>CAXUGD010000227.1:0-5675 GCA_964250355.1 uncultured Acetobacteraceae bacterium | reverse complement strand
GCGTGATGCCGAGCCCGGCTTCGCCCGACCGGCGATCCCGCTCGGCGTCGGCGGGCTGCTGGTGGGCCCCGAAGGCGGCTGGGCGCCGGCCGAGATTGACGCGCTGCACCGGACCCGCTTTGTGGCGCCACTCTGCCTGGGGCCGCGGGTGCTCCGGGCCGAGACCGCCGCCGTGGCCGGCCTGGCCCTCTTGCAGGCCCAGCGCTGGTCAACCACCTGAACGCGGCCGTCGGGCCGCCTACGCGTCACCAGGAGAAGCATGTCCAACCCCGGTGAGGAAAACGCGACCCCGATCGCGGACGTCCGCGCACTGGCCGCCTATCTCGCGGCCGGCTGCAAGCCCGCCAGCCAGTTCCGCATCGGCACCGAGCACGAGAAGTTCGGCTTCCGCTGGCCCGGCAGCCCCCACGGCGCCCCATGGTCCGCCCCTGCCTACGAGCCGGGCGGCATCCACGACATGCTCTCGGGCATCGCGGCCACGGGCTGGGACGAGATACGCGACCAAGGCGCGCTGATCGGCCTGTCCCGGAACGGCGAAAGCGTGTCGCTGGAGCCCGCCGGCCAGTTCGAGCTGTCCGGCGCCCCGCTCGCCAGCCTGCACGAGACGCGCGCCGAGCTCGACCGCCACTTCGCCGACGTGCGGCAGGTGGGCGGGCCGCTCGGCCTGGGCTTCGCGCCGCTCGGCTTCCACCCGACGGCACGCCGGCAGGACATGCCGTTCATGCCCAAGAGCCGCTACGCCATCATGCGCCGCTACATGCCGCTGGTGGGCCAGCTCGGGCTCGACATGATGCTGCGCACCTGCACCGTGCAGGTGAACCTCGATTTCGCCTCCGAGGCCGATATGGTGCGCAAGCTGCGCGTGGGCCTGCTGCTGCAGCCGGTGGCGACCGCGCTGTTCGCCAACTCGCCCTTCACCGAGGGCCGCCCGAACGGCTTCCTCTCCGCCCGCGCGAACGTCTGGACCGACACCGACCCCGACCGAACCGGCATCGCGCCCGTGTTCTTCGAAGACGGCTTCGGTTTCGAGCGCTATGCCGACTGGCTGCTGGACGTGCCGATGTATTTCGTGGCCCGTGAGGGCCGGCTGATCGACGTGGCGGGCGAATCCTTCCGCGCCTTTATCGCCGGCCGCGTGCCCGCGCTGTCCGGCATTACGGCCACCGTGGGCGACTTCGCCGACCACTTCACCACCGTGTTCACGGAGGTGCGGCTGAAGCGCTTCCTCGAGATGCGCGGGGCGGATGCCGGCAGCCCGGCCATGATGCTGGCCCAGTCGGCCTTCTGGGTCGGCCTGCTCTACGACGAGGCCGCCCTGTCCGCCGCCGCAGCCCTGGTCGCCCGCCACGACTGGCGCAGGCTGGCCACCATCAGAGGCGAAGTGCCGCGCCAGGGCCTGGATGCCCCCTTCGCCTCCGGCACCGTGCGCGACCTGGCCCGCGACGCCCTGGCCATCGCGCGCGACGGCCTGACCGCACGCGGGCTCGATGAACAATCCTTCCTCGACCCGCTCGACGCCATCGCCGGCGGCGCCCCCACCCAGGCCGAGCACTGGCTGGAGCGCTACCGCGGCGACTGGCAGGGCGACGCCTCCCGCATCTTCGCCGAAGCCGCCGTCTAGGCGTCACCGCGCGCGAGTATGGCGTCGGCGCAGGCCTGCCGGCCCACGCAGTCGAGCAGGATCATGCCGTCCAGCAGCGCCACCAGGGCCGCCGCCTCCGCGTGCCGGGTCGCGGGCGCCACGTCCAGGCGGCCCGCCACCCACTCGATGAAGTAGCCGGCGATGTCGCCCGCGATCCTGCGATACGGCTCGTGTCCGCGCGCCGCCAGCACCGCCAGTTCAAGCCACAGCCGCATGAACGGCCGCAACGCCGCGCCGCGTATCAGCGGGGCGAGTTGCCGCAGCAGCGCCCCGGACGGCACGGGCCCTGCCTCGCCGACCGCCCGAGTCAGCACACCGGCCAAGCGCAGGCAGACCACCTGCAACGCCGCGGCCACGATCTCGTCCTTGTCGGTGAAGTAGTAGAGCAGCATGCGATCGCTGGTGCCGGACGCAGCGCCCAGGGCGCGCAGGCTGGACGGCGCCAAGCCCTCGCTCAGCATGTGGTCGGCAATGCGGTCCAGCGCTTCGGCCCGCTTCGTATCACGAATGCTCATGCCATTTTCTTGTAGCACCCGTTACGGAAGCCTGTTACGTAGTGCTCACTACAAGGAGCAAGGATCGATGCCTCACATTACAGCAGACCTCGAATATGACCGCGCGGCGATGCCTGCAAGCGTCCGGCTGATGGCGCTGAGCGCGACGCTGTGGGCTGTCGGCGTTGCCACGATCCGCCTGGCGGCCCCGTTCGGCCTTTTCGCGCCTGCGTTCGCCCCCGTGCTGTTCGCCGTCACCGTTCCGCTGGCCTGGCTCGCCGTCGATCTGGCCGTCCGCGTCGCTGGACCGCACACGCCGTTGCCGGCTGCGGCCACGCTGGTCAGCATGCCCGCCTTGCTGCTGGACGGGCTGGCCATCACCTGGGCGCCAGGGCTGTACGGTCCGGCCGCCCTGCCACTGCGGGCGGAGGCGGCCTGGCTGCTGTGGTTCGTGGGCGTCAGCCTGGCCGTGGCGCTTTGGCGCCAGATGCGGCACACCGCGCCCGCCCGCTGAGCCTTCCGGAGAGCCACCCATGCGCCTCTACCGCCTGCCCAAGCACACCGGCTTCGACGACCTGACGCTGGCGCAGGGCGACTTGCCCGCCTGCGGCCGCGGCCAGGTGCTGGTGCGCCTGCGTGCCGCCTCGCTCAACTTCCGCGACCTCGCGGTGGCCACCGGCCGCTACATGATGAGCGCGCTGCCGCCCGACCTGGTGCCGCTGTCCGACGGCGCGGGCGAGGTGGTGGAGGTGGGCCACGGCGTGACCCGCGTCGCGGCCGGCGACCGCGTGGCCGGCATCTTCATGCAGTCCTGGCTGGGCGGCGAGATGGCGCCGGTGGACGGCCAGACGGCGCTGGGCGGCGCCATCGACGGCGTGTTGGCCGAGTACAGGGTGTTCGACGAGGCGGGCCTGGTGCACATCCCCCCACACCTTTCCTACGAGCAGGCCGCCACCCTGCCCTGTGCCGCGGTCACCGCCTGGAACGCGCTGTACGGCCTGCACCCGCTGCAGCCGGGACAATCCGTGCTGGTGCTGGGTACCGGCGGCGTCTCCGTCTTCGCGCTGCAATTTGCCCATGCGGCCGGCGCCCGCGTGATCGCCACCTCGTCGAGCGACGCCAAGCTGGAGCGGGCAAGGGCGATGGGCGCGTCGGACGGCATCAACTACAAGACGCACCCAGAGTGGCAGGACGAGGTCAAGCGCCTGACCGGCGGACGCGGCGTGGATCACGTGGTGGAGGTAGGCGGCCCCGGCACGCTGGCCCGCTCGCTGGGTGCCGCGCGCCACGGCGGCACCGTCACCCTGATCGGCGTGCTCACCCGCGGCACGCTGGACCCGCTGGCCATCTTCGGCAGCGGTGCAATCGTCCGCCCCATCTATGTCGGCTCCCGCCAGATGTTCGAGGCGATGAACCGTGCCATCGCGCTGCACCACATCGAGCCGGTCATCGACCGCGTCTTCCCCTTCGACGAGGCGCCCGACGCCTACCGCTACCTGAAAGGCGCCACCCACGTCGGCAAGGTGGTGATCCGCATCGGCTAGGAAAAAGCAGCAACGTCTTGCGGTCGCCGTTCCCAACGCCAGCCTTGCAACGAGGCTGCTCACCGGAAAGCGGCACGCGCTTGGGGCGAAAGAAGAATAAACACAGAGAACAGTGAGAAGAAGGGAGAGCACGGAGGCGGATACCTCCGTGTCCTCCCTTTACTCTGTGCGCTCTGTGTCGATTCCTGTGCGGCGCGATTGCAGCAAACAGCCTCTCGTGATGTCATTCGTATTGTGGTGTTTACCCCAGGGAGAACACGCGAACCGCATCTCCGAATCCCGCACGAGAAACCTGCAAGTCACAAGAAACGCAGCGCCAGCACGCCCAGCACCACCAGCGCCAGCAGCGCCCAGGTGATCCCCACCAGCCGCCGGTCGATGAAGGCGCGTGCCCGGTCGCCGAACAGCCGCAGCGGCACCGCTTCGACCAGGAAGAACCGGCCGCCCCGCGTGATGACGCAGGCGAGGAAGAACCGCCCCAGGTCCAGATGCGCGGCACCCGCCGCAATCGTCACCAGCTTGAACGGGATCGGTGTGAGCCCCTTGATGAGGATCGCCACGAAGCCGTAGCGCTGGTACAGCGTCAGCACCGCCTGGTATTGCCGCTCGGCGCCGAACAGGTGAACCACCGGGCGCGCCACCTCGTCGAACAGCGCGGCCCCGATCCAGTAGCCCAGCGCCGCCCCCGCCACGCTGCCCGCCGTGCACAACCCGGCAAGCACCCAGGCCCGGCGCGGCCGCGCCAGCACCATGGGGATCAGCAGCGCGTCCGGCGGCACGGGAAAAACGCTCGCCTCGGCAAAGGCAATGCAGAACAGCCAGGCGGGCGCCCCCCGTGTGGCCGACAGGGCGAGAAGCCTTCCGTAGAGCGCGTGCAGCATGGCCCGCCTTTGACACAGCCGCCGCCCCCTGCCAACGACAAGCCGCCCTCGACGCGACTCGGAGCGGCGTGGTGGTAGCGTGGGGGTCCTGCGACCCACCCAGCCCGGAGCGCCAGTGGCCAGCTTCTCGTTCCTGCACGCCGCCGATATCCACCTCGACAGCCCGCTCGCCGGCCTGTCCCGCTACGAGGGCGTGGACGCCGAACAGGTGCGCCAGGCGCCCCGCCGCGCCTTCGACCGGCTGGTCGAAGCGGCCATCGACCGGCAGGTCGCCTTTGTGGTCATCGCCGGCGACCTCTACGACGGCGACTGGAAGGATGCCGGCACCGGCCTGTACTTCGCCGCCGCCATGGGGCGCCTCGACCGCGCGGGCATCCCCGTCTATCTGCTGGCGGGCAACCACGACGCCCGATCGGTGCTGTCGCGCGAGTTGCCGACCCCCCGCAACGTGCAACAGTTCGACGACCGCAAGCCGCAAACCCATCACCTGCCGCAGTGGGACGTGGCCATTCACGGCCGCAGCTTCACCGAGCGCGCCGCCACCGAGAACCTGGCCGCCGGCTACCCCGCCCCCGTCCCGGGCGCCTTCAACATCGGCGTGCTGCACACCTCCTTGGCCGGCGGCTACGAGGGCCACGCCGACTACGCCCCCTGCACGCCGCAGGACCTTACTGCCCGCGCCTACCAGTACTGGGCGCTGGGCCACGTGCACGAGCACCGCGTGGTCAGCGAGGCGCCGCACATCGTATTCCCCGGCAACTTGCAGGGCCGCCACATCCGCGAGCACGGGCCGCGCGGCGCCGTCCTGGTCCACGTGGACGAGGGCGCGGTCGCCCGGCTGGAGCGGCTGGAGCTGGACGTGGTGCGGTGGCATCCGGTGAACGTGCAGGCGGACGGCATCGCCAGCATCGGCGACCTGCACGAGGCCATCCGGACCGCTTTGCGCGCCCTGCCCTCCCACGGCCGGCCCACGGTCGTACGCCTCACCCTGGCCGGCTGCTCGCCGCTGCACGGCGCGCTGCAGGACGTAGCACGGCACCTGCGCGACGACGTGCGCAGCATCGCCGCCGAGCTCGGCAGCGAGATCTGGATCGAGAAGCTGCGCATAAAGACC
>CAXUGD010000226.1:0-5718 GCA_964250355.1 uncultured Acetobacteraceae bacterium | reverse complement strand
CGCGCTGGTGCCATTCCCGCCCACCGCCGCCCACGCGCTGGCCATCGGCGTTTCGGCCAGCGGCGTGGCCCAACTCGGCCTGCTATACTGGGCGGTGCGCCGCTGCGGCATGAGGCTGCACCTGCCGCGGCCGCGCATGACGCCGCGGATGCGGCTGCTGCTGCGGCGCATGGCGCCGGGGCTGGTGGGCGCGGGCGTCACCCAGCTCAGCCTGGCCGTCGATACCGTGATCGGCACCTACCTGCCGGAAAAATCCGTCTCGTTCATGTACTACGCCGACCGCATCAACCAGCTGCCGCTGGGCGTGCTGGGCATTGCGGTCAGCACGGCGCTGCTGCCGCTGCTGGCGCGCCAGGTGAGCGCCGGCCAAATGCGGGAGGCACTCGCCTCGCAGAACCGCGCGGTCGAATACGCCATGCTGCTGACCCTGCCGGCTGCCGCCGCGCTGTGCATCATCGCGGACCCCATCCTGCAGGTGCTGTTCGTGCACGGCGCCTTTACCCATGCCGACGCCACCATGAGCGCGCAGTCGCTGGCCGCCTACGCTGCCGGCCTGCCCGCCTTTGTGCTGATCAATGTGCTGGGCCCCGGCTTCTTCGCGCGCTGAGACATGGCAACGCCCTTCAAGATCGGCACCGGCATACTGGGCCTGAACCTGCTGCTGAGCCTGGCGCTGATGCACCCGCTGCGCCATGTCGGCCCGCCGCTGGCCACCACCCTGGCGATGACGGTCAACGTGGCCCTGCTCGCCGCCATCCTGCTGCGCCGCGGCCACCTGGTGCCGGACGCCGCGCTGTGGTCGCGGCTGGCGCGCATGGCGGGGGCTACCGCGGTCATGGCCCTCCTGCTGTGGGGCACGCGCCTGTGGCTCGCCCCGCAGCCCGGCCAGCATGTTTCCATCCTGGCGTTATCGGTTATGGTGGCAGGCGGAATGACGGCATACGGATCGGCCGCGCTGGCGCTGGGGCTGGCCGACATCCGCAGGGTGGGGGGAGCGCTCAAACGCAGGCTGAACCGGACTGCCAAAGCCGTGGGCTAGCCGTCGCCGATATCGGCCGCCACCACGCCACCGGCGGCGCACCGCATGTCGAGTTCCGGGCCATCGCACCGGCCAGCCGCGCCCTGCCGCCGGCACCGCTTTTCCTGCTGGGCCCCGCCGATGCCACGGTGCACGAGGAGCTGTTCGGCCAGACCGAGCTGGCCGAGCTGGGCACCTACGCGCTGGACGACGCCGTGCTGGCGCCCAGCGGCATCGCGATCAAGGACGGCATCGCCTTCAACTCGGCCGCCTTCCTTCACCCGCCGCACCAGGTCGAGGCGATCGCCGGCCGCCTGCTGGCGGCAGACCTGCCCACCCGCCAGGTGCGCGGCGCGCTGGCGGTGATCTACGGCCCGGGCCACCAGACATACGGCCATTGGCTGACCGACTTCCTGCCGCGGCTATGGGTGCTGGCCGAATGCGGCCACGACCTGGCGGCGTTGCGCTACGCGGTGCCGCCGGAGCTGACGCCGGCCGCGCGCAAGCTGCTGGCCCATATCGGCATCGGCCGCGCCCAGCTGGTGCCCTACCGCTACTGGCGCGAGGTGCGGCGCGCCGACCGGCTGCTGCTGCCGACAGGGCTGCGCGTGCACAACCGAATCGCCGCACAGTTCCGCGCGGCCACCGCCTTCTGGACCGGCCGGCTGCGTGCCGCCGCCCCCGCACCCGCCGATGCCGCCGCACCCGCCCGCCTCTTCGTCTCGCGCACGCGGGTGATCGGGGCGCGCATCCTCAGCAACCGCGAGCAGATCGAGGCGATCGCGGCGACCCGCGGCTACACGGTCGTGCACCCGCAGGAGCTGTCGATGGGCGAGCAGGCGGCCCTGTTCAGCCATGCGCGGCTGATCGCGGGGGAGTACGGATCGGCCCTGCACGGCGCGGTGTATGCCGGCCCCGGCACGCTGACGGTCGGCCTGCGCGGCACGGCGCGGCACCCCAGCTTCGTGCAGTCCGGCGTGGCCCAGGCGCTGGGCCAGCAGGCCGGCTACGTGCTGGGGGCGACCAAGCTGGGCTACACCGAGGGCGAGATCGGCCAGGTGTTCGCCGTGCAGCCGGAAGATTTCGAGCGCGCGCTGGACATCGCAGCCGCCTGGGACGAGGCCCGACCCGATGAGTGAGCTACTGACCCCGGCCCGCCCGCTGGCGCACATCGCGCGCGTGGCCGACCTAGCCGACCACCAGGCGCGTATGGACCAGCCGCTGGTCAGCTACCGCCTGGTGGATGCCGCCGCGCGCAGCCCGGCCCCCGGCCCCGCTTTCCTGTTCGGCCCGTCCGACCCCGAGCTGACGCGCCAGATCTACGGCCAAGTGGAAACCCCCGAGATCGGCGTGACGGGCGTGGCCGACGCCGCCGTGGCACCCACCGGCATCGGCCTGTGTGGCCACGTGGCCTTTGCCGCGGCCTCGCTGAACCATCCGCGCGACCACGTGGCCACGGTTGTGGCGCGGCTGAACCAGATGGCGCCGCCCTGCCGGCACGTGGCCGGCCCGCTGGTGCCGCTATTCGGCCCGGCCGAGGAGGATGCGGGCCACCTGCTGATCGACTACCTGCCGCGGCTGTGGCTGCTGGAGCAGGCCGGCTACCCTCTCGATACGCTGCGCTTCCTGGTGCCCGACCCGCTGGCCCCTTACCTGCAGGCCGTGGTGGCGCTGCTCGGCATCCCGCCCGACCGCCTGGTGCGCTACGCCCACTGGGACGAGGCGATCCGCACCGACCTGCTGCTGCTGCCCACCACCCTGCGCCGGCACGAGCGGCTGAGCCGGCATTTCGGCGCGGCCACCCGCTTCTGGACCGCGCGGCTGGGCCTGCCGGCGCCGGAGGGGCACGACCGCCTCTACATCCCCGATCCGGACCGCACCGGACCCGGCCTGCGCAACCGCTACCGGATCGAGGCGATCGCCGAACGGCGTGGCTACCGCGTGGCGATGATCGAGCAGATGGGGTTTGCCGAACGCGCGGCCCTGTTCGCCCGCGCGGGGCGCATCGTGGGGCCGTACTCCACGGCACTGCACCACAGCGTGTTTGCCGCCCCCGGCACCACCGTCTGCGCCCTGCGCAGCACGCGGCGCGAACCCGGCACCCTGCAAACCGGCATCGGCCAGGCCGCCGGCCAGCGCACCGGCTACGTCTTCGGCGCGCCGGACGAGGCCGGCGGCTACGCGGTGGACGAAACCGATTTCCGCCGCGCGCTGGAGCTGATGGAGCTGGCCCCGTGATCGTTGTCATCGGCATGCACCGCAGCGGCACCAGCATGTGTTCCAACATGCTGCACATGCTGGGCGCCGACATGGCCCACGAGATCCACGCCGCACCGGCCAACGCGAAGGGCCACTGGGAACGCCCACGCGTGATCGACACCAACGACGCGATCTTCGGCTTTTTCCGCCGCCAGTGGGGCTCGCCCAGCCACCTGCTGGACATGCCGGAGCACTGGCTGGGCGACCCGCGGGTGCAGGAGCTGCGGCGCCGGGCCGCCGGCTGGCTGCAGCCGCATGTGGGCGCGCTGCGCCCGTTCGGCTTCAAGGACCCACGCACCACGCTGCTGCTGCGCTTCTGGCGCCAGGTGTTCGACGATATCGGCGCCGAACCGCGCTACGTGTTCTGTGTGCGCGATCCGGCGCAGGTGGCCCGATCGCTGTTCGCGCGCGACAGGATGGAGCGCGGCCAGGCGGAGTACCGCTGGCTGCACTACAACATCGAGGCGGTGCGCGCGATTGCGGCACTCCCCGTCTGCATCGTCCCCTACGAGCAGTGGTTCGACCGCCCGCAGGAGACCGCCGCCCGGCTGGCCGCGCATGTGGGCCTCCCCGCGCCGTCGGACGAGGCGGTGCGGCGGGTCATCGACACGGACCTGCGCCACGACGACCGGGCGATCGTTCCGGCCGCCGCCCTGGCGCAACGGCTGCACCGCGCGGTCGTCCGGAACGCGCCCACGCCCCGTATCAGCCCCAAGTTGCAGGAACTGGCCACGTTGCTTTTGGAGATGAAGGACCAGATGCAGCCGTTGCTGATCGAGGCGGAGGTGCAACGCGTGGGCGGGCTGGAGCAGCGCAGGGTGATCGGGGATCTGCAGGCGCTGGTCAGGCAGTTGCGGGAGGAGGCGAAAGTATAGAGTCTGCTTTTTTGAAAAAAAGCAGCAAAAAACTTTTGCTCCGTGAGTCGGGTGCCAGTCGGACAGTGTACCTCACGAACAAAAGTCTTTTGCTTCTTTTCTTCAGAAAAGAAGACCTTCCTTCAAATATGTATAGCCCGCCCATCCGCCGCCAATGCCGCCTCTTTCACCGCCTCGCTCAACGACGGGTGCGCATGGCACGTGCGCGCGATATCCTCCGCACTCGCCCCGAACTCCATCGCCGTCGCCACCTCGGCGATCAGCGTGCCCGCGTCCGGCCCGATGATGTGGGCGCCCAGCACGCGGTCGGTGGCCTTGTCGGCGAGTATCTTCACGAAGCCGTCTGTGGAGCCCATGGCGCGCGCGCGGCCGTTGGCGGTGAACGGAAACTTGCCGACGTTGTAGGCAACGCCGTCGCGCTTCAGCATCTCCTCCGTGGCGCCGATGCTGGCCACTTCCGGCCAGGTATAGACCACGCCGGGAATCACGCCGTAATTCACGTGCCCCGCCTGGCCCGCGATCAGCTCGGCGACCGCGACCCCCTCCTCCTCCGCCTTGTGGGCGAGCATGGGGCCGGTGATGACGTCGCCGATGGCGTAGATGCCTTCGACGTTGGTGCGGTAGTGCTTGTCGATCCTTATGAACCCACGCTCGTCCAGCGCGACGCCTGCTTCTCTCAAGCCGAGGTTGGCCGTGTACGGGCGACGGCCGATGGATACCAGCACGATGTCGGCTTGCAGCGTTTCGGCAACGCCGCCCTTGGCCGGTTCGACGGTGAGTTCGACGCCGGTCTCGGTCGCGGTTGCCGACGTGACCTTCGTCGATAGCCTGAACTTCAGCCCCTGCTTGCCCAGCACGCGCTCGAACGTGCGACCGATCTCGCCGTCCATCCCCGGCACGAGCTTGTCCAGGTACTCGACCACGGTGACCTCGGCGCCCAGCCGGTGCCATACCGAGCCCAGCTCCAGCCCGATATAGCCGCCGCCGATCACCACCAGGTGCTTCGGCACCGCGTCCAGCTCCAGCGCGCCGGTGGAGCTGACGATGCGTGCCTCATCGACGGTGACGCCGGGCAGCGGAACGCTCTCGCTGCCGGTGGCGATCACGACGTGGCGGGCGGCATACGTCTTGTCATCGACGGTCACCTGGCCCTGCGCCGAGATCCGGCCCACCCCCTTCAGCCAATCCACCTTGTTCTTCTTGAACAGGAAGGCGACGCCGTTGACGTTGGCGGCCACCACCTCGCCCTTGCGCTTCTGCATCCGCGCGAGGTCGAGCGTCACGCCGGCCACGTTGATGCCGTGGTCCTTGAACGACCCCAACACCTCGTGGAAGTTCTCCGAGGATTGCAGCAGCGCCTTGGACGGAATGCAGCCGATGTTCAGGCACGTGCCCCCCAGGGTCGCGCGCATCTCCACGCAGGCCGTGCGCAGGCCCAGCTGTGCCGCCCGGATCGCCGCCACGTAGCCGCCCGGCCCCCCGCCGATGACGATCACGTCGTAGCTGCCGGCGATGGCGGTGGCGGGCGTCTGCGGGTCCACGTGCTGCTGCTGTTCGGCCGCCGCC
>CAXUGD010000225.1:0-5719 GCA_964250355.1 uncultured Acetobacteraceae bacterium | reverse complement strand
TTGGACGCCGATCACCCCGCTCGGAGGGTCAATTTTCCACGCTGTTCCACAATCGGCCTCGGCGTCGGACCCGGCAGCGGGCTTTATCTGAACGGCAAAGGCCAGCCGCCGACCGGATACACGCTGCCGAGCACCGCCCAGGGCAGTTTCTGAGGAGACCTCACGTGAAGAAAACCTCCCTCATCGCCTCGACTGCGCTTGGCGTCGTTCTCGGCGCCGTGCTTTTCAATGCCCCACAAGCTTTCGCCCAGCTCGCGACTTTCGATGCAGCCTCCTTGACGCAGGCAATCAAGAACTTCGCGCAAGAGACCGGTATGCTGGACGTGCTGCAAGCGATGTCGACGGTCCAGACGGACATGAACAACGCGATGAAGGCGGTTAACACTGCCCTCGGCACCAACACATATGGCGACACCAACACCCTGCTGCAGCAGGGCTTCACACAAAGCGCGAACTACTCGAAGGCCCAAGTCGGCGCCTGGCAGCAGATCACCGATGCGTCGAACGTCGCAAACTCGCAGTTCCAAATGCAGGTCCGGCAAGCGCAAATCCGGGACGAGCACACTGTCAGCCCGAACAGCTGCACAGCGCTCGATGGCGGTGTCAGCGCAACCGCTGCCGCCGTGCAGGGCTACAACGTGTCATGGACGATCGCCGCAACGCACAATGCGCGCGGCCAAGCTCAGCCAGGCATGCCGTCCTACTATGGCGCAGCTCAGGGCGTGGCTTCGATGGGCGCAAACCACGTCGGAGGATATTGCGACCAGAAAGATCTTGATGCCGGCCTCTGCCCTAACGGTATCAGCGCAACACCAGATGCCGATGCCGAGTTCTCTAGCCTGTACAACAGCGGGACCTACGGTAGCCAGGCTGCGATCAACGCAGCCAAGGACTACGCCGTCAATCTAATTGAGCCGGTCGCTCCGGCTGCGTTGCGGGGCAACCAGCTCAGCTCCATCCAGGGCCAGGACGCAGCCGTCAGGCGCCGCAGCTTCGACGCTCGCATGTCCTTGGCCCAGAGCGTCGTGGACCAGCAGATCGGCATGCAGACGCCCTCAGTGCCGATCACCCAACAGCAACAGACCTATCTCACCAACATGGGACTTCCTGCCCCGGCCAATGGCAACATCTCGTGGTTCCAGGCCCTGCAGATCGAGTCCGAACGGCGCGTGAGTGACGTTGGCTGGGCGGGCACTCTGCACCAAGAACCTCCCGTCGCTGTCGAGCGCGAGATCGCCCAGGAGTTGGCGCTCAGCAATTACTTGGCTTTCCAGAACTTCAAACTCGGCCTGCAGCACGCCGACATCAGCGCATCACAGCTTGCCCAGTCCACAAACCGGGACTTCGCCCCGGCCTCACAGATGCCGACGCCATCGATGACGTCCGCATCAGCACAATAGGAGACACGACATGGCAGAACCTCCGCCGCCGCCTCCAACTGCACCTGTCCCCGCAAGCACGTCTCCCATAGAGGCGGTGAAGCAGGAAGCTTCCCTGAACACCGTCCAATCTCAAGCGAAGGCACCTGAGGCTGACAAAAAGGATCGCAAGCCGGACGAGCCGGAGAGCGCTCTTCGCGAGGTTGGGGCAAGACTGCAAGAGGCCGCAGCCAGTCTCGCCAGCAGCCATAGTAAGCTATCCGTCGAGGCAACCCAGCTGGCCCAGGGCATCAGTGACAATGCTCGTATTAACCAGCGCAGCTACCAGCATGAACTTGCGTATGCCGTGCAAGACGTGGAAAGGGCCAGAGGCGCGCCCCTCAACCTTTCGGATCAGGCGCGGACGGAAGTCACGCGGCTCGCAACCTCAGCGCCGGGGCTCGAAAACGAAAGGCTGCTTCACCTATTGCGCTCGACATCGAAACTCTCGGACCAAAAGCTTGTGGACGACATCAGGCGTGTCGGTATCGAAGTCGGACAGGGCGCGAACCAGACTGCCCCAGTCATCATTTCGAGAGTCGAGACACTGGAAGCCAGATCTAGGATCGGCGCCCGAGCCGGGGAGGAACAGGTTGCATCCCCTCCAACCAGTGAAGCGGGCCAACCTGGAAGGCGAGATGCTCCGCCACGCGGTGACGCGGCCGCGAGCGACGGCCACGTGCGGTCAGCCGGCAATGGGGGACCTACGTCACCGCAGATCGTAATCCAGGAACCAGGCGGCTCGGGTTTAAACGGCGTGCTGCGTTCGATGCGCCAGAGTGGGCCATCGAACACTCCGCCTTGGGAAGCGGGAGCACAGCCGTTCGGGGACCGGCTCGCTGCATTCGAGCAAAAGATGTCCGCTGGAAAGGATGACGTGACACTGCGTAGTGCGGAGAAGTCCGGCCGAGCTGCCCTCGATGCAATGGAAGGGTTCCGCACCGGCGAAGGCGCCGTGATCCTCAATCGTATCAACGAGGCGGCTAAGACCGATCCAGACGGCATGGCGGGCGTCCTGTCCGAAATGCGAGAGGGAGGGCGGTTCGCTGACCTCCGCAAGCAATTCAACACGGCGCTCAGTGACGAACGCGGAGCATCCGCGGCCTACGACAGGGCCGCAAGCGCCCTCTCTCGTTACGGCGAGGACCGCAAGGCCGTCGACCAGGTGATCGCTCGACGACCCGACGCAACCAACCTGAGCGCGAAATTCGAGGAGATGGACAAGGAAATCGGGACCGCCGCGAAAGACCTACCATCACGGCGCGATGGCAAGTCGATGATGGAAGACCTCAGCAAGCAGGTCACCGAGATGCTCCAGAAGGCGGTCGACAGCATCAAAAGCGTCTTCACCGGCCGCCCTTCCGACCGAGCCGCGCCAAGCGGCCCGAGTCCGAGCCCGTAATCCATTCGCAGAACATTATGGCAGCCTCGGCACACCTAAGTCCGAGGCTGTCATGCGCATCTCTCGAGTAGCCACACTCTCCCTTGCTGCCTTGGCCGTCATCGCACTGGCAGCTCCTGCTTTCGCACAGACTACGCCGACAAATCCTTACGACGTGAGCTGGGCGGCGCTGAATCCCGGCAGCGACTGGTCGGCTACCGTCCTGAACTCCCTCTTTCCAATGAACGGAACCAGCACCGGGCAAAACACCGGAGCCGAGGCGACCGTGATCGGTCAGATAGCTGGGCAGTTCACCGGCTTCGTCGCCGCGATTGCCTGTGCTTTCGTTTGCTACACCGTCATCATGAATATCCATCGTGCGGCCGAAAGCAGCCAAATCCTTGGCAGGGGGCAAAGCTGGATGTTCGTGGTGAGGACGGGCTTTGCCGGGATCATGATGTTCCCTCTGGCGGGCAATTTTTCGGCTGGCCAACAGCTTGTCATGCAAGGCGCGATGTGGGGCGCGGGCATGGCTCGCGTGCTCTACAACAACGCCATCACCGCAGTTGGACCAGGTGCCGCGACCATCGCCACTCCGATGATTCCGGGCACCCAAACCGTTGTTGCCGGCTTGATCAACAGCGAGCTGTGCATGGATCTCGTCAACCTGGCGAGCTACACCGGAAGCACGGGACCGCTCATGCCGACGCCAACCCCTACGACCGTCAACGATGGTTCGGGCTCCGGCGGCTACAGCGGGGGGTTCGTCACCTACCGCTATTCGCTCTCGACGGGCAACGAAAGCGGGAACCCGACTTGCGGCACGGTGACGGTGCGTGAACCGGGTCAGAATGAGACGACCGTCGCCGGCGTGAGCGTCGACATGGCAGCCGTGCAGACCTCAGTCCTCAACAACGTCCTGTCAACGATCCGTCCACAGGTCGCCAACGTCGCCTCGCAATTTTGGAACACGAAGACGAATCAGCCGCTCGCGAACCTGCAGGGCATCTACACCAATGCCGTGAAGACTTACACCAGCGGTCTCAAAGCTGCCGCGACCTCGGTCCAGCAGAACATCAACAATGCTCTTTCCGCTAACGCGGCCACGGCACGGACGGGCGCGCTGGATGTGAACCAGACTGCGGCACAGCAGACTGCCCAGGGCTGGACATCCGCAGGCGCCTACTACCTGGAGATCGCCAGGGCGAACGCCGCGACACTGGGGCTACTCACAGCCTTACCGGTTGTGACTGCCCCAACTTGGGATGGTCTTCCCCCGTCATTGTCGACAGATCTCGCCCCGTTCGAGGCGGCGGCAGGCAGCTTCATTTCGACGCTGCAGATGGTCGTCAACGCCCAAGACGGGATCAACCAGCCCTCGGGCAATCTAACGCCGTCCGGGCAACAATCGCAGGTCGAGGCCCTGTCAACGCTGGACCAGATCATTCGTAGCCTCAACCTGAACGGCAACTCCCTCAACAGCATCATGTCGCTGTTTCAGCAGAACAACGCTCAAATCTGGACGGATCCTTTCGGCGGCCTCATGACGCTCGGCCAGACGCTCATCATCATCGCGCTGACCGGCCTCGCAATAGCAGCGATTGCCTCGTCGGCGACGCTGAGCACGGCCGCGACGATCTGGAACGTGCTGACCTTCAACTGGGGTGCCGCGGCCGCCAACGTCGCGGGTGCCGCAGTGATGAACTTCCTCGCCACGCCGGTATTCCTCCTAATGATGGCGATCATGGTTCCCGGCATCGTCATCTCGTATGTCCTGCCGATGATCCCTTACGTCATGTGGATGGCCGGCGTTTGCGGTTGGATCATCCTCGTCTGTGAAGCGATGTTTGCGGTTCCGCTTTGGATGCTTGCGCATATGACAGTTGGCGGAGAAGGTTTGCACGGGCGAGCGGCCGAGGGCTGGGGATTGCTGTTCAACGTAGTGTTTCGACCGAGCTTGATGCTGATCGGCCTGTTTCTCAGCTACTTCGTGTTCAGCTGCATGAGCTGGTTGATCCGGCAAAGCTTCGGCGTGGCTGCTGGGTTCGTCCTAGCCAACGGTTACATCGTCACGAACTGGATCGGCATCATCGTCCTCATGAACATCTTCGTCATGCTGAACGTGACGGCCGCGCTGATGAGCTTCCGCATGATCGCGCTTCTCCCGCACCACCTGCCCCGCCTCATCGGCTTCAACTCTGCCAGCCGGGTTGACATGGACGACTTCCAGCAGCAGGCGGCTTGGGGCCCCGGTAACCAGATTGCCCATGGCATTCGGAACAAGATGGTCTCTGGGGTCGGGAACTACGCTCAGAGCGTCGGCAACACGGCGAAGCAACTCGGAAGGGCTTCGCAGAAGCGTCTCGCCGGCCGCGGGGGGGACAGCGCCGGTAAGGGCTCCATGGACTCAACCCTCCGGGCTACGACCGATCAAGGCGGGGGTGGTGGTGGTGGTGCCTAGAATCGGCTATAAAACCCCTGAAAGGGCGTGTGCATCATGTACAATGACGCGAGCGGTTTGGGCTTTCAACTGGCGATGTATCGGTGGGAAGACGACATGCGCGCAGCACGGGCGGCCCGCGCCCAACGGGCTGACGAGGCAACGGCAGACGTTGTGATTGCCGAATACAATGACCTCGTCCATCGTTACAACGCGCTGGCCGAGACGGCTTTGAAAGCTGGTCGGTCCGCCGATGCTTCTCAGGCTCGCGCCAGTGCTGCCGACGCTGAACTCCTTTCTAAAGATCGCGAGATTACTGACCTTAATAAGCGGCTGTCCGATGCCGCCTACGACCTCGAAAGCAGCCAAGCGTTTTGGAAGAAAGAAGCTGACTATTACAAGGGTCGTGCGTTCACGGCAGAAGCCGAACTAGGCTTCGGACCCATAAACAGGATTCCCGAATCGGCTGAAGCCTGATTC
>CAXUGD010000224.1:0-5736 GCA_964250355.1 uncultured Acetobacteraceae bacterium | reverse complement strand
ACTGGAATCAAAACTCGCCGAGCCGGGTCAACCGCTTATGGGTCCTGACCTTAGCGCAGGCGCGACCGATTACGAATTTGAGTCTCTGGTAAACTCAACAATACGAAATCCGTCAGACTCGGGTACTCTTTCAAACGGCCGGAGTTACTACTATAGTCAACCAAGCAACTTTTTTGTCATTGTGAATCCAGGTGCTCGGGACAGCGGATCTGCCTACTACGTAAATGGTAGCTGGTCTAGCTATAAAGCAACACTACGGTAAGGGGTTAGTCGAGATGGATGTAAAAGAGGCTGACAATGGAGAACTCTTGGTAAATGAATGTCAATGAGCGTAATATAATAACAAACTGTTTAGCATACTTGTGTTATGCACAACCTCCGAGAGGGCTAGACTCAATAGCGGGATCTGATGTTACAGATATCGAAACTGTGATAAAGACTTTGCTTTTTAGGTCTTAGGTTAGTAGCTTTGACCACCCGATTTAGCGTGTTTAGTTGATCTTTATACAACCGCTCGATTCCTAATAAGATAGTTACGCATGCGACCGAGAGAGCGCAGCCAACGAATTCGAAACAACTCTTTCTTGGACGTTAGAGCACTTTTAGATGCAGCCCTAGCCATTACAGTAATGAATGTATCTTGTCTTTAATAAACTCCAACTCAAATTTTGTAGCATCTGCTTTCAATGTAGCTGCTATCCGCGTGGCCGAGCTCTCGCCAGCGTCGATGGACCGTGCCATACGTCTTGCCGAGCAAGCTAGCGAACGCATAGACAGCGTGGTCGTCAAGCTCGGGCTTGTGCCGGAGCACACGCTGGCTGCGATCTATGGCGATTTGCTCGACCGTCCTGTCCTGAAGCCCGAAAACTACCCCGACCAAAAATCCCCCACCCTCGATCTACCACTCCGCTACATGAGACACGCCAGAGTGCTGCCCCTTTCCGAGCAAGCCGGCGAGTTGCGGACAGCCATGGCCAACCCGTTCGACGACCAAGCTATACGCGCCCTGCAGTTCGCGACCGGCCTGCGCGTGGTCCCCTTCGCGGCCGTGCCCGCGGAGCTGGAAGCGGCCATGGACCGCCTCTACGGCGACCGCCAAGCCGGCGAGCCAAGCCTGGACACCGACGGCGACGAGATCGGCGAAAACAACCTCGACCGCCTGAAAGACCTGGCGAGCGAGGCGCCGGTGATCCGCCTCGTCAACCAGGTCATCACCCGCGCAGCAAGGAGTAAGGCGGAGAAGCAAAGCGCCTTTCGCCGCTACAATGTTGGCAGCATACCAGCTGCGGCCAAGGCGGGCGGCAACGCCGTTGCAGCGACCCCTATCTCATATGTTGGAAAACACGCTCGGCTGCTCACGGGAGTAGGAGGCGAACGGTGAAGGCGACCGTCTGTCTTCTTGATGACCATTCTAACTCGGCGGCCGTTTATATCCAAACTATCCCGTCCCGTGTTTTGGGGGTGTCGCTCAGTCCGAGATCAGGCGGGCTGCTTGGCCGGCTTCGGGCAGGTTGGACAGGCGGCGTAGGCAGGGGCGTACCCTGGCGCTGCCGCGGCACCACCAGAGCGAGGTGTTTTTGGCTGGGCCGGCGGCGGACGATACCGCGTCTGGCCAGGGAGCCGCATCCTCGGGCAGCGCCACTTCTGTTTCGCCCGGGCCGGTGGGGGGGCCAAGTTCAGGGTGGCCGAGCGCGGCCAGGCTGACCGACAGCGCCTCGGCCGTGAAGCCGTCTTCCAGGGCTTCCAAGGCGAACGCCTCGACTGCCGGCGCCCACTGGGCCAGCGGACGCCCGTCTGCCGCGGCGGAGGCCAGGATGCTGAACGGGAAGTAACGGCCCACGCGATCGACGCTGGGGATGAGAACGCCCCAGATGCGTTGCGGAATGGCGACGCCCTCGCCCAGGCCGAAATGCCAGACCGGCGCGTCGAGGAAGGCCTCGCGCCATTGCGGTCCCAGCGCGGCCTGTGCCGAGCGCATCAGCGTTTGCAGCATCGCGTCCCACAGGGTCAGGATAGGGAACGGTATGTCGCGGGTGACGAAGTCGCCATAGGCGGGCGCCTTGCCGTAGAACCCGATGAAGGGCCGTATCTCGAGTGCCGGCGTGGCAAACGGGTTACGCATCGCGCGCGGTGCGCAGCAGGCCGGGATCAGGCCCGGCCGCGGCGCCGATGCGGCGAGGCCGGCCTGCCGGCCTAATCAGATTGGCAGGATCCATTGGGCCGAAGACACCGGACCCAGCGCTCCGCTTGCGGATTGCGGGCGGTAGCGCACCTGCACCTGGCGGGTGATGAAGGTGCATTTCTCCTGCACGATGTGCTGGTCGGTCCAGTCGATCTTGGTGATCAGCACGCCCGTGAAATCGATGCGCATGTAGGCCTCGCCCGATTGCAGCGATCCGCCGGTGGCCCGCCGCTTGATGATGGCGGCCGAGTCGAACCCTTCCGCGTTGATGCAGGCCTGCATCAACCGCATGGATGCCTTGTCGATCAGCCGGGTGATCGTGACGTCGCCAAGCTGCACGCCGGCCTTGCTCTGCCCTGCCGCCTGCTTGGTGGGCGAGGGCGCGGTCAGGTCCAGATCGAGGTCCTGAACCTCGAAGAACCCGCCCGGAACGAAGCCCTCCAGCAACTCGTCATCGTCGTCGTAGCGGTCCTGGCGAAACTCGGTGGTGCAGGAAGCCTGAACGGGTGAACCGTACAGGACCATCATCATCAAAACGTCGGTACTCTTGTCGTTTGCCATGCCGGCCTACTCCACCACGCTGCGTCAGCTATCGCCGCCCGTCGATTGGCTGCCGGAGCCCGCGATGGCCAACGTGTTGATCCAATCCGCCTTGTTGATGAACTGCAGGGTGTCCCAGTTCTGGTCGCCGAGCTCGGCCCAGTACTGGGCTCGCATCTTCATGGCGCGGAAACTGCACGTCTCCTCCACCACGTCGTCGTCGCTCCAGCTCAGGTTGGCGATCTGCACGTCGGCGAAGTCGAGCCGCAGGTAGGATTGCGTGGTCGGCCGGTCCTCGAAATAGGCCGGCGCGCTCTTGCGCTTGATCACGCTGGCAAAGGCGAAAGTCTTCTGCCGGCAGCAGTAGTCGAACAGCGTGGCCGTTGCCTTGTCGATGCGCCGGGTGAACGAGAACTCGTTGATGCGCGCGCTGTAGGTCTGGTTGTCGTTCTGTTGCCGCAGCCAAGCCTGATTCGTGGCGCTGCGCCAGCGGGCGAAGCCCTGGGGAGCGTTCGTGCCGGCGGTCGAGATAAGCTTGGCGAGGTCGGACTGCGCGCCGTGCGCCAGGCCCGCCTTCTTCATCGCGGTTTGGATCGCGTCCAGGTTGGGCTTGTTGGCATCCGTCTCCCCGTCGCGCAGTTCCACCCCGAACTTGAACGTATCGACCAGGAAATAGCGGCCTTCGACGAAGGGTCCGGCGAACCCGTCCACGCCGGAGGTGGCGAGAAGGTCGTCGTCAGGAAACTGCGCGGTGCATTCCGCCTGGATGGCTACGCTTTCCGGCACGAACTGCATCAGGATCTCGGTTGTAATCTTCTCGACCATCGACACCCTCGTCGTTGCAGCGCCGGACGCCCTTGCCTCGAACCTACACTAAATGAGTTGCAAAACCGATACCGCTAAATCGCGGGATCGCCCATCAGCCGGCGAGGGGTTTGGCGCGTGCGCGTAAGCCCCTGCGGCAACCCGGGGGTGGCAATCCTGTTGGAGCACCGCACGCCAGGAGAACGCACGATGTCGCAATCGCAGGACGAGGCCCCGCAAGGGCTGGACGAGGTGGACAGCAACAAGCGCGGCGGTGCCCGCCAGGCGGTGGACGCGGCAACGCGGGCGCAGGCGGCCGGTGCCGACGAACGGGCCAGCGCGTTGCTGGACCAGGCGCTGCGCACCGATCCGGACGGCCTGGCCGACGCCTTGGCTCAGGACCGCGATGCCGCTCCCTTGCCCGGCGACATGGACCCGCCCGACGACGAGGCGGTGGCTGCAATCAGCCGCACGGTGCAGCCGCATTCCGACGCGCCCTCCCGCGCCGGCATCACCGGCTCGGGGAGCGGCGCCGACGGCATGGACGAGTAGCTTCAGCTGCGCGGAACCGGTCGGGCCCACTACCCGGGATAGCGGGGCAGCGGGCCCGATCCGCTAGTGGGTTTCCTTGAACGTGACGGACGGGGTCGATCCGCCGGCGGTGCTGCACTGTCCCAGGGTCAGATTGTTGGTCTCGCCGGTGGTGCCGTCATCGGCCTGGCAGGTGGGTGCTGCCGTGCTGCCATCCTTCAGTGCGATCTGGACGGTGATGGACGAGCCGGTGTTGAACTTGGCGCTCGACCCGCCACCATCGCCCACCACGTTGAACTCGGCTTGTTTCCAGGCACTGGCCAGATCGACGACGCTGTCTTTGCCCGAGGTGCTGTAGGCCTCTCTGGCGGTGGTGAACACGAAGGTGTCGGTGCCGCCGGCGACCGCGCTGCCGGTCAGCTTCAGGTTGCCCAGTTGGGTGATCACCTGGGTGGGCACGCTCACGGCCGCGCTGTTTCGGTAGCAGTCGCCGCTATAGGCCATCCAGCCGCCCGAGGGGCAGGTGGAGCCGTAGTTGATCAGCCAATACTGCATAAAGGCCACGCCTGAATTCGAGTAAACGAATTGCTGCCAGCCCAGGCATGAGGAGGGGGTGCTGGCGCCGTTGCAGACCGGGGTGGTGAAGAACTGCGAGTTCAACTGGATCGAGTAGGTGTTGGCCTTGCTGTTGTAGCCCGTCTCGTGCGTCACACCCTTCACGACCGGGAACGAACCCGTGCCCGACGAGATCAGGCTGGTAACCACGGCCGCGTAGTCGTTGCCGTTGCCGACCGTGTAGCCCCGATGGCCGTGCCGGGGCAGATAGGGGCGTTGCGGCGCCGTATGGCAGGCGACCTCCGTCCATGCCGTGCTCGGATAGGTGGCTTTGAAGCATCCCTCCTGCGGCTTCGGCGCTTGCGCGATTGCGGTGCGCCACGCCTCCCGAAGCTGCGCGTCGGCACTGGGTGACGCAGCACTCGGCGCTGCAGCACTCGCCGCTTCAGCACTCGCCGCTTCAGCACTGGGCGGTGCAGCTTGGGCCGCTGTCAGCAGGACCGTGCCGGGGAGGCTGGCCACGGCCACTGCTCGTAACACCCTGACAAAGCTGCCTGCACGGTAGATCGACATGTTCGGGATAGCCTTTCCTGTTCGACGCGTGGGTGCCGGTGCACCGGGGCGCGGCGGGATGGTGTGCCGAACCACACCGGTTTGGCAACTGATTGCCGTGCTGCAATGCGCCAAACCCTGCCGATCAGCCGGTTGCCTGTGCCACACGGCGCAGCAACCGGCGTGCCAGGGCCAGGCGCTCGTCGATGCCGCTGGTGGGCTGGCGCAGGATCAGGCGCTTGGCCTTGCGTTCCAGTCCCGGGATTTCGGGCGGCTCGGTGCGCAGGTCGGCTGCTACGGCGGCGGGCCCAGCTTCCAGCTTGGCCACGTCCAGGCGGTGGCAGTCGGCACGCAGCCCGGATTGCGCGAGGAGGTGCTGCACCTCGTCCGGCAGGGGGCCGAAACGGTCTTCCAGCTCATCCCTGAGCGCGGCCGGGTCGCCGGGCTTGGCCAGGCGGGCGTGCAGCGCGATGCGGGCGGCGGGATCGGGCATGTAGGTGGAGGGAATGCTGGATGGCAGGTCGAGGACCATCTCCGGCCGCCACTCGTCCTCCATCGCTTCGCCACGCGCC
>CAXUGD010000223.1:0-5793 GCA_964250355.1 uncultured Acetobacteraceae bacterium | reverse complement strand
GCCGTCCATCTCACAGCGGCAGTGTGCTACTGGTTATGAGTCTGGAGCCTAGCATGACGCACTCTTCCGATCTGGTCACCGCCGGTCATCGCCTGCAGCGCTGGTTTGCCGCCCAGGTCCCTGGCTGGCGAGACGTCACGGTGGACCGGGTGGAGCGGCAGGAGGGATCCGGTTTCTCCGCCGAGATACTGTTCGTCGACGTCAGTTACGGCGACGATGCCGGCCGGCAAGGCAGGCGGCTGGTCGTTCGGCGGCAGCCGCAATCCTACGAGGTGGTGTTCGGCAGCGACCTCAAGCTGCAGGCCAGGATGATGGCCGCGCTGGACGCACGCGGCGACGTGGCGGTGCCGGCCTGGATCGGCATGGAGGACGACCCGGAGGTCTTGGGCGCGCCGTTCCTCGTCATGGGCCGGGTGGAAGGCCGGTCCGCCTCCCAGAAGCCCAACTACAACGTCTCCGGCTGGCTTACGTCGTTCACGCCCGCGCAACGCCGCGCCACCTGGGCCAACGGCATCGCCGGCTTCGCCAGGCTGCACGCGATCGACTGGCGCGACGGCTTCCGGTTCCTCGACAGGCCGGACCGCGGTGCGCCGGGGCTGGAGCAGTACCTGGCCGGGTTGGCCGAGTGGCACCGCGTAGCCGGCCAGGGCCGGGCGATGCCGATCGCCGACGCGGCGCTGGCCTACGTGCTGGAGCGCCGGCCCGCCGAGGCCGACACCTGCGTGCTGTGGGGCGACCCCACGCCGTCCAACGTCATGTTCAACCAAGATGGCAGCGTCGCCGCCCTGATCGACTGGGAGCTGGCCGCGCTGGGTCCGCCGGAGCTCGACCTGGCCTGGTGGCTGTATTTCGACGATTTGTTCAGCCGCCGCTTCGGCATCGCGCGGCTGGACGGCCTGCCGTCGCGCGACGAATCGGTCGCCATCTACGAGCAGGCCTCCGGAAGGACGGTGCGCGACCTTGATTATTACGACGTTGTCGCCGCGCTGCGCATGGCGCTGGTCGCAGTCGGCGCCTTCGACCGCCAGGTCGGCATCGGCAACATAGCGCCTGACAACAAGTCGCTAAACGCCAACCTGATGACGCTCTACCTGGCCGAGCGGCTCGGCCTGGAGAAGCCCGAGCTTGGCCCAGATTTCGTGAGCTTCATGCGCAACCTCACGCCCGTCGAGGAAGCGACGTGAGAGCCTGCCACGATGGAGGCGGCTGGAACATGCGGACTAGGACCAGACCAGCGGCACGGACACCGGCTGGATGACGCCGCTCAGCAGGAACTCGACCGTTGCGTCGGACGCCAGCGTGAACGGGGGAATGCTGCCCAGGAACTCCTCCATCGCCATGCGCATCTCCCGCGTAGCGAGATGCATCCCGACGCAGAGGTGCGGCCCGTAGGCGAACGACAGGTGGCGTGGCCTGCGGTCCAGCACCACCTCGTCCGGCCTTTCATATTCCTGCGGATCGCGTCCCGCCAGGGTCGTCGGCATCGCCACCTTGTCGCCCGGCATGAACGTGACGCCCTTAATCTGCGTCTGCTTCTTGCAGGTGCGGAAGGTCGTGACGTTGGCGTAGGCCCGCATCAGCTCGGAGATTGCATCGGGGATGAGGCCCCGGTTCTCGCGCAACCTCTGCTGGTCGTCCGCATGGCGCGCGAGATGCCAGAATTGCAGACCCATGTTCGACGACACCGTGTCGAGCCCGCCGACGAACAGGTTGAAGAAGAATCCGAGCAGCTCGTCGTCGGTCAGCTTCCGGCCGTCGATTTCGGCCTTCACGCCGTAGCTCACCATGTCGTCGCCAGGCGCCCGCTTGCGGGAGGCGATGACGTCGCGCAAGTAGGCCACCACTTCGCGCGTACGTGCCACCAGCACGCCGAGGTCGGTCGCGTGCAGCAGGTCGCCGACCCATATCAGGAACATCCCCGCATCGTGCTGCGGCAGGTCGATCAACTCCAGGAAGACCTTGATCGGGAACTCGAAGGCGAATTCGGACATGAACTCGCAATGGCCCTTCGCCTTGATGTCACTGACGTATTGCTGGGCATACGCGCGTATCTTGGCATCGAGCGCGTTGATGGCCTTGGGCGTGAACAGCGGATTGACGAAGCTGCGATACAGTTGATGCATTGGGGGATCGGTTTCAGCCGGCACCAATCCCCAGCTCTCTCCCAGAAGCTTCGCGAATGGCGCGAAATCCTCGTTTGAGAAATGGTCGGTGTCCATGTAGACCGTTCGAAGGTCCTCGGTGCGACGGAGCACCCAGCTACCTTCTCCGCTCGGGTAGGCCGTCATCGTGTAGAAGATTTCGGGTCGGGTATGCATCTCCGACACGAAAGTGCTGAACGGGTCCTGCGTGGTTCGCGCGCCGAACGAGAACGGGTAGGACATCACCAGCGAGCCCGGAACGTGATCCGGCACACGATGGGTCGGCTGCTTCGATGACGACATGATCTACCCTTCTCTCTCCCAAGGAGTGTAGCAGCGGCTTACGCGAAGGCAACAACATTCTATAGAATGTGTTGCAATCGAGCTCCTGGCCGTATAGGCCTGCGTTATGCCATCGAGCGCTGCACCATGACCCAGGCAAGGACAAGTCTAGCTGTGGGGCGGCTGACGGCTCCGCTTACCTTGCGGGACGGCGTCGCAGAGCAATTACGGGCGTTGATCGTCAGGGGCGAGCTCACGCCCGGCGTCTTGTTGCGGGAGACGGAGCTGGCCCTCACGCTGGGCGTCAGCGCCACGCCGGTGCGCGAGGCCCTGGCAGATCTGGCCGCCGAGGGCCTGGTCGAGGTCGAGACCAATCGGCTCAAGCGTGTGACACCGATCGATCTCGGCGAAACCGCGCATCTGCTGCGGGTGCAGAGCGCCCTCTGGCGGATGGGCTATGTCTGGGGACTGCCCAACGTCGGGCCGCCGGAGTTCGGGCAACTCAGCGCGGCCATCGCCGAGTACGATACGGCTCTGCAACGCAATGACAGGCTGGACGCAATCCAGGCGGCGCACGCATTCCACACCATCTTCATCGCGGCCTCCGGCAACACGGAACTGCTGCGGGTCACGCTGGATCGGCGATCCCTGATCGCCCGCTTCATTCTGCTGCACGGCGGAGCCACCGTGTCCCGCGCCGGGCTGCAGCAGCATCGATCGATGCTGACGGCGTGTCGGCGCGGCGATCACGCCGGTGTCCTTGCCGGATTGGATCGCCTGGCGCTCAAGCTGATCTCCCTGGCCGAGCGCGGTCGCGACTGACCACCGTTGCATCGTCTGTCAGCGGCGACGTGCAAGCCGGGCCGACGACATTCGACGCGGTGCCTTGGATAAGGAACACATGATGGATTTCGCGCTCTCCGAAGAACAGCTCGCCTTCCGTGACGTCGCCCGCCGCTGGGTCGAGGCGGAGCTACCGAAACAATGGTCGCGCGAGCTGGAGCGCGACGAACACAATTACCCGTTCGCGCTGTGGGACAAGTTCACCCATGCGGGGTTCCACGGCATCGGCATACCCGAGGAGTACGGCGGCCAGGGTGGCGACGTGCTCATGCAGATGATCCTCGCACGCGAACTCGCCCGCTCGCTGGCCGGCCTGGCCTGGATCTGGGGCATCACCTCGTTCGCCGGCAGCAAGTCGATCGGCATCTACGGCTCGGACGAGCAGAAACGGAAATACCTGCCGCTGATTGCGTCAGGCCAGCTCAAGGCGGCCATCGCGTTTACCGAGCCGGGCGGCGGCACCGACCTGCTGGGTGCCATGCGCACCACCGCCGAGCGGGTGGATGGCGGCTGGCGCATCACCGGGGAGAAGACGTGGAGTTCGTCGGCGCACGTAGCGGACTACCTGCTGTGTCTCGCCCGCACCGACAAGACGGTGCAGAAGAAGCACCAGGGCCTGACGCTGTTCTGGGTGCCGGCCAGGACGGAGGGCGTGCAGATAACGCCACTGGCCAAACTCGGCATGCGTTCGATGGGGTCGTGCTCGGTCAATTTCGACGGCGCCTTCGTCGCCGACGAGAACGTGCTCGGCACGCCCGACAAGGCCTGGTACATGCTGCTGCCCACGCTCAATAACGAGCGCATCATGGTCGGCTCGTTCTGCCTCGGCGTCATCGACGGCGTGCTCGAGGACGCGCTGGACTACATGAAACAACGCAAGGCTTTCGGGAAAACCATCGGCGAGTTCCAGGCCTTGCAGCACTACGTCGCCGACATCGCGACCATGCGCACCACGACCGAACTGCTGGTCAACTACGCCGCGTGGAAGATGACGTCCGGCGCGGAGTGCGGCATGGAGAGCAACATGGTCAAGCTGGTCGCCTCGGAGAACGCGAACAAGGCGGCCGACCTCGGCATCCAGATACTGGGCGGCATGGGCTACTCGGCCGAGACCGACATGCAGCGCTACTGGCGCGACTCGCGGCTGTGGCGCATCGGGCCGATCACCAATGAGATGGTGCGCAATGGGATCGCGGAGAGCCTCGGACTGCCTCGGTCGTTTTGATGCTGCAAGAAAGCACGGCCTTCTTTTCTGAAGAAAAGAAGCAAAAGACTTTGGCTACAGGCTGAAGCCACCATCCACAACGATCGTCTGGCCGGTCACGTAGCTGGCTCGTTCCGAGGCGAGGAAGGCAACCGCTTCGGCGATTTCATCGCCTTGGCCGAACCTTTGCAGGGCGATGCGCTTGCGTTGCGCCTCCCAGATTTCGGGCGTGTAGAGCTGCTTGAGGAACACCGCGCCAAGCCCGGCATCGATGATGCCGGGTGCGACCATGTTGGCGCGTATGCCGTAACGACCTTCCTCCTTGGCGATCGCACGCCCCAGCGATTCGATGGCCGCCTTGGGAACCGAGGACAGCGCGTCGCCGGGCGGGTAGGCGTAGTTGGCCACCGACACAACGGCGACGAAATTGCCTGATCCCTGAACGCGGAACTGCGGCAGCGCCGCTGCCACCACGCGGGTGAAGCCGATCAGCTCCGTCTCGATCACCTCGCGCCACGCCGCCTCGCCGATGCGGCTCACCATCGGCTGGGCGATCGGCACGCCGCCGGCGAACACCACGGTGCCGATGCGGCCAAACCGCGCGGCGGCCTCGGCTATCGACGCGGCGACGCTCTCCGCATCGAGCAGGTCGCAATGCAGCGCCACGGATCGGCACGGTGGCGCGATCTGCGCACAGACTTCCTCGGCGGCGGTACGGTTGCTACGATAGCCCACGGTCACCGCCTCCCACTCCTGGGAAAGCCGACGGCAAACGGCGCTGCCCAGTCCGCCGCTGCCACCCACCACGACAGCTGCGCCGGCCTGAGTCATGCGAGCGGGGCGTGGCGGGCGAGGTGCTCGAGCAGCGTGGCGGCGAAGGCGTCGTTCCTGTCGCCGGTGAACATGTGGCCCACGCCCCGCGCCACGACGACCTGCAGCTGCGGTGCCAGCGCCAGGAAGCGGTCCACGCCCGCCTGCGTCACCACGTCGCTGAGTTCGGCCCGCACCAGCACGACCGGGCTGCGCAGGCTCCCGGCGGCAGATTCGACCGCCGCACCTTCCGAGGGCGGGTTGAGGAACTCTGGCGAAACCGTGCGCGGGTCCCAGTGCCAGAACAGCCGGCCGTCCAACCCGATGCGCAACGCCTTGCGCAGGCCGGAGCTGTCCTGTGGGCGGGGTTGTCCCAAATGCAAAGCCAGCGCGTCGGCCGCGTCCCCGACCGACGCGAAGCCGTCCTGGCTGGCGGAGAAGAAGGCGCGGATCGGGTCCACGCCGGTGTCGGCCAGCAGCGGCGCCACGTCGGCGAGCACGATCAGGCTTACC
>CAXUGD010000222.1:5551-5813 GCA_964250355.1 uncultured Acetobacteraceae bacterium | reverse complement strand
CCTGCGGGCGGTTCAGCAGGTCCTCGATGGCCACCGGCCGCAGGGCGATGCGCTCGGCGGCGGTCAGCGCGCTCAGGCGCGGGGCGCGCCGGACGGGGATGCCCGCCTGCTCCGCCTGGCCGATCAGGGCGGCCAGCGGGGCGCCCAGGAAGTCCGGCTCCGTCACCACCAGGGCCGATGGCAGGCGGCGGCGCTGCGCCAGGCCGGCCAGCACCGCCGGTGTCTGCGCAACGGTGCCCAGGATCGGCAGGCCGTGCATCCC
>CAXUGD010000222.1:0-5541 GCA_964250355.1 uncultured Acetobacteraceae bacterium | reverse complement strand
GCTTGGTGGTCGGCCAGCGCCAGCAGGCCAACGATGCGCAGGCCCGCGGTGGTGTCGGCACTGGCCGCCCGGATGAAGCCGTCCGCGGCGTCGCCCGCGCCTACCAGCACCACGCGCTGCAGGTCGGGGCGCTGCAGGTCGGGGTCGTCCGATGCGCGCCTGGCCCGGCCGCGATACAGCCGGTAGCCGAGCCGAGGCGCCCCCAGCAGCACCATCAGCGTCAGCGCGTGCACGATGGGAAAGGTCAGGGTGGGGAGGTGGAACCCGGTGGCCACCAGCAACAGGGCGAACAGCGTGGCGCTGGCGATGCTGCCGCCGACCACGCCCACTAGGTCCGTCAGCCCGGCAAACCGCCAGTATTGCTGCGACAGCCGGAACGGCAGGCCGCCCAGCAGCAGGGTGATGCCACCCCCCGCCAGGAACCAGAGCGGGTGCAGCAACCCGCCCTGCGGGTCGGCGACCCAGCGTGCTAGCGGGGCGGCTGCTGCGGCCAGCGCGCCGTCGATGGCGATATTGACCAGGATGCGGTTGACGGAGCGCTGCGACGGTTTCACGCGCCGCATATAGCGCAGGAGAGCGCCCGTCAGCTATCAGCGCCCCGTCGGCCGCCGTCGGCCGCCAGGATGCAGGCACCATGCGGCTTCAGGTTCACCTCTGGTCTGCCGCCGTGCTGGCGCTCGTCTCGGCCTCGGTCGTCCGGGGGATGATACGGGTGGGCAGGCTCGATCACCCAGGCGCGCGCAGCTCGCACACGATCCCCACGCCCCGGGGCGGCGGCGTGGGGATCGTGGCAGCCTTTGTGCTGGGCGTGCTCGTGCTGTTCGCCGCGGACGGCCCGGCGCGGGTGCCCGGCACGGCGTTCGGGGGCCTAGTCGGCACGGCGCTCGGCATCGCTGCCGTGTCTTACATCGACGACGCGGCCGACTTGTCGTTCGCGGTGAAGCTCGCGGCCCAGCTTGCCGCGGCCCTGGTGACCATCGCCTGCGGCATCCGGCTGCGCGTGCTGCAGCTCCCCTGGTTGGGCGCCTGCGACCTCGGCGTGCTGGGCGTGCCGCTCACCGCGCTGTGGATCGTGTTCGCGACCAACGCGGTGAACTTCATCGACGGCCTGAACGGGCTGGCCGCCGGCTCCGTGGCGATCGCCTGCCTGGTGCTGGCCGGCGTCGGCTGGGCGCAGGGCGACTGGCTCGTTCACGTGGCCGCCCTGGTCCTGGCCGCGGGCATCATCGGCTTCCTGCCCTTCAACTTCCCCCACGCGCAGATCTTCATGGGCGACGTCGGAAGCCAATTTTGCGGGTTCTTACTGGCCGTGCTGGGCGTGCTGACGGCCAATTTCGATGCGCAAACACTCTCGGTCCTGCTCGTGCCGGTGTTGCTGATGGGCGTCCTGTTCGACGTCGCCTTCACGCTGGTGCGGCGGCTGATTGCTGGTGACCCGCTTACGCAAGCGCATCGCGGCCATCTCTACCAGGTGGCGCAACGGTCAGGGGTGCCCGCCTGGGCGGTGGCGGCGGTCCATTGGGCCATGGTAGTCTGGGGAGGGCTGTGCTGCGCGGCCGGTGCTGCCGTTTCGGGACCGTGGAAGCCCGCGATGCTGTTTGCGGTGCTGCTGCCGCAACTGGCCTGGCTCGCCGTCGTGGTGCGGGCTGCACGGCGGGCGCGGATCGGCAGGTGGTAGGGTGGCGGCGACCCAGTTCTGCGGCGGTCCCGGACCGGAAGATCCGGGACCAGATCGTTACGCGTGCGCGCGGCTCGCCCGCCGTTCCTCGGCGGCGCTGGCCTTGCGTGACGTGCCGGTCGCCTCGCTCATGATCGACCGGAGGTCGCGCAGGAAGGCCGCACCCTTCAGGGTACGCTGAACCAGCACGCTGCGGCGATCCATCGGATCGACCTTGCGCCGGGCCAGGTCGAGCTCGCCCAGCCGGTCCAGCGCGCGCGTGATGGCGGGCTTGGACACGTTAAGGTCGGCCGCCAGCCCGCGAACGGTATGGGCGCCTTCCTGAAGGTAGCAGGTCAGGAACACGCCCAGTTGGCGTGCCGACAAATCCGGTCCATCCCGGCGCACCAGCGCCACAATCGTGTCGCGGAGGATGCCGACCATCTGATCGGGTTGTTGAGCTGCAGCCATGTTTGTCTTCCTTTCACCACCAGAGCAGCACCACAGCCTCTGGCTTCAGTTCACGCAAGCCGTTTCGGGTCGCGACCGTTCTAAGCGAACAAAACAAAGAAAGTTCTAAATTCGTTCGCTTGGAGAAGCATGTTAGGCGAGCTTGTAAGAACCGCAACATAAAGAATTGTTCAACTCCGGCCCTTCGTAACGAAATGCTTCAGGCCTTCAAAGGCCGCACGCATCCCCTGCGCCTCGCCGCCCTGGGGTGCCCCGGGGTGCCACGAGTCGTTCCAAGCATACACGTCGAAATGCGCCCACGGTATTCCCGAAGGCACGAAACGTTGAAGGAACAAAGCTGCAAGAATAGCCCCAGCCTGAGCCTTCTCCGAAACGTTGTTCAGGTCGGCGACGGTGCTTTCGAGCCAACAATTATAACCATCCCAAAGCGGTAGCCGCCAGACGGGGTCGTAAACGCTACGGCCGTGCGCCGCGAGGACCTCGGCCAACACGTCGTCGTTACTGAACAGTGCCGGCAGGTCCGGCCCAAGCGCCGTGCGCGCAGCCCCGGTCAGCGTGGCGAAATCCAGCAGTGCCGCGGGGCTTTCCTCGGCGGCTTCCGCCAGCAACTCGCACAGCACTAGGCGCCCCTCGGCATCGGTGTTGCCCACCTCGATGGTGACGCCGCGGCGTGTTTTCAAAATATCGAGAGGCCGCATTGCCTGTCCCGAAACCATGTTTTCCACGCAACCGAGTCGCAGTTCGAGGCGCACCGGCCAGGCGGCATCGATGATCATGCGCGCCAGCCCGAGTGCGATCGCGGCCCCGCCCATGTCTTTCTTCATGCGTAACATACCGGCGGACGGCTTGAGGTCGTAGCCGCCGGTGTCGAAGCACACGCCCTTGCCGCACACCGACACCAGCGGCGCTCCCCCGTCCGCACCGGCCGCTTGCCACCGCGCCACCACCACGCAGGGCGCGCGGGCGGAACCGGCCCCCACGGCGTGCACCACCGGGTAGCGCGCCTGCAGGGCGGGTCCCGTGACCAGTTCGACCTGCGCATCGGTGTCGGCCAGGCAGGTACGCGCCGCCTCGGCCAGCTCGGCGGGGCCCAGCAGGTTGGCCGGCATGTTGATCAGGTCGCGTGCCATCCATGTGGCCCGTGCCGCGGACAGGGCCGCGTTGACCGCGCCATCGCGGGGCAGCAGCAGCCTGGCGCTGGGCGGCAGGCGCTGGCCGCGCAGGTGATCGAACCGGTAGGCGCCGAGCGCGAAGCCCAGGACGGCCTCGCCGGAATCGTGGATGCCGGGCCCCAGCTCCCACAGGCTGCCGGAGGGCAGGGAAGCGGGCAGGGCACCGTACACGTGCGGCCCCTGCGTCTCGCCCAGGCCGAGCACGGCACCGCCGAGCCCGGCTCCGGCCGGCAGCAGCACCACCTGTCCCGGCCGGGCGTCGAACCCGCACGCGCGGAGGTAGCCGGCCTGGTCCTCCGGCAGCGACGCCAGCAGGTCGGGCAGGCCGGTGGACCGCACCGCATGGATCGGTAACGCCGCCGCCATGCCCGGGACCGGGCTGTCCAGCAGGCAATCGGACAGGGGAGCATACATGCGGCAGTCTTTCCTGGAGGCGAACGGGCGGTAGCACCTTGCATTCGCGGCGGTCACGTCGAATCATCTCCCCATGCCGGGTGCGCCCAATCGAGTCGGCCCTCACCCCAGCGGAAGGGACATGTTCGCCCCGCGCGTGCGCGCCGTGCTGGGTCCCACCAACACCGGCAAGACGCACCTGGCGATCACCCGGCTGCTGGCCCACGGCTCCGGCATCATCGGCTTTCCCCTGCGCCTGCTGGCCCGCGAGAACTACGACCGCATGGTGGCCGCCAAGGGCGCCCGCAGCGTGGCGCTGATCACCGGCGAGGAAAAGATTGTGCCTCCCGACGCGCGCTGGTTCAGCTGCACGGCCGAGGCTATGCCGCTGGACCGCCGGGTGGAGTTCGTGGCGGTGGACGAGATACAGCTTTGCGCCGATCCCGACCGCGGCCACGTGTTCACCGACCGCCTGCTGCACGCCCGCGGCCTGGTGGAAACCATGTTCCTCGGTGCCGAGACCATCCGCCCGCTGCTGCAGCGGCTGGTGCCGCAGGCCGAGGTCGAGACGCGCCCCCGCCTGTCGCAACTCACCTATTCCGGTGCCGCCAAGCTGGTGAAGCTGCCGCCGCGCAGCGCGATCGTCGCCTTCAGCGCCGCGGAAGTGTACGCGATCGCCGAGCTGATCCGGCGGCGGCGCGGCGGCTGCGCCGTCGTCATGGGCCGCCTGTCGCCGCGCACCCGCAACGCGCAGGTGGCGCTTTACCAGGACCGCGAGGTCGATTTCCTGGTGGCCACGGACGCGATCGGCATGGGCCTGAACATGGACGTGAACCACGTGGCCTTCGCAGGCCTGCAGAAGTTCGACGGCCACCGCCCGCGCCGGCTGACCGCGGCCGAGATCGCCCAGATCGGCGGGCGTGCCGGCCGCGGCATGCGCGACGGCACGTTCGGCACCACGGCGGAGTGCTCCGCGATCCCCGACGAGCTGGTGGAGGCGGTCGAGAATCACGTCTTCGAGCCGCTCGAACACCTGTTCTGGCGCCACGCGGACCTGGACTTCTCGGACCTGGACCGCCTGCTCGACAGCCTCCTGGCGGCCCCGCCCATCCCCGGCCTGGTGCGCGGCAACGATGCCAGTGACCTCGAAACGTTGGCCGCCCTGGCGCGCGACGCCGAGGTGCGCAAGCTGGCGCGCGGCCGCCGTCAGGTGCGCCTGCTGTGGGAGGCGTGCCAGGTGCCCGACTTCCGCAAGATCACCGACGACAGCCACGTGCGCCTGTGCGCCCGCATCTACGGCACCCTGGCCCGCGGCCGCACGCTGCCGCCCGAATGGCTGGACCAGCAGTTCTCCGCCCTGGCCGGCACGCAAGGCGATATCGACACGCTGATGGCGCGCCTGTCCGGTGTGCGCGTCTGGTCGTACATCGCCGCGCGGAGCGACTGGGTGCCGGATGCGGAGGCCTGGCAGGCCCGGGCCCGCGACATCGAGGACAAGCTGTCGGACGTGCTGCACGAGCGGCTCACCGCCCGCTTCGTCGATCGCCGGGCCGCCCACCTCATGCGCCGGCTGGAGGAGGCGGAGGACGGCGCCGACCTGCTCTCGGCCGTGAAAGCCTGCTTTCCGCCGTCACCCCGCGCGGCGAGGTGGTGGTGGAGGGCCACCCGGTGGGCCACATCGCCGGCTTCGCTTTCATCCCGGACCCGGTGGCCGAAGGACCGGAAAAGCGTCTGGTGCTGCGCGCCGCCCGGCGGTCGCTGCGTGAGGAGGTGCCGCGCCGGGTGGGCCTGCTGGAGGCCGCGGACGACGCCGCTTTTTCGCTGCGCCCCGACCACGCGATCCTGTGG
>CAXUGD010000221.1:2303-5844 GCA_964250355.1 uncultured Acetobacteraceae bacterium | reverse complement strand
GCATTACGGCACGCCGCAGGCGCCGTTTGGCCGCACGAACCCGCCGGAGGCGGGGCGCGTGCCGGGCGGCAGCTCGTCGGGCGCCGCGGTTTCCGTTGCCGACGGGATGGCGCTGGCCGCCCTCGGCACGGATACTGGCGGGTCGTGCCGGATCCCCGCGGCGTTCTGCGGCATCGCCGGCTACAAGCCCACGGCACGACGCGTGCCGCAGGATGGCGTGCTGCCGCTGTCGCCCTCGCTCGACTCGGTGGGGCCGCTGGCCAACACGGCCGCCTGTTGCGCGGTGGTGGACGCCATCCTGGCGGGGGAGACGCCAGTGGCGCTGCCGAGCCTGCCCGTAGCCGGCCTGCGCCTGCTGATGCCCACCAACATGGTGTTGGACGGCATGGACGGGACGACCGAGCGGGCCATCGACCGTGCAATGCAGCGTCTGGATCGCGCCGGCGTGGCCGTCATCCACAAACCGCTGCAGGCCTTCGGCCAGATCGCCCTAGCACATGCTCGTGGCGGGTTTGCCGTGGTGGAGTCCTACGCCTGGCATCGCACCCTGTTGGCCGAACAGGGCGGACGCTACGATCCGCGCGTCGCCAGCCGCATGGTGCCCGGCGCCCACATGCTGGCGGCCGATTACGTGGCCCTGGTGGAGGCGCGCGCCCGGATCGTCGCCGCCTTCGAGGCCGAACTGGCGGGGTTTGACGCCCTGGTGATGCCGACGGTGCCCATCGCACCTCCGCCGATCGCGGCTTTTGCCGCGGAGGACGAGTACCGGCGGCTGAACGGCCTGATCCTGCGCAACCCGGCAACCATCAACTTCCTAGATGGCTGCGCCATCAGTCTGCCGTGCCACGAGCCGGGCAGCGCACCCGCCGGAATCAGCCTGGCATCGGCCGCCATGGCCGACCGCCAGCTATTAGCCCTGGCCAGCGCCCTGGAGCCGATCGTGGCACCGCACCGCCGATAAGGCCCGGATCCATGCTCCGGGCCTGATCGGCTGACAAGGGCGTTATGCGCCCTTGTCGCTCTGCGCCATCGTGATGTGCTTCTGGATCGTAGGAATCGTCGAGTCGGCAAACGCCTTCAGGTCGGGGTCGGTGCCATTCTCGGATTCGTCCTGGAACACCTTCAGCTCGGCCTCGTGCGAGGTCACCTGGCCCTTCAGGTAGGCGCTGTCGAACTTCTTGCCGCTCAGGCCCTGCAGCTTGGTCATCATCTTCTGCTGGGCGGCGTCCGGCGCGGATGGCGGGGTGAGGCCCTTGCTGTTGGCAAGCTGCACCAGCTTGGCGTTGTTGGGCGTGTGCTCGTCGATCATCGTCTGGGCGAACTGCTTCACGTTGTCCGCCTGCGTCTTCTGCTGGGCCAGTTGCGCTGCCTGCACCTCGGCCAGGCCGCCCTGGGCCGCCTTGGTCACGAACCTGCGATCCGTGGCCGACAACTTGGCCGTGCTGGCCATCGACGAGGTGCCGGCCATGCCGGCCGCCGGTGCCATGGTGGAGGACGGCGCGGTGACGGAGGGGGACGGAACGGTCCCGGTGGAAGTCTGCGCCAGCGCGCCCGTGGCGCCCAGCAGCGGCATCACCAGTGCGGCGGTGCAGGCGAGGTACTTGTTCAAGGCAAACTCCTTCGATGCAGTCGCGCCTCTGCGCGACCCATGGCCAGCCAACGCCGCCGACCCGCGAGCGTTTCGTGGCGGAGCGTAACGGTGCCGGCGCCTGGCAAGCGGGACCTCGGTCCCGCGGGCCGGTGCCTCAGCCGCGATGGCGGAAGCGCTCCACCGCGGCCACCAGGGCGCGCCGTACGCCCGGTTCCAGCGCCGAATGGCCGGCATCGGGGATCACCGTCAGCCGGGCGGCCGGCCAGTGGGCGGCCAGGTCGAAGGCGCTGACGGTGGGGCAGACCATGTCGTAGCGCCCCTGCACGATCTCGCCGGGCAGGTGGCCGATAGCGGCCATGTGGGCCAGCAGGCCGCCGGGGGGCAGGAAGAGGTCGTGCGCGAAGTAATGCGCCTCGATCCGGGCCAGGCCCAACGCGGTGCGGTCGCCGGCGAACGAGCTGACGGTGTCCGGGCTGGGCAGCAGCGTGCTGCACGACCCTTCGTAGATGGACCAGGCCCGGGCCGCGGCCATGTGCACGGAGGGATCGGCATCGGTCAGGCGTTTGAGGTAGCTGCCCAGCAGGTCGGCCCGCTCGGCTTCCGGCAGAAAGCTGGAGAAGGCGGCATGGGCATCGGGGAACACCTGGGCCAGGCCGCGCAGGAACCAGTCCACCTCGCTTTGCCGGCCCAGGAACACGCCGCGCAGCACCAGGCCCACCACATGCGCGGGCTGCGCCTGCGCATAGGCCAGGGCGAGGGTGGAGCCCCATGAGCCGCCGAACAGCAACCAGCGCTCCAGTCCCAGGTAGCTGCGCAGCCGTTCGATGTCGCCCACCAGATGCGGCGTGGTGTTGGCGTGGAGGCTGCCCAGCGGGCGTGACCGGCCGGCGCCACGCTGGTCGAAGATCACGATGCGCCAGTGGGCCGGGTCGAAGAAGCGGCGGTGCACGGCGCCTGCGCCTGCGCCTGGGCCGCCGTGCAGGAACAGCACCGGCCGGCCGCGCGGGTTGCCCACCTGCTCCCAATACATCACATGGCCGTCGGTCAGCGGCAGGTAGCCGGTCTCGAACGGTCCGATTTCCGGAAACAGGTCGCCACGTGGCATGGTTGTGAGCTTACCGCCTGTGCCGGGTTAAGTGATCCGCCATATGAGGCGATTGTGACGTGCAAAGTTTGATGGAGAAAGTGCCGATGGGCCGCATCTGGCTGGTGGCGGGCGCCTTGGCCGGCGCCGGGGCCGTGGGACTGGCAGCCGCGGCCGCACATGCCCTGCCGCAGCGGCTGGATGCACGCGGCCTGGCCGCGGTGCAGTCGGCGATCCAGATGCAGGGCTGGCACGCGCTGGCCCTGGTGGCCACCGGGCTGTGGGTGGTGCGCGCCGCCCCGCTGGCCCACGCGCTGGGCAACCTGGCCGGCGCCGGCTTTGCGCTGGGCACCCTGCTGTTTTGCGGCGCCGTCTATGCCAACCACCTGGCCGGCCTCCATTCGGGGCCGGTGGCACCCACGGGCGGCGTGCTGCTGATGACCGGCTGGGTGCTGCTGGCCGCCTCGGCCCTGGTTGCCGGTCCTTCGCCCTGACGGCGGAGGCGGTACGCAGCGCCTACCAGGCGGCGGACGGGTTCGCCGACGTGCTGGCCGAAGAGCTGGCGCGGCGCGGCGCGGCGGTTGCCGCGTGGCACGGATTGCTGGCCCTGTCGCCCGATCCGCCCGCGCCGGCCGCCTGGGCGCTGAACGTATGGACCGCGCCCACCCTGCTTTCCGTGTCCTCCATCGGCAGGGCGGCCGACGCGCTGCGGGCCATCCAGCGCAACTGGGGCTACCTGCCCTTCGACCATAACGGCCGGGCCGCCTTGATCGCCGCTAGGCTGCCACCGCTCCGGCCGAAGCCGCTGCGCTTTCCTGTGGCAGCGCCCACCAGCCACCTGGGCGCCTGGACCCTGCTCGGCACCG
>CAXUGD010000221.1:0-2293 GCA_964250355.1 uncultured Acetobacteraceae bacterium | reverse complement strand
GCGGTAGAGCGCCAGCAGGGAAAGCAGCGATCCGGCCAGCCCGACCCAGACGAGCCCGTTCGTCAACGGCGAGGTCACCTTCGAGGAGGATCGGGTAGGCCCGCCCAGCCGCGCCTACCTGAAACTGTGGGAGGCCTGCACGCTGTGGCGCGCCTGGCCGCAGCCGGGGCAGACCTGCCTCGACCTGGGAGCGGCACCCGGCGGCTGGACTTGGGCCATCGCCCGCCTGGGCGCCCGCGTGACGGCGGTGGACAAGTCTCCGCTGGACGCGCAGGTGGCCGCCATGGAGGGCGTCCAGGTCCGGCAGGAAAGCGCGTTCGCCCTGGACCCCGCCCAGGAACCGGCGGTGGACTGGCTGTTTTCCGACGTCATTGCCTATCCGCAGCGCCTGCTGGGGCTGGTGCAGGCCTGGATCGCCGCGGGCCGGGCCGGGCGCATCGTCTGCACGCTGAAGTTCCAGGGCGCCACTGACCACGAGGCCGCCGATGCGTTTGCCGCGATCCCGGGCGGCCGCCTGCTGCACCTGTTCCACAATAAGCACGAGCTGACCTTCCTGTGGCAGCGCCCCGAGCCGGCCCTGCCCTGAGCACCGGCCAGCTTTCCATGGCCGCCTGCGAGTGCTAAGCCGCTTTGGTGCCGGGCATCCGGCGCGTGTTCAGAGTGACGGGCAGTAGCGCAGCCTGGTAGCGCATCAGTCTGGGGGACTGAGGGTCGTCGGTTCGAATCCGGCCTGCCCGATCCTGAACATGGAGAGGCGTGTATCGACGCTTGCTGAGAAGCCCCGCATTAAGAGGTAGGGGAATGAGTTGGCCCGCCCGCCCGCGCACGAGCCAGTCATGGCACCGCGCGACCTTTCAGGTTTTCCGAAGGCCCGAAGAGTGAGCCCGAAGACACCCTTTGCAGGGGGACGACGTCCACGATGGCGTAACGCGGATGGTGACATCCTTGAGTGGGACGCTCGCCACGGGCGAGTCGAACGGTATGACGCCCGGGGCAGGCATCTTGGTGAATTTGATCCTGAGACGGGAGAACAGTTGAGTCCGGTCGATCCCACACGCAGGATAGTTCCGTGAACGTTCTGAGGAGAGTTCAGCCGCTATCCGATGCTGCCAGGATTGCGCACAGCGTCATGGCTTACGATTGCACGACCGAAGAACTGGATTTGGAGCTGCCCATTCCTTTGTTCCTGGACACGCTTGCGCTCAAGATCGCGAGAGTGCCGCCGGAGGACAGGTTTGGCGCCCTGTCTTATCGGTTGGAAGCGAGAGCCGTCGATACTTTCAGATTTCTGCTCGGTCTTGAAGTGGACTTGTCGAAGCGAGAGTATTTTCTCGAATCGACGGTTGGTCACGCCGACAGGTTTGAGCCAGACAAGCTGGCGGCGGTCGAACTGCTTACTCAGCTAACGCCGCATGCCCGCTATGCCAGGACTGAAAAACCCCGTATTTCCGAGCGGGAATTGGTCGTGCCGACGTTGCGCTTGCTTGACGACAGCAGCGGCCTGGATTGGATGTCCACAAGCGACCTTGTCTCGAAGTTGACGAAGCTTTTCGCCCCTTTGGGGCAGGACGCCAAAATCTTCAGGGGACGGAGCGGTACCTACTTCTCGCAAAAAGTCCGGAACATGATTTCGCATCGCGACCAGCCTTCAAGCTTTATTCGTCGTGGGCTGGCCTTCTATGAACGGCACGGCCTGCGGCTCTCGAATGAGGGCCGCTCGACGGTGCAGGCGCTACTCTCCTGACTGGCCGTCAGTCCCTACAGGGATGCCAAATCTCAATCGACCGTAGCTGTCCGGCAAACGGGCAGCGGCTGACGGCTGCCGTGTTCGAACGGGTCTGCCCTATGTCAGGTGTGCCAGCGCCAGGTAGTCCTGGCTCTGCATCTCGTCCAGGCGTGAGGCGGTGCGCTCGAAGGCTTGGGCGCCTTCGCCGCGGCAGTAGAGCTGGTCCGGCAGTGCGTCGGCGGAGGCCACCAGTTTCGTGCGGTGGTCGTAAAGCGCATCCACCAGCACGATGAAGCGCCGGGCCTCGTCGTAATTGTCGGGCGACAGGCGCGGCACCGCGTCCAGCACCAGCGCGTGGAAGTGCGTGGCCAGCGCCAGGTAGTCGCCGGCGCCCAGCGGGGTGCCGCACAGGGCAGCGAAGTCGAACCGCGCGACGCCGGAGGCGGCCAGCGGCACGGCCAGCGTACGGCCCATCACCAGCAGCCGGTCGGGGGCGGCGGGCGCCCCGCCGGTCAGCTGGCGGAACGCCTCGTCCAATGCGCGCTCCGCCCGCGCGTTTGCCGGCAC
>CAXUGD010000220.1:0-5845 GCA_964250355.1 uncultured Acetobacteraceae bacterium | reverse complement strand
GGATGCGGTAGAACGGGCTGATCGGCCGTAATTCCACGTCGTCGGCCAGCCGCCGGCCGCATAGCGCCCACAGCTCCTCCAGCAGGAACGGCGCCGTCACGATGGTCGGTCCCCCATCGAAGGTGAACCCGTCCTGCCGATGGACGTAGGCCCGCCCCCCCGGCGCATCCAGCCGTTCCAGCACGGTGGTACGGTAGCCCCGCGCCCCAAGCCGGACGGCCGCCGCCAACCCGCCGAAGCCGCTGCCGATCACGACCGCATGGGGACGGCGGTCCAGCGAGTGGGGCGGTGCAACATAGGTCATCGCCGCGAATGTAAGCCTAGGTTGACACTCGGCGCTAGGTGGTTTCAGCAGCCGTCGCCGGTGCAGGTGACCAGATACGACCGGCTGGCCTGCGGCGAGGGCGTCGTGTCCGAGACGACCAGCTGCGTGCCCGACGGGTTGATGCCGACATGTACCGTATCGGCGGCGTTGAAGGCGCCGAACTGCGTCGTCTTGCCGTGCGCGAAGACGAAGCCGTATTGGCCGTTGGCGTCCGTGTAGGCGCCGACGACGCGGCCGTGCCTGTCGATGCCCTGCACGGCAAGGCTGGCGGGCGTGGTTGGCAGCGCAAAGGTGCGGTACGTGCCGGCGGTGTAGAGGAAGCCGCGTAGCGTTGTGCTGGCCAGCACCGCCATTATCGGGATGATCCGCACGGCAACCTCGATGATGGTGGTCCGCCGTTCAGTAGCAGACGCGAGGTTAAACCGAAATGATCACCTGCGCGAAGGCGTAGGGGACCTCGTCGGTCATGGTGAGCGCGATGTGGGCCTGCTTGCCTGGCGGGGTGATCTGCCGGAGGCGTTCGAGGGCGCCGCCGGTGAGGTGCAGCGTCGGCTGGCCGGTGGGCAGGTTGACCACGCCCATGTCGGAGTGGAAGACGCCCTGGCTGAAGCCGGTGCCGAGCGCCTTGGCGCAGGCCTCCTTGGCGGCGAAGCGTTTGGCGTAGGTGCCGGCGTGCAGTGCCGCGGTGCGGCGGGCGGCGCGGGCGCGCTCGGCTTCGGTGAACACGCGGTGCAGGAAACGGTCGCCGAATCGGGTCATGACCTTTTCAACCCGGCGTATGTCGCAAAGGTCGGCCCCCAGCCCGATGATCATGGGCGGGTCGATCTCGCAACGACGACGGCCTTACGCATGGTCGCGCTCCACCTGCGTCAGCCCGCTGACGGCGCGCAGCCCGGCGATCACCATGGAGAGGTGGCGCAGGTCGCGGACTTCGACATCCACCAGGATCTCGACGAAGTCCTGCTGGCGGTTGACGATCTTCAGGTTCGTCACGGCGCCGTCCTGGCGGGTCACCGCGTTGGTCAGGTTGGCGAGCATGGCCGGTTCGTTGACCGCGATCACGTTGATGCGGCCGGTATGCGTCGCCTTGTCGCGCCCGGTGGCGCTGCGGATGCTCGGGTAGTCCCAGTCCACGTCAAGGAAGCGCTCGGGCGTGGCGGCGAAGGTTTCCAGCGTGGGGCAGTGCCTGGTGTGAATGGTCACCCCCTTGCCCGTGGTCACGATGCCCACGATGTCGTCGCCGGGCAGCGCGTGGCAGCAGCCGGCGTAGTGCACGTCCATGCCGCTGACCAGGCCGGTGATGGCCATGCCGGCATCGCGCGGGGTCGATTTCGCGCCTGGCGGGCGGGCCAGCAGCGCCGGCATCATGCGCGGGCTGCGCTGCGCCTCCAGCAGCTCGGGGTAGGTGGCGTGCACCACGTCCTTGGGCCCCAGGTGGCCGCTGCCGACGGCCACGTACATGTCGGCCAGCGTCGCGCATTTCAGCGACTTTAACGCGCCCTCCAGCACTTTTTCCGACCCGTCCACGCCCTCCTGCCGGAAAGCGCGGGTCAACGCCGTGCGGCCCTGCTCGATCGTCTGCGCACGCTGCTGGCTGGCGACGTAGCGGCGGATGCGCGCGCGCGCCTTGCCGGTGACGACCCAGCGTTCCCACGAGGGCGAGGGCGTGCCGCCGCGCGCCGTCATGATCTCTACCTGGTCGCCATTGGCCAGCTCGGTGCGCAGCGGCATCAGGCGGCCGTTGATCTTGGCGCCCACGGTGGTGTCGCCGACCTGGCTGTGCACCGCATAGGCGAAGTCGATCGGGGTGGACCCGCGCGGCAGCTGGATCAGCTGGCCTTTCGGCGTGAAGCAGAAGACCTGGTCCTGGTACAGCTCCAGCTTGGTGTTTTCGAGGAACTCGTCGGGTGCTGCGGAATTGTCCAGGATCTCCAGCAGGTCGCGGACCCAGCCGAAGGTCTTGGCCTCGCTGGGCGGGTCTTGGCCCGGGACCTTGTAGGTCCAGTGCGCGGCCACGCCGAAATCGGCGATCTCGTGCATCTCGCGCGTGCGTATCTGCACTTCGATCTTCTGGTTGCGCGGATGGCGCAGGGTCACGCCGGTGTGCAGGCTCTGATAGCCGTTCGCCTTGGGGGTGGAGATGTAATCCTTGAAGCGGCCGGCGATCACCGGGAAGGCGTTGTGCACGGCGCCCAGCGCAGTGTAGCACTGCTCGCGCGTGGGGACGACGATGCGGAACGCCATGATGTCCGAAAGCTGCTCAAAGGCCACGTTGCGGGTCTGCATTTTCTGCCAGATGGAGAAGGCGCTTTTCTCGCGTCCGGAGACTTCCAGCACGTCGGCGCCGGCCTCGCGGCACACCTGCGCCAGCTCGCGCCGCACCTCCTCGATCACGTCCGCGCCCTGGCCGCGCAGGTAATTCAGCCGGGCCTGGATGGTGCTGTGCGCGTCCGGCTCCAACTCGGCGAAGCTGCGGTTCTGCAGCTCGGTCTTCAGCTGGTCCATGCCGATGCGGGCGGCCAGCGGCGCGTAGATGTCCATCGTCTCGTGCGCGATGCGCTGGCGGCGCTCCGGCTTGGTGACGAAGCCGAGCGTGCGCATGTTGTGCAGCCGGTCGGCGAGCTTGACGAGCAGCACGCGGATGTCGCGGCTCATCGCCAGCACCAGCTTGCGGAAGTTCTCGGCCTGCTTGGTGCGGTCCGATTGCAGTTCCAGCCGGGTGAGCTTGGTGACGCCATCGACGAGGCCGGCGATGGTGGGGCCGAAGCGCGCCTCGATGTCGCGCGCGGTCACCGCCGTATCTTCCACGGTGTCGTGCAGCAGGGCGGTGCAGATGCTGGCCACGTCCAGGTGGTAGCCGGCAAGGATCTCGGCTACGGCGATCGGGTGGGTGATGTAGGGGTCGCCGTTGTCGCGTGTCTGGGCGCTGTGGGCCTGGACGGCCGTGGCGAAGGCCTCGTCGATCAGTGCGGTGTCGGCGTGCGGGGCGTAGCTGAGAACTCGCTCGGCCAGCTTGTGTTCGCGCAGGGCGACAGCGCCCCCGCCCTCGGGCGCGCGCAGGGGGGAGGGGCGGGGTGGCATCGGTGCAGCCATCGCGCGCCCTCCGGTGTGCCTAGCGGCGGCGTCCGCCCAGTTCCGCCTCGATGGCGGCTTCAATGTCGTCGGGCGACATCTCCTCCTGCGCCATGCCGGCAGCCTCTTCCTCGGCGGAGATGTCTTGCAGGCCGAAAATGTTCTGGTCGGTGGGGATGAGGTCCAGTACCTCCTCGTCGGCCGGCTCCGGCTCGGGCGAGCGGGACAGCGATTTGATCAGGTCCTGCTCCAGGCGGGGCAGCTCGATCGTCTCGTCGGCGATCTCGCGCAGGGCGACGACGGGGTTCTTGTCGTTGTCGCGCTCGATCGTCAGCTCCTCGCCGCGGCTGATGTTGCGGGCGCGCTGGGCGGCCAGCAACACCAGTTCGAAGCGGTTCGGCACGCGCTCTACGCAATCTTCAACGGTAACACGCGCCATACGAGGGGCACTCCGGGGCAGGCAGGCGATTCGGAAACCTCCTAGCTAGAGCCGAATCGTCCGTTGTGCAAGGCAAGGTGGCCGGCCGAGACGGGTGTCACGTCCTGCGGTGGCAGCGCGTCGAGCAGGGCCTGGACGCCCTGGCGCAGCACCGGGTGCATCCAGCGCGGCGCCACGTCGCGCAGCGGCAGCAGCACAAAGGCGCGCTGGTGCGCCCTGGGATGCGGCAGGATGGGATCGGGCACCGCGCGAACGGTGCCGCCCATGTCGATGATGTCGAGATCGAGCGTCCGTGCCGCGTCCGGCGTGCTGCGGGCTCGTCCGGCCCGCTGCTCGATGGCCTGCAAGGCGGCGAGCAGGCCGGCGGGGGACAGGGTGGTTTCGAAACGCAGCACGCCGTTGACGTAGGCGGGCTGGTCGGAGGCGGGGACCGGCGCGCTCGAAAACCAGCGCGAGCGGACGGCGCCCCGCACACCGGGCGCACCCGCCAGGGCGATGGCCGCCGCCTCGCAGCTTTGCAGCGGCGTGGTGCCCAGTGTGCCCGACAGGTTGGCCCCGATTGCGACGATGACAAAAATGTGGCTGGCTTTCTTGCAGACAGGAGTCCGTCTTCTACGTCGATCACCATGCCGCCCGGCAGAGCATCAGCCGGCATCCGGATGTATTGAAAGGCCCGACAATGATCTTTTTACCCACTGAGCGCGTGTGCCTGTTTATCGATGGTGCAAATCTATACTCCGCATCGCGCAACCTGGGGTTCGACGTCGATTACCGCAACCTGCTGGATTTTTTTCGCCGGCAGACACATGTGGTGCGCGCATACTACTACTCTGCCGTGTTGGAAACCGAAGAATACTCGCCGTTGAAGCCGTTGACCGACTGGCTTGCCTATAACGGCTACACGCTGGTCACCAAACCGGCGCGCGAGTTTACCGATGCCGCGGGGCGGCGGCGGGTGAAGGGAAACATGGATATCGAGCTGGCCATCGACATGCTGGAGCTGGCCGACAAGATGGATCATGCCGTGCTGTTCAGCGGCGACAGTGATTTTCGCCGGCTGATCGAGGCGGTGCAGCGACGCGGCGTGCGCGTTTCGGTCGTCTCGTCCATCCGCACCACGCCGCCGATGGTGGCCGACGAGCTGCGGCGCCAGGCCGACCAGTTCCTAGAACTGGCCGAAATCGCGCCGGAGTTCACCCGCCGGCAGATGGAGCCGCGGCCGCGCATGGCGGGCGCGCGCACGGAAGCGCTGGTGGAGCCCCACGACCAGCTCTAGCCCTGGACCGGTCCGGGCCGCCCCCAAGCCGTGCTTTGCAAAAAAATCGTTAATTTTTTTGTGACCCGATGTATCGTTCGCCCCAACAAGGGAGGGGAACGATCCAGTGCGCAGCGTCATTTCCAATACCGTCACCTACACGGTCACCCTCGGCCAGTCCGGCTACGGAAACGCGCTCACGGTCACGCCAACCGGTATCGTGGCACCGGGCTACTACGGCGCGAACGGCGTGGAGGTCCCTTCTACTCTCGGTTCTGCCAACGTGGTCAACCAGGGCCACATCGTTGGCGCCGCCAACTACTACAGCTTCGACCAAGTGGCCGGCGCTGGCGGCATCGGCGTTGACTTCCAGGCGTCCGGCCACCTGGCAAACACCGGCAGCATCGCCGGCGGTGCGGGCGGCTACGGTTACTATTCCGGCGGCGTCGGCGGCATTGGCGTCAATCTCTCCGGCGCGTCCCTGTCCAACGCCGGAACCATCACGGGCGGCGCTGGCGGCGGCGCCAGATACTTGTACGGCGGCAATGGCGGAGCGGGCGTTCAACTCGCCAATGGTGCGGAGGCCAGCAACGATGGAACGATTGCAGGCGGCATCGGCGGGGCACCGTACCTTTACAACTACCTGGGCGGCAACGGGGGTAGCGGTGTGGTCGGCAGCGACGGCGCGCTGGTCAACCGCGTCTTGATTACGGGCGGGGCCGGCACCGGTCGCGCCGGCGTCACTGGTCTCGGG
>CAXUGD010000219.1:0-5886 GCA_964250355.1 uncultured Acetobacteraceae bacterium | reverse complement strand
GTTCCAGAAGAGCCGGCTGCTGCCGCTGCACGGCACGGTGCGGGCCGCGCTCGACCGCCACCTGCAGGCAAGGTCGCGGTCGGCGCCTGCCTGCGACAGCCTGTTCACCTCGGCGCGCCATGGGCCGCTCCCGTACGACACGGCGGCCAGCACATTCCGTCACCTGGCTCGCGCCGCCGGCCTCAGAGGCGGGCCTGGCGAACCAGGCCCCCGCCTGCACGACCTGCGCCACACCTTCGCGGTCCGCTCGCTCGAGGACTGCGCGCCCGAGCAGCACGCGGTCGCCCGGCATCTCGTCGCACTCTCCACCTATCTCGGCCACGCCAGGGTCGCCGACACCTACTGGTATCTGGAGGCGACGCCGGTCCTGCTGCGCACGGTAGCGGAGGCCGGCGAACTCTTGTTGCGCGGAGGGCAGGCATGACGACGCTCGCCGCCCAGCTCAGCGCCTTCCTCCGCGAGCACCTGCCGCGCGAGCGCAAGGCAAGCCCGCACACCTGCGAGGCGTATGCCTACGCCTTCCAGCTCCTGGTCTGCTTCGCCGCTGCACGCCTCGGCATCCGGCCGTCGGAGATCGCCCTGGAGCAACTCGACGTGCCGCTGGTCCTGGCGTTCCTTGAACACCTCGAGGCCGAGCGGGGCTGCTCGGCCCGCACCCGCAATGCGCGGCTCGCGGCCGTCCACTCGTTCTTCCGTTTTCTGGAATACCGCTTGCCGTCCTGCCTTGATCAGGCCCGGCAGGTAGGAGCCATCCCGATGAAACGGACCGACCAAGCCCTCATCCGCCACCTTGACCGCGACGAGATCCGCGCTCTGCTCGACGCGCCCGACCCCAAGTCCCCATCAGGCTTACGCGATCGCGCGATGCTGCACCTGGCCTTCGCCGCGGGGCTGCGGGTGTCGGAACTGGTCGGCCTCAGGCTGGACCAGCTGGAGCGAGGATCGGCACCCTGCGTCCATGTCATGGGCAAGGGGCGTCGCGAGCGCGTGCTGCCCTTGTGGAAGGAAACGGCGTCCGCCATCACGGAATGGCTCAAGGCGCGCCCGGCCGGCGGCGACCCTGAGCTATTCCTGAACGCGGCCGGGCAGGCCATGACGCGGTCCGGGTTCGAGTATGTCCTGGCCAAGCACGTCGTGGTCGCCGCGGAGCGCCAGCCATCGATCGCCGGCAAGCGGGTGACGCCGCACGTCCTGCGCCACAGCTGCGCGATGCACACGCTTCGGGCAACACGCGACGTCCGCAAGGTCGCACTCTGGCTCGGGCATGCCAGCCTGCAAAGCACCGAGGCCTACCTGCGAGCGGACCCGACCGAGAAGCTGGAAGCCCTCGCCACCCTGGCACCTCCCGGCTTGCGGCGAGGTCAGTTCCAAGCGCCCGACACGCTCCTGGCCATGCTGGCGGCCGCAAGACAAAGCTAAGATTATGCGGAGCAGCGCAACCCGGAACGCCACGCCGCACGGCCAGTTCAGGTTGCCTGCTCCGCATAACCAGACGCTCCGCATAACGGCGCATGTCGGTCGCACCCGCCACCAACCAGATCCTGACCCCAGCAGGCGGCGCGATCATCCGCGCAGCGCGGTGACCACCCGCCGCAGCGCGGCCAGGCTCACGTCGCCATCGACACGGACCCGCACGCCGCCGTCCAGCTCGATCTCAATCACCCCACGGCGCGTCTGCAGAGCCGTAACCGGCGCCGTGGGCGCTGCCCGCTTCCCGGCCGCACGTGGCTCCGCGATTTTGACGGGCACCAGCTGAACCGCCGACCCAAGCTTGGCCAGTGACGACGCCTCACGCCGCCAACGATAGATCAGGCTCGTGCAGATTCCGTGTCGGCGCGCCACCTCCCTAATCTGCGCACCAGCCGCCATCGCCTCAGACAAAACCTCGGCGCGAAAGCTCGCGTCGTGCACGCGACGACGCTCGCCAACAATCTCTATATACTGCACCGTAGCTGCTTCAGAGGCTGCCACAGTGGCAGCCTCACCATCGACACCGCTCATGCCTCCAAGCAGATCGAGAAAGGCTTCATCACGCAAGACGCGTCAGGCCGGACGCATACGGTGATCCCGCGCAGTTGGAAGGTGATCCAGCATGTGCGGGAAAAAAATTCACTTGCCGCGATTGCGAGGCTATCAGTCAGCCGCCGGCGCCGTTCCACGCCAATCCCCATGGCTGGGCCGGCCCGAGCCTGCTGGCGATGATCATTTTTGAAAAATTCGGCCAGCATCAGCCCCGCGTCGCTCGCGCGCTTGCGTTCGGCGAGCCAAGCCTCAACCTCTTCAAGGTCCCAAACCACGCATCGCGGCGAGAGGCTGAACCGCCCCGGAAACTCGCCGCGCTGTTCCATCTCGTAAATCGTGCTTTCGGCTAGCGGCACGATGAGGCGAAGCCCCTGACGGCGGATGGTTCGAGGTAAGCCTGTCAGTGCGGTCGCGAGTTTGCCGTGTGAGACGGCGGCGCGTCCGCCACCGTCTTCGGCAGGCATCCGGATGCAGCGGCGAGCCGCGCGAGTGGATGCGATCCGTGGTTTTGACATGGCGATCTCCCTTGCAATCGTCGGGGAACGGTTTCCGGCAGTCGCAATCAAGCGGAGGTGGGAGCATCGCCCGCGCTAGGCGCGACGCGATCAGCAGCCCGGAGTACAGGTGGCGGTAACGCCGCTATCGTCGGCAGGGCTCAGCGCGCTGTAGAGTAGTAGGCCTACGGGTGTGGCGCCCTTCGCCGGATCAAACGGATATTCGGAGAGGCATCACCGGCGGACGCTCCTATAAGCCCGCAGCGTCATGTTGTAGGTGATGACCTGGCTCATGCGGATCACCTGTCTACTTCCCATCAGGAACGGTTCTGGGACGCTCGCACGCTACTTTGCGAGCGTGGTTTCATTCTGCGACGGCGTGATCGCGCTCGACGATGGGAGCACCGACGACACCTTCAATCGGCTAGCAGAAGAATCGCTCGTTCTTCGTATCCTGTCCAATCCCCGCCGCGAGACTTATGCCGGCTGGGACGACCGAACAAATCGCTCACGCCTCCTCGAGGCCTGCGAGGCCTTCGCCCCCGACTGGATCCTTTGGCTAGACGCTGACGAGGAAATTCCGCCATTCGATGCCGCGCTCATCCGCCCCTTTCTTGAGACCTATGCCTCGAAAGATGCCGCATACGGCTTGGAGGTGCTTCGCTTGATCAACGATTACCACCACTACGATCTCGGGAAGCTCTGGGCATTCCGTCTTATGCCGTTTCGGCCAGGGTACGAACTTCAGTCGCGAAGGCTTCACTTCGAACCTGTGCCGCTGCAAATACCTCGAGGCGCGTGGCGACGCACCCGGCTTCGGATCGCGCATGCGGCTGGGATGACGCCGTCGCTCCGCAGAGCAAGGCTCAGGAAGTATCGTCAGGCAGATCCTTCTAATGAGTGGCAGGACTCATATGATGATATCGTCGCGCCTGTTGGTCACGTTTGGGAGCTCAAAGAGCTGCCACGAGGATTGAACCTGCTGATCCCCGAGGGTTCGCCCGTTACTCCATGAGCGCTGAGCTAACGATGTCTATTGCGGCGGCTAGCTCGTCCTCCGTGATGGTCAGGGGTGGCATGAGCATGAGCGCGTGATCTCCGGCGGAGACGGTTGCGAAAACACCTCTTTCGCGCAGACGTTCGAGCAGTGAACGAGGCATCAAATTGGGTGCTTCCGACCATCGTATGTGGATAGCCAACTCGAGCCCGCGCCCATGCAGCCCCGCGAAGATCGCGGAATTGTGCAGGCGACGTTCCAGCTCCGACTTCAACTTCAATCCTGTCCTCGCGGCTCGTTCCCCAAGCCCAGCGGCTTTATGAAACGCCAGCGTGGCAGAAGCAGCCGAACAGCCGAGCGGCGAGGCTGCATACGTGGAAGCGAAGGCGCCTCGATCGATGAATGGGATCAAATGCTGGGCTGCAAGGCAAAGTGAAAGCGGGTAAAACCCATTCGTTAACGCTTTGCCGAGCAGAACGATATCAGGTCGAAATTGGTGAGGAGTGAAGGAAAACATCGAGCCCGTTCGATTGAGGCCAGTCCCAACCTCGTCACATATGACCAGAAGTCCCGATGCCGCAGCTAGCGACTACGTTCCACCCACTAGTCATGTCGAGCAAGCGCACACCGTCATCGCCCCAGATATGCGCCCCCACCGCTCCTTTGATGTGGAAGTGAGGGTCGATGCGCTGCGGGTCAGGCCAGAACAAGATCGCCTTCGTCCATCTCACCTTCGGTTTTTTGGCAGATTCGACAGTGCGCGATACCGGGCCTGCCGATTTCGATCAGCTTGCGTCGGAACGCGGCAGAACGATCCAAGATGGTTGTGAGGTCATCGGTGAAAAGGTTTCCGAGTCGGCCGTCGGGGCGGAAGGAGAGCAGACAGACGTGCACGTCTCCACGCGCCGTTACACACAAGGCGTGCCCCGCCCAAAAACATGGGCCTGACGGGATTGTGGACGCCGTGAAGGACGCTTCGCCGCCATCTACCCCGATCATAGCCACACGAGTCCACTCGTCGCAGCGCCGGCCGAGCGCGACGAGGTCTGCATGAGCTCGGGTGCGGCGTTCGTAGGTGATCTCGTATATGCCCACCGTTGGTCGATCGCTTTGGAGATTGTTTCGAGCATCCAACAGTAACCTAAGGCATTGCAACGCGCCTGACCATGTTCCGGGGCCGCGGTTGGCTTCGTGTGCTTCTGGCGAGCCCCCATCTACCGAGACGTAGATCCGGTCCTCGGAAGCGACCTCCTGCAAAATCTCCTGCGCTAGCGGCCGATTGAGAAGCATGCCGTGCGTGTGGAACTCCAAAGCAACGTCGGGCAGCAGCTCTCGCTTAAGGCGGAGCATCTCTGGTAGGCGCTTGTTGATGAGTGGCTCACCCCTCCAGTTCAGATGGAGCTTCCGCACGTGTAGGTCTGGCCGCTTAAATTGGCGAAGTATGTCCCCGAACTGTGTAGGAGATAGTAAAGCGGGCTCGTGAGCGGCCTTGGTGTAACAGTCGCGGCAGTCTAGGTTGCAGGTCGCGGAAACATCCATCCAGATCCACACCGGACGCAGAGTTGGGCGATTCATCTCAGTTCTCGGAGCGCCTGCCAGTCGACTAGACGGAGCGAGCTACGTGCGCCGTCGAGCGCGCCTTCAATTTCGCGCCACTGACGGCGTAAGACGGTTTCGCTGGCCGGCTTGACGTGCACTACGCGTCCAGCCGATGATGATGACCAAATCCAGCTGTCGTCCAGGAGCTTCACGGCGACATGCTCGAATGTCGCGTCCTCATCCCAATCGAAGAACGCCAGAACGCAAGATTGAACGTCGTCTTGTGCGGCTTGCCGAGTGAAGCCGAGGTGCCCCTTACCCAGCTGATCGGCCGTCATCCATGGCAGCTGTGAGATCCGCAGCCCGAGCACTTCGCGGGCCGCCCTCACGATCAGGCTTGAGCAATCCACGCCACCATACCCGCGCCCGCCAAAGACGTATGGCAGCCCGACGAGCCGCAATAATCTTCGCTCGAAGGCGCGTTCAATCCGAGGAACTATAGACGGGTGTGGCTCGCTCAAAAAGGTTGAACGCCCGACACGAGTAAGAGAGTGCCTGCGTTAGTCTTGGTCGCCATAACAGACTTTGATCCGACATCAATAGTTCCCGTGATGACATCGTAGCCGTAGTCTACGTTCGGCCACCAGGGTGGGAGGTAGAGGATGGCTTCAAGACCGTCCTTCGCTGGTTCGCCAGAGTCCGAAACTTCCGTCAAGGTAACTACCGCCGGGCTTCCAGGCTTCACTCTTCCTCGAACCGGCACCTTCTTGCGGGAGAGCCTTAGGCTTCGGACCCATAAACAGGATTCCCGAATCGGCTGAAGCCTGATTCAAG
>CAXUGD010000218.1:0-5919 GCA_964250355.1 uncultured Acetobacteraceae bacterium | reverse complement strand
CGTATCGCGGACGGCACTGCTCCAGGCGCAGAACACGGCCAACGGGGGCGGCCGTTTCTCCTGCTACGCCAGCCAGACCGGCGATTACGGCAGCTTCGACGTGTTCCGCGACGGTGGGCGGCTGCTGGCGTTGGCGGCCGACGCCTGGGGCAGCGACACCCCGGCGCCACCGGGCGAGGCCGCCCATGCCGGGCTGTGGGACATCGGCGGCGCGCAGCCGGCGCCGCTCTGCCTGTTCGACACCTACACGCGCCCGGCCGAGCCCGGCCCGCTCGACGCGCTGCCCGAGCTGGGCGCCTGGCGGGCGGTGCTGGACCAGATACGCGACAGTGCCGACCCGAAGCTGGGCGCCGCCTTCAAGCGCGACGCGGGGCAACTCGCGGCCGATACCGATTTCGTCTTGCTGCACATGCCGCTGCTGGCGGTCGAGCAGGCCAGCGCGCCAGGCGCCACCCTATGGCTGCGGCACCGGCACGACGCGGTGCTCGACGCGCTGTTCGCCTGGTCTGCCCAGACCCCCGCCAACAAGGCGCTGTTCGACCGCGCCTTTGCCCTGCTGCGCCCCGCCGCCACCGCGCTGGTGCGCGCCTACCAGACAACGGAGGGGCTGAGCGGGCCGGAAGCCGCACAGGCCGGCGGCATCGCGATCATGGAGCTGCTCTACCAGGCAAGCACCACGCTAGCCCCCGCCTTGGCCGCAGACCCGGGCACGCCCGCCGGCACCAGGCCACGCTACCCGATACTGGCCGCGCCGCAGTGATCTCGCCGGCCAAGTGCCTGCAACCTGGCCACCGTCACTGCCAAACAGGTAGGCGGCCAGCGGCGCGTTGCCGAAGCTGGTGCCGCTGACCCAGTTGGCCGGCAGCGCCGATAGCCCGGCTTGTGGAAGCGCAGCTTGCCGTCGCCCAGGCCTCGGTAGTCCGGCACTGGCGTGGCCGTAGATGTAGAGGCCGCCGGCGCCGTCCGGCCCCAGCACGGGATCGTGGGTGATCTGGCAGGGCGGCTTTCCTTGAACTTCGGAATCGTCTCGCTCCTGCGTTGTAGGTCGAAGCGCAACCCGTGTGACTGGTATCGCTGGGGATCTATGTTGGCTTATAGGCCCGAATTGGGATGGCCGAGGCGGACGTGTTTACGCCGCCGCCCGGCTCGTGCGTGGTGTCGAGTGCGGTGAACCGCGGCGATCGTGGGCAGGGGCGCGCCAAGTCGATGGATCGAGGCCGGTGGCCCGTCTCATAGCCGTTGCCTGTTGTGCGGCCGGGCTCGCCTTTAATGCCACCGTCAGTATCGTGGAAGCCCCTCCTCGTCCCGCCCGACCGGTGATGACGGTGGGCCGGCGTTTGCTCCCCCGGCGTCGGCCGGCGCGGGCTGTCGTTGACCCGCAGCCTGGGGGCGGAGTAAGCGGGTGCGCGGGCACCCGTAGCTCAGATGGATAGAGCGCCAGCCTCCGAAGCTGGAGGTCACAGGTTCGAGTCCTGTCGGGTGCGCCATCCCGTTCCCCTCACGCGCCCCGGGGAGCAGAGATCGGCCCCTAGGCCATCAGTTCGTCGAGCCGGTGGCGCGGTTCGACGACGAAACTCAAATCGTCCTCGGCGGAAAAGGCCGGCCTTTCCGCATTGCGCTCGTGATGCCCGCGGGCCTTGTCGGCGCGGAACATTAGCTGGCGCATGATGTCGATCAGCGCGTCGTGCGCCTCCACCGTCATCCGGTCCAGGCCCTGGCCGGCCGAGGGGACATTCACCGCCAGCTCGGCCACGGGCAGCATGGAATTGGTGACCGCAAAGGTAAAATGCGCCCCGCCATGCGTCGGCATGTCCAGCCGCGACAGGACGATGTTGTAGTTGTTCAAGCCGTCCCGCGGGACCAGCCGCTCCTCGATCTCAGCCATCACCTTGCCCTGCACTCTCGATTTCGTTACTGTGGCAATATGACTCAGTTCGGATTGCCTGCCTAGTCTCTTTTTAGAGACCGAGCGAGAAATGCGTTAGGCGAGCGGCGGAAACGTCACACCGGTCAGCTCTTCCGAAACGCTCCACAAGCGCTGCCACACCGCCCGGTCCTGGGCCTGCGGCGAGACCTGTGCCAAAGCCGGGTTGCCGCGCACTTCCAGCAGCCCGTCCGGGCCCCAGTACTGGCCGCCGTTCACGTCCGGCATGGTCGCGGCATACAGGCCAGGCAACGCGCCCCGTGCGGCACTCTGGCCCAGCACGCCGATGGCCAGCGTCGCCACGCTCACCATCATGCCGGGCATGCCGGTGGCAGCGATGAAGCCGGTGGACGACACGCCGGGGTGGGCGGCGACACTCATCAGGCGCGCGTTGGCCTCCCGCGCGCGCCGGTCCAGCTCCAGCGCGAACATCAGGTTGGCCAGCTTGGACTGCCCGTAAGCCTTGCGGCCGTCATAGGGGCGCTCGGTCTGCAGGTCGTCGAAGTCGATGCGGCCGCGCCGGTGCGCAACGCTGGCAATGGTCACCACGCGCGGCGCAGGGGCCGCCAGCAGGGCGGGGACCAGCAGCCCGGTTAGCGCGAAATGCCCCAGATGGTTGGTGCCGAACTGCCGCTCGAACCCGTCCACCGTCACCGCCCGCGTCCGTTGCAGGCCCAGGCCGGCATTGTTCAGCAGCAGGTCCAGGCGGGGCAGGCTGGCCACGGTGCGCTCGGCAAACGCGCGCACGGAGGCAAGGCTGGCCAGGTCCAGCGCGCTGACGCTGACCTTGGCGCCGCCGTGGGCAGTGCGGATGCGGCTGGCGCAAGCCTGGCCGCGGGCGGTGTCGCGCACTGCCAGGATCGTCTCTGCCCCGCGCGCCGCCAAAGCCAGCGCCGCCTCGTAGCCGATGCCGCTGGTCGCCCCGGTGATGATGACGGTGCGCCCGGACAGGTCGGGGATGTCGTTCGTGGTCCAGGCGGTCATGGCGGGGCTCCGGGATTGGGGGGACGCATTCGACCGGCGGTCGGCCCGTTCCGGGACAGGCTAACACCACCAACCTAGCCGGCCGCAAGCCGGTGTGCGGGAAGCGTTATTCGCCTGGGCAGGGATGTCCAGCGCTAGCCTCTGATTGGGTTCGGAGCCTAGTGAAAGGTCACCAGCCTGCCGGCCGGGCTGCCCACCACCTCGTCATCGCGCATGACGGCGTGGCCGCGCACGATCGTGGCCACCGGCCAGCCGGTCACGCGCATGCCCGCAAACGGCGTCCAGCCGGCAGGCGTGGCGATCCAGTCGTTCTCGATCGTGCGGGTGTGCCGCAGGTCAACGAGCGTGAAGTCCGCGTCGTAGCCCGCCGCCACGCGTCCCTTGGTGACCGCGCCGTAGATGCGCGCTGGGCCGGCGGCCATCAGATCGACCAGCCGCGACAGGCTGAGGCGGCCGGCGTTCACGTGGTCCAGCATGATCGGCACCGCGGTCTGCACGCCGGTCAGGCCCGCCGCGGTGTCGGGCCAGGGGCGCTCCTTGGCCGCGCGGCTGTGCGGGGCGTGGTCGGAGCCTATCGTATCAACCCGGCCGTCGCGTACCGCCGCCCAGGCCGCCTCGTAGTGGCGGCGGGTGCGGATGGGCGGGTTCATCACCGCGTAGCCGCCCAACTGCTCATAGCATTCGGGGCCGATCTGGGTCAGGTGGTTCACCAGCATCTCGGCGGTGGCGATGTCGCGGAAGTCCCGCAGGTGATCGAGCTCCTCGGCGGTGGAGACGTGCACGATGTGCGCGGGCCGGCCGGTGGCGCGCGCCAGTGCCAGGATCCGGCGCGTGCCCAGGAACGCACATTCCTCGTCGCGCCATGCCATGTGGCGCGCGGCCGGTTCGCCGGCACCGAACAGCGCGCGCCTGGCCTGCAGGCGGTACTCGTCCTCGGAGTGGAACGCGATGCGGCGGCGGCCGGACCGCATGGCCGCCTCGATCCCCGCATCGTTCTCGATCATCAGGTCGCCGGTGGAGCTGCCGGCGAACAGTTTCACCGCGCAAACGCCGGCCGCCCGCTCCAGCATGCCCAACTCAGGCGTGTTGGCGCGGGTGGCCCCCACATAGATGCCGAAATCGCAGTAGCTATGGGTGGCGGCATAGGCCTGCTTCCAGGCCAGCGCCTGCGGCGTGGTGACCGGGGGCGCCGTGTTCGGCATGTCGAACACCGTGGCGATGCCGCCCAGCACGGCCGCGCGCGTTCCGGTGGGAATGCTCTCCACACTGGCGTCGCCCGGGTCGCGCAGATGGACGTGGGGATCGATCAGGCCCGGCAGAACGTGCAGGCCGCGCGCCTCCACGACCTGCTCGGCCGTGTCGCCACTCGGCGCACCGACCGCGACGATCCGCCCGCCGGCCACCCCGATGTCGGCGATGGCCTGCCCCCAGGCGAACACGCACGTACCGTGCTTGATAAGCAGATCGTAATGATTTGGCAGTATGCTCACTCCTGCACGGGGCCAAGGTGCCGGTTTCCGCCGCGCCAGACATCACCAGGTCAAGCCGAGGTGTTCCAGCACGAAAGAACTTGCCGCTTTCCCGGCCTTTATGGTGCCGTGCATCAAACAGCCAGCCAGACGACGAAAATCCCATTCCTCCGGCCAGGAGATCAACCGTGGTTCAGCTCGTTCTCGTCTATTGCCTCATGTCGGACGCTAAATCCTGTGTCGAGAAACGGCCGGTTACCGAGTTTCCGCTCACCGCCATGAGCTGCATGGTCAGCGCTCAGCCGATGGCCGTGGACTATCTGCGCGAGCACCCGTCCTATCAACTGACCTCTTTTCGCTGCGAGATCGACAAGCCTGTCGAGAAGCAGGCGTAGGTCGGCTTCGGCAAACGCCTAAGCCTCCTTGCGCACCCAGGCGCCGAACACGCCCAGTAGCGAGGCGGCCAGCCCGAACCAGGTCAGCGCATATTGCAGGTGGTTGTTCACCGGACGCGGCAGGGCATCGGCCGGCTGTGGCTGTCCGGGCGGCGCCGAGGGGCCGAGTGCCACCAGCGTGAAGGGGGCCGCATCGGCCGCACCAAGCGCGCCTGCGATGGTGGCGGGGTTCAGCGCGTAGAAGTGCCGATCCTCCAGGTCGTCAGCGGCCGACAGCCATCCGGGCGGGTCCGGCAGCCGTATGTAGCCGGTAACATCGGCCTCGCCGGAGAGCGGGTGCGGCGCCCCGTCATCGGTGGGCACCCAGCCCAATACCACCAGAAGCGGCCTGCCGCCCGAAAGGTCGAGCAATTGCAGGGCTTGGGCGCCCATATGCATGCCGCGCACCTCGGCACCGTAGAACGCCATGCGGTCGGCCCGCAGCGTGCCGTGCACGTGCACCCGGGTGAACAAGGGCGGCGTGCCGGACCCGAGCGGCGCCGGCGGCGCCCGCTCCGCCGCGTCGATCTGGGCGATCAGGCCCTCTTTCCAGTGCAGGCGCCTGATCTGCCACAGGCCCAGGGCAACCAGGATGGCGAGGGCCACGAGCGTGGCAGCGAGCGCGCCCCGGATCGGTGCTTTATTCAACACCGCGCCCTGCCAAGCGGCCCCGCCTGCGCGGCAGGCGGGTGCCTACTCGGCCGCTGGAACGCCCGACCCCAGCACATAGACGAAGAAGAACAGGAACAGCCAAACCACGTCCACGAAGTGCCAGTACCAGGCGGCCGCCTCCAGCCCGAAATGCTGCGTTGGCGTGAACCCGCCCGCCTTGGCGCGCAGCCAGCAGATACCGAGGAAGGTGGTGCCGACGATCACGTGAAAGCCGTGAAAGCCGGTGGCGAGAAAGAACACCGACGGGTAGATGCCGCCGCCCGAGAAATGGAACGGCGCGGAGGAGTATTCGATCGCCTGCAGCGAGCTGAACGTCAGGCCCAGCAGGATGGAGATGCCCAGGCCCATCAGCAGCCCGCGCCGGTCATTCTCGATCAGGCTGTGATGCGCCCAGGTGACCGTGCAGCCGGACAGCAGCAGGATCATGGTGTTGAGG
>CAXUGD010000217.1:0-5929 GCA_964250355.1 uncultured Acetobacteraceae bacterium | reverse complement strand
CCTATAGCCGGTTCGACGCCGAACTGGGCGCCGTCGGCCGTCGCTTCTTCGACCACAACTGGATCGACGCGCCGCCGCGCGAAGGCAAGTCGGGCGGCGCCTTCGCCCACCCCACCGTGCCCAGCGTGCCCCCCTACATCCTGATGAACTTTCACGGCCGCACGCGCGACGTGATGACGCTGGCCCACGAGCTGGGCCATGGCGTGCACCAGGTGCTGGCCGCCGAGCAGGGCTACCTCATGTCGGGCACGCCGTTGACCCTGGCCGAGACCGCCAGCGTGTTCGGCGAGATGCTGACATTCCAGGCGCTGCTGGACGCCGAGACCGATCCTGCCCGCCGCCGGCTAATGCTGGCCGGCAAGGTGGAGGACATGCTGAACACGGTAGTGCGGCAGGTTGCCTTCTATCGCTTCGAAACGCTGGTGCATGACGAGCGGCGGCGGGGCGAGATATTGCCAGAGCGGCTAGGCGAAATCTGGTTGCAGGTGCAGACCGAAAGCCTGGGCCCGGCCTTCGAGTTCACGCCCGAGTATAGCGTGTTCTGGTCATACGTGCCGCATTTCATTCACTCGCCGTTCTACGTCTATGCCTATGCGTTCGGCGACTGCCTGGTGAACGCGCTCTACGCGGTGTTCCAGTCCGGCCACCCCGGGTTCCAGGCCAAGTACCGCGAGATGCTGCGGGCGGGTGGCACCAAGGTGCATCGCGACCTGCTGGCGCCATTCGGGCTGGATGCGTCCGACCCGGCCTTTTGGCGGCGCGGCCTGGACATCGTGGCAGGCTTCATCGACCAGCTCGAGGCGGACCATGGCTGATCGCCCCCCTTCGAGCCAGGTCGGCAATGCCAACCTGCTGGGCGAGCTAAAGCGCATGGCTCGCACCTCGGGTGCCGTGGGCGGCATAGCCGCGCGCGTGGCGGGCGAGCGCGTGTTCGGCCTGAAGATGAACCGCGGGGCCCATGCCGAGGACCTGAAATCCATCCTGGGCGGGCTGAAGGGCCCGCTGATGAAGGTGGCGCAGTTCCTGTCCACCATCCCGGACGCGCTGCCGCCCGAATACGCGGCCGAGCTGGCGCAGTTGCAGGCCAACGCCCCGCCAATGGGCTGGGCTTTCGTGCGCCGGCGCATGGCCAACGAGCTGGGCGCCGGCTGGGAGCAGAACTTCACGGCGTTTGGCCGCGAGGCAGCTGCCGCCGCCAGCCTGGGCCAGGTGCATCGCGGCCGGACGGCGGCGGGCGTGGATGTCGCCTGCAAGCTGCAATACCCCGACATGCCGAGCGTGGTGGAGGCCGACCTGCGCCAGTTGCGTCTGGCGCTTTCGATTTACCACCGGATGGACAACGCGCTGCAGAACGAGGAGATATACAAGGAGCTGTCAGAGCGCCTGCGCGAGGAACTGGACTACATTCGTGAGGCGGCGCAGATGCGCCTCTACGGGCTGATGCTGCGCGACGTGCCCAGCGTGACAGTCCCCGAGCCGGTGATGGCGCTGACCACGCCGCGACTGCTGACGATGACGTGGCTGCCCGGCCGCGCGCTGCAATCGGTGCTGGACGAGGACCCGCCGACGGAGGTGCGCAACGACGTGGCCCGCGCTTTGTTCAGCGCCTGGTACGTGCCGCTGTATCGCTACGGCGTGATCCATGGCGACCCGCATTTGGGCAACTACCAAGTGCGTGCCGATCACGGCATCAACCTGCTCGATTTCGGTGCCATACGGGTGTTTCGTCCGCATTTCCTGCGCGGCGTGATCGACCTGTTCGAGGCGGTGCGAGACGGCGATGAGGAGCGTGCGCACCATGCCTATGAAGGCTGGGGCTTCCAGGGCCTGTCACGCGAGAAGACGGACGTGTTGAACCAGTGGGCGCGCTTCCTCTACGAGCCGCTGATCCAGGACCGCGTGCGCATGATCCAGGAAACCAACGACCCGCAATACGGCCGCGAGATCGCGCAAAAAGTGCATGCCGGCCTGCAGCGGACCGGCGGGGTGAAGCCGCCGCGCGAGTTCGTGCTGATGGACCGCTCGGCTATCGGCCTGGGCTCGGTGTTCCTGCGGCTGGGCGCCAAGCTGAACTGGCACCGCATGTTCCACGAGCTAATCGACGACTTCCGCGAGGAGGACCTGGCGGCACGGCAGGCCGCGGCCTTGGCCGAAGCGGGTGTACCCCCCTCCCTCTAGTCGGTGACCGACCGGCGAGGCTGCAAGTCGCGCAGCACGGCCACGGGAAACCACGCAAGCGCCTTCGCGTACCGTCCCAGCAGGCGGCGCGGTTCCTGACCGATACGCCAGAGCCATTCCAGGCCCAGCCGGCGATAGGCCGCCGGCGCCCGCTGGGTCAGGCCCAGCTCGACACGGACAGCCTGGCCCACGCACAGGGCCCAGCACGGCGGCAGCACACCGCGTTGGCGGTGGACGAACTCCTCGCTGACCGGCGCGCCCAAGGTCATGACCAGGATCGTAGGCCTGGCCAGCCGTATGTCGGCCGCGAGCTTGGCCTGTGCCGCCGCGTTGCCGGCCAGCCCCGGCGGGGCGAGTGCGACGCGGATGCGCCCGGTGAGCCCAAGACGGGCAGCCCAGGCTATGGCAGCCCATTCGGACTGCTTGCTTTCCACGACGATGAAAATCGTCTGGGCGGGCAGGCTCGGATGATGGGCAAGCTGGTGAAACAGCTCGCAGCCGGTCACCCGTGCGGATAAGGCCAGCCCTCGCAGCCGCGCGTATAGCAGAACGGGAAAGCCATCCGGGCAGGTCAGCTCGGCTGACCGATAGGCGGCGGCAAAGCCGGGCCGGCGTAGCAGGCGGATGTGGTCGAGGTTGGGGGTGACGACGAGGCGCACGGTATCGGTGGCAGCCTCGCCGGTGATCTGCTCCAGCACCTGCTCGGCGCGCAGCGGGGCGAAGCGCAGGCCAAGCGCGTCTATCGGGGCCGGTTGCAGCAAACGCTCGAACATCGCCTGGTGTGCGTCTGCACAGGCCGCGGCGGTGAAACAGGCCGCCCGGGCCGTCATGCACGCCGTGCTGGCAACGTCGTCGATGGAGGCCTGCATGGCAGCAGCAAGGGCAGCGGCGTCGCCCGTGGGCACAAGCCGCCCGACCGCGCCGCCCAGCAGGATTTCCGACGGCCCGTGCGGACAATCCGTGGCAATGACCGCCGTGCCGCAGGCCAGCGCCTCGATAATGACGTTGCCCAGGCCTTCGTAGCGCGATGACGAGACCAGCGCATGGGCGTGGCGTATCCAGGGCAGCGGGTTGGCCTGGAATCCCACGAATCCCACGCGGCTGCCGATGCCGCGCCTGTCAGCCTGCGCCCGCAAGGCAGGAAGCAGGGGTCCTTCACCCAGAACGATAAGCCGCGCTGGGCGATGCGGCAGGAGCAGCGCCAGCGCGTCCAGCAGCAGGGCAGGATCCTTCTGCGGTGTCAGCCGGCCGGCAAACACGAAGACGGGGCAGGCGCGCTCGGCAAGCCAGAGGTGCGGCGCCGGTCCTACGGTCCGCTGCGCGAAGTCGGGGCCGACCACCGGGTTGTAGATCACCGTGATCCGGCCGCGCGCGATGCCGGCGACGGCCGCGAGGTCGTCGGCCACACCCTGCGACACGGCGACCACGCCGTGCGCGGCACGCTGCAAAAGCCAGTACAGCCAGGGCACCAGGCGATAGCGCCACCCCATCGAAAGTTCGGCCGAAAGCGCGTTGTGCTGACAGATCACCACCCGCGTCGGCACGCGCGCCACTAGCCGCGCCAACAGGGCAGTGACGTTGTTGTGGTCCAGGCTGGCCACCAGCACGTCGGGCCGCATCCGCCGCAAGGTGCGCGCCAACGGTCCCACGCCGCCCAGCATGCCGCGGCTGCCAAGCACCTCCACCGGCAGATCGGGCGGCAGCAAGGCCGCCAGCACCCCTTGCCGCCGCGCCAGGATCAGGGTCACCTCCAGGCCGCGCGCCCGAAGCTCGGTGATCAGGGCCAGGCGCATGCGCTCAACGCCGCCGCCGGACAGGTCGTGCATGTAGAAGGCGATGCGGGGCGCCGTCATGCGGGGGCGGCCTGTGCCGGACGGCGCCAAACCTCAGGTGCCGGCAACCGTGCGGGCGTGGGCGCCGTCCGTTGGGCAGACAGGCAGCCGATGGCGGCGACGAGGCACACCAGTATGCTCGACTTGCGTCCCAGCGAGTTGCTGGTCGATGCCACCAGCATCACGGCCAGCACCAGAAGGCGTCCGTCCAGCGCCGAACGGCGCCAACACCAGGTGAGAAGCGCGGCCAGCCCGGTGACGAACAGCGGAAAGCCGGCAACGCCCAGGCCCACGAACATCAGTAGCCAGAAATTCTCGATCACCTCCACCCCTGGTCCCAACCAGAGCGGGGTGAGCAGCGCGAGCAGGTCGCTTCGCCGGGTGCCAAACAGCAGCTGCCAGCTATCCAGCTGGTCCAGCAACTGCCACTGCGCCAGGCGCACCTGCGCGCTGCTGTCCCAATAGAGGTGGCCTGACAGCCGCGTGCCGAACCCGGCCGCCAGAGCCACGCCCGCGCACAGGCTGACGCCCGCCAGAAGCAGGGCCGCCGCAGTCAGCCGGCGCGGAGCCGAAGGATCTCTGCGCAGCACCAGCCGCGCCGTCTGCGCGCCATACGCCGCGCCGGCCATGGCCAGCGCGGCCGCAACCGCCATCCGCCCGCCATAGGCGATCAACGCCGCCCACATCAGCCCGAGATAGGCCGGGCGCCAGGCACCCCGCGTCGGTGCCAGCGCCAGGCCCAGCAACGTCATCACCGAGGCGGTGAGCGGGTGGTCGAACAGCGCGGTGGGCCGGAAATCCTCCGTCAGGGCGTGATACGCCGCCTCGTTCAGGTAGAGCGGGATGACGTTGAAGCCCAGCACCGCCTCGACCAGCGCCAGGGCGGCATTGCCGGCGATCAGCACCTGCATCACCCGCCGCAGCAGCGCAAGTTGCGGTGCGCGTGCCTGCGAGAGGATGGTGGCCAGCATGCCCGCCGGCAGGAAGGTATCAAGCAGGACGATCAGGTTGCCCGGGCCGGTCACCGCGGCCGCGTAAGCCAGGCACGCGGTCATGGCCGCAAAGAACAGCAGCAGCGGCTTTTGCCCGGCCAGCACCGGCCAGCCTCCGCGCTTGATGACCAGGACGGCCATGCCCGCGGCCAGCAGGTCGGTTCCGGGATGGAGCTTGAGCGGCAGGCTTCCCCCTTCGCTTACGTATGGAATGCCCACCCAGGTCAGCAGGTTGGCGCTGACCGTGAGCTCCACCACTACGGCCGACACGGCCAGCTCGAAAGGCAGCCGGCTCGCGGCAGCCCCGCGCATCAGGCGGCGAGGCCCAGATGCAAACGTGGGGCGTCGAACAGCACCGTTCCCAGCACCGTGGCCCCGACCTGGCCCAGTTGCCGGGCCGTGGCCTGCACGGCGGCCGGGCGGGTCAGGCCGGCTGCCACCGTGATGATCGAACCGTGACAGTTTCGCGCGCACTGCAGGGCTGCGGGCGAGCAGCTGGGGGCGGCACTGAGCACCACCACCAGCTTGAACGACTGCGCACCCTGTCGTCCCGTCGGCACGAACGGACCGGACATGTCGTCCATCCTCTTGTAGTACAACCCCGGGATGCTGGTATCGGGCGTGGTCGCCACGGCAGCCTGGCTCGACCGCCGCGGCCGGACCGGCATGAGCTCCGCGTCGCCTTCGTTCAGCCGCGACGACAGCAGAAGCGTGCGGCCTTGCGGGGCGACGGCAGCAACCGCTAAGTCCGGGGCCACACGCCCGATGCCGGTTGCCGGACAGGCCGGAACGAATTGCACGAGCGGCACCTCGACATCATGCAGCCTGGCCAGGATCTCGGTAAGCAATGCTACAGCCTCGGGCACAGGCTGGTAGGCGGGCGGCGGAGGCGGCGGCTCGGGCGCCACCGGCTGCACGCGCCGGCGC
>CAXUGD010000216.1:0-5937 GCA_964250355.1 uncultured Acetobacteraceae bacterium | reverse complement strand
GCCGCAGGGCGCCACGCCGCCCGTTAGGATTACATGACCCCCGCTCCAACAGGGTGTGGGGCCGGCTGGCCCCACCCGCCGCCATGCCCGAAGCTGAGGGCGTGTACCTTACGCCCTCCAGCGCGCTGACTCGGCTTGCGGCGCTTTCGCCCCCTGCTGGTGTTCTGGGCGGGCACGCTCGGCGTGCTGACCCTGACGGCGCTGGTGCTGCAACTGGCCGGCCCGGTCAGGCAGGCCGCCCCCTCCGCCGCGGCGGCACCTCGGCTTGCGGCCTCCTCTGCCCGGCCGGCCTCCGTGCCACCCAGCGTGGCGCATCCCGCCCCAGCGCTGCCCGCCAGCAGCGCGTCGATTCCCGAGCCTGACCCTGCGCTGCTGGAACCGGCTTCCACCATGCCGGACCGCCTGGCGCCGCGGATTGCCGGCGATGGCCGCACGGCAGCCCAGCTTTATGCCGCGGCTTTCGATCCTGCCGAGCGGCATCCGCGCGTGTCGCTGGTCATCGACGGGGCAGGGCTGGACCGTGCCTTGACCCGGCAGGTGATCCAGACCTTGCCGCTTGCCATCGACCTGGCGTTTTCCGCTTATGCCCAGGCTGGCAGCGCGGGCGAACTGGCCAGGCTCGGCCGCCAGACAGGGCGTGAGTGCCTGGTCTCCATCCCCATGGAGCCGACAGGCTTTCCCGAGTCCGAAGAGGGGCGATTGGCGCTGACCAGTGCGGCGCCGCCGGCACAGAATAGCCGGAACCTGGACTGGGACCTGTCGAACGTGGCGGGATGCGTTGGGGCCACTGGCGGGTCGGACGGCTTGAACGGGGAGCGTTTTGCCGAGAGCAGCCAGGCTTTCAGCGGGTTGCTGGCCACGCTGGACCAGCGCGGCCTGCTGTACCTCGATTCCCGGCCGGGTGCGGCGCCCCCGCCTGTGGCGGCTGGCCACAGCCTTCCCCGCAGCGTCGATGTCATCGTTGATCGCGCGACCGCGCCTGACGAGCCGGCTGATGCACAGGCAATCGACCGCAACCTGGCCGAGCTGGAGCAGGATGCCGCCCGGCACGGTGCCGCCATCGGCCTGGCGGGCCCGCCGCGTCCGGTGCTGCTGGACCGGATTGCCGTTTGGGCGCACGGCTTGGCGTCACGCGGGATCGTGCTGGCGCCCTTGACGGCCATTCCGCCCCCACGCTCCCCACCGCCGGGCCAGAACCCGCAGGAGAGATCGCCCTGACCGAGCTTCCCTATCGCCCCAATGTCGGTGCCGCCCTGTTCAACCACGCCGGCCGCGTGTTCATCGGGCGCCGGGCCGACACCGTCACCGGCGTTCCGGCCGGCTGGCAGATGCCCCAGGGCGGCATCGACGGGGATGAGGACCCGGCCGTAGCCGTGCTGCGTGAGCTGCGGGAGGAAATCGGCACGGACGCTGCCACGATCCTGGCCGAGCATCCCGACTGGCTGACTTACGAATTGCCGGAGGACATTGCGCAATCGGCGTTTCGGGGACGGTTTCGTGGCCAGCGCCAGAAGTGGTTTGCGCTGCGGTTCGACGGCCACGATTCAGACATCGTGCTGGACCGCGATCCGCACCCGGAATTTGTGGCTTGGCGCTGGGCGCATCTGGCGGAGCTGCCGGGCTTGGCGGTGCCGTTCAAGCGCCAGATCTACGAAACGGTAGCAAAGGCGTTTCTTCGTTTCGCTAAAGATTCATGATTTGGTAAGATGGCGGCCCTAGGCTGGGGGAGAGGAGTACCAGTGATGACGCCACAGGATCATGGCCGTGCTGCCTTTGTGGCCCTGTTGCAAGCGGCCCTGCCATCGCAGGGCGCTTGCTGTCCTACCGTCGCCCATGCGCGGCGCACCGCCCGGGTGCGGCCGACTCGGTTCAACGATGATGAGGCCGGCACGGCCCATGGCCCGGCAGCGTTTCACGCGGACGACCGGCTCGCCGTCGTGCGTTTCGAGTAAACGCAGGAACGGCGAGGGCTGAGCACTGAGGTGCAGTGCCTTAATCTTCAGGGTGACAGAGCAGACGCCTGCTTGACGGCAAAACAGCATCAGCTCCAAGGCCGTTGAGGAGAGAGGGCACGACGTCCGGTCACCTGTGTCCTCCCCAGAAACTCTATAGTTCTCGAATCAAACTCCGTGCGACACGCCGCTTGCAAGGCGGTTCGGGCTCGTAGAACAGCCAGCGTCTGACCGGAAACTCTACACCGCCGCCCGATTGCGGTAGCGCACGGTCAGCATGCACATCACGCCAAGGAACGCGGCCAGCATGGCCAGGCTCGCCGGCTCCGGAACGTCCGTGGCCGAAACGCCGTCCAGCAAGGAAAAAGGCGGTTCACCGTTCGGGGTGCCTACGGCCAGGAAAGACAGCACTTCGCTGGCGCTGGTTGCCTGAAAGATGAACGTCTGCTGCATCCAGCCGGTGAAACCGTGGTCGGCGTTGCTGATAACCGGCGTGCTCTTCGTCTGGTTGCCGAGGCTGACCTGCCACTGCTCCGTCGTCCCCCCGTTATACCCGGTCTGCTGCGCTCCCGCCCAGGAGAACGAGACGGCGTAGTTCGTGCCTTTCGTCAGGCCGTTCAGGGTCTGCGAGATCGCACCAACGTCGAAAGCACCGTCGGCACCGACGAAGTTTCCACCGGTCGGGCTCTGGCCGAGAACCGCGCCGCCCGCAACAGCACTGCCGTCGTAGAGATATGTCGGACCATAAACGCCGTACGACCCAACTGTCGTGGCGGTGTTGGCGCCGAAGATGAAATTGTAGCCGCTCGTTGACCAACCGGTAACGTTGGACGTGGTCATCTGATCCGGCGTGAATGCGCCCTGGATGTTCTGCATGCCTGTCTGTTCAAAATCACCGTTGGTGACGAGGTTCGGTCCGGCAAACGCCGCCACCGGCGCAAGCGCCAAGGCAAAGATGATGGCGGAAAGACGGTTTGAGCTGATCATTGATGCGCAATCCTGCAAGCGTTTGATAACGCCGTCATAACATCCTCGAGACACTTACGCAACATCTTATTTTAGACGAACGCGCAACATTCCAGAAAACGAGATTTTTTGTCACTCCTTGCCGACTCTCTTCGCCGTTAGTGGCTTCTTTAGAGCTTGCGAGTAAGCAGGCTGTATGCAGAAACAATCGGCGAAAGAGATGGCAGGCATGGCATCCGTCGTACCCCGAGACCCTTGTGATCACGTTTTCCAAATCGAACCGATAATGAACCCTTAGCCCCCCGCTGCCACCTTGATTTCACCGGACTAATATCGTTCGTGACCGTCTCGCTGCCCCCTGCCTAGGACCGTGGTCTTGGTAAGCTCCTTACTCGAAACCGAAATCGAGCTTTGGCTGTGCGAGAAGCGGCGGCAGGTCGAGCCGCGCTTTCCACCGGCGTGCGAGGCCGTTTACCTGGCGGACACGGCAGGGGCCCGGCTTAGTGCGCTGAGGCTCGCCACCCTGATCGGCGTCGTCACCGGCATCTGTCTGGCGCCAGCCCTGTGGCAGCTCATGCCGGATGCACGCTGGGCCGTGCTGTGGGTCTGGTGCGGCATAGCCGTCCCGATCGGGCTCCTCTCCTACCTCGCGGTATGGACCCGCTTGCCGATCCACTGGCAGGAGCGCCAGGCGATGGCCTGCGCCAGCTTGGTGGCGCTGGCCTTCAGCGTGCTCATGACATCCGGCGCGCAAGGCAGGCCCGCCATCTATCTAGGCGGCATGACGCTGCTGATCATGTTGGACATCATCGCAGCAGGCTTCCGCTTCCGCATCGCGGTTGCCTACAGCCTGACGCTGACCGTCATGTTCGGGATCTTTATCCAGCGTATGCCAGGGGCGCACGGGGTGTTCGGCATCGTGCTGCTAGTCCTGATCGCAACCTGCTCGGTTTTCGCCGTTTTCGGTGCCTGGCGGGTCGAAACGGAGATGCGGCGGAGCTACGCGCTGATGTTGCGTGAACAGCTCAAACAGGAAACCTTGACCCGGCGCAATTCCGAGCTGGGCGAACTGGCCCTGCGCGACGTGCTGACCGGGCTGGCCAACCGCCGGTCTTATGAGAGGTGGAAAGTCCTGGCCTGGTCGGCGGCCGAAGCCTCCGGCAACAGCATCGGCCTGCTCATCCTGGATGTCGATAACTTCAAGCTTTACAACGATTCGTTCGGCCATGACGGCGGCGACATGTGCCTGCGTGCGGTGGCCCATTGCCTGAGCGAGCAGCTGCGGGGCACCACCGACATGGTGGCCCGCGTCGGCGGGGAGGAGTTCGCCATCCTGTTACCGGGAGCCGACCTGGAGGCCGCCGGCGCCGTAGCCGAGCGGGTCCGCCACGCGGTGGAGCTGCTCGACATGCCGCATGCCCATGGTGCGGCCAACCCGATGGTGACGATCAGCTGCGGCGCTGCCAGCCTGGCCGCGGTGCCCGGACGCACGCCGGAGGACCTGTTCGCCGCGGCCGACGGCGCGCTGTATGCGGCCAAGAACGGCGGCCGGAACCGGGTCTGCCTGGCGGATCTCTCGTCCAGGCACCGGGTCAGATCGCAAGCCTAGCCCGCGCCGGTCGGACGACCGCTGGGAAGCACAGGGGCCGGGCGGCAGCCGCCCGGCCTTGGCGGCTCTAGCCGGCGCTTTCGCCGTGCAGCACGGTGTCCAGCCCCTCCATCTCCTCGTCGGCGTTCACCGTCAGCCCGACCGTGAACTTCAGGGCGAATAGCAGCACCAAGCTGACCAGGCTGCTCCACACCAGGGTCACGGCCACTGCCTTGCACTGGATGATGAACTGCGCGAGCGAACCGTCCGTGCCGCCGATGGTGGCCGAGGCGAACACGCCCGTCAGCAGGGCGCCCACGATGCCGCCGATGCCGTGCACGCCGAACGTGTCCAGGCTGTCGTCATAGCCCAGCGCGTGCTTCAGGTAGCTGGCCGACAGGAAGCAGATCACGCCGGCTGCTACCCCGATCACGATCGCCCCGCCCGGCAGCACGAAGCCGGAGGCCGGCGTGATCGCCACCAGGCCGGCTACGGCACCCGAGATGATGCCCAGCACGCTCGGTTTGCCCTTAAGTACCCATTCGGCGAACATCCAGGCGAGCGCTGCAGCAGCCGTGGCGATCTGCGTCACCGCCATCGCCATGCCGGCGCGGCCGGTGGCGCCTACGGCCGAGCCGGCGTTGAAGCCGAACCAGCCCACCCACAGCAGCGAGGCGCCGATCACCGCGTAGGTGAGATTGAACGGCGACATGTTGTCGTGCCCGTAGCCGCGGCGCTTGCCCATCACCAGGCAGCACATCAGCCCGGCAATACCCGCGTTGATGTGCACCACCGTGCCGCCCGCGTAGTCCAGCGTGCCCATCGTCGAGAGCCAGCCGGTGGGCGCCCACACCCAATGCGCGATCAGGCTGTAGGAAAAGATGGACCAGCCCACCATGAACAGGCACATCGCCGAGAACTTCATCCGCTCGGCAAACGCCCCGGCGATCAGCGCTGGCGTGATGATGGCGAACGTCATCTGGAACATCATATAGACCGTCTCGGGTATGGCGTACGGCGCCGGCGTCACACCCGTCACCCCGTTGCCGAGCACGAAGCCGGTATCGTCCTGCTTGGTAAACTTGTCGGCGATGCCGGCCAGCATGAAGCGCGACGTGTCGCCGAACAGCGAGTTGAACGAGAAGCCCATGAACGAGCCGGTCGCCGGTCCGTTTGTAAAGGCGATCGAGTAGCCGCACACCGTCCACACGATCGTCACCAGGCAGCAGATGGCAAAGCTCTGCATCACGGTGGCCAGGATGTTTTTCTTGCGCACCATGCCGGCGTAGAACAGGGCCAGGCCCGGAATGGTCATCATCAACACTAACGCGGTGCTGGTCAGCATCCAGGCCGTGTCGCCATGGTCGTAGGCGGGCGCCTTGACGGGCCCGGCCGGTGCCGCAGGTGCGGCGGCGGCGGCCGGTGCCTGGG
>CAXUGD010000215.1:0-5981 GCA_964250355.1 uncultured Acetobacteraceae bacterium | reverse complement strand
CGCACCCTGCCGGTGCCGATGATGAACATCGTCAACGGCGGCCAGCACGCCGACAACCCGATCGACATCCAGGAGTTCATGATCCAGCCGGTGGCTGCCGACACGGTGGCCGACGCCATACGCGTGGGGTCGGAGATCTTCGCGCAGTTGAAGCGCGGGCTGAAGGAGGCCGGCCACAACACCAACGTGGGCGACGAGGGCGGCTTCGCGCCCAACCTCGCCTCGGCCGACGAGGCGCTGTCCTTCATCAGCCGCGCCTGCGAGGCGGCCGGCTACCGCCCCGGCGATGACGTGACCTTTGCGCTCGACTGCGCCAGCACCGAGTTCTACCGGGGCGGCCGCTACGAGCTGGCCGGCGAGGGCCGCTCGCTCGACGCGGAGGGCATGGTCGCCTACCTGGCCGAGCTGTGCGGCCGCTATCCCATCGCCTCGATCGAGGACGGCTGTGCCGAGGACGATTGGGACGGCTGGCGCCTCCTCAACGAGACGCTAGGCGGCCGCGTGCAGCTGGTGGGCGACGACCTGTTCGTGACCAATACCGAGCGCCTGGCGCGCGGCATCACCGAGGGCTCGGCCAACGCCATCCTGGTGAAGGTGAACCAGATCGGCACGCTGACCGAAACGCTGGAAGCCGTGCAGATGGCCCACCGCGCCGGCTACACCGCGGTGATGAGCCACCGCTCCGGCGAGACGGAGGACACGGTCATCGCCGACCTCGCGGTGGCCACCAATTGCGGCCAGATCAAGACCGGCTCGCTCTCGCGCAGCGACCGCACGGCCAAGTACAACCAGCTGATCCGCATCGAGGCGGAGCTGGGCCAGGCGGCGCGCTACGCCGGCCGCTCCGTCCTGCGCGCCTGACCGGCTGGAACCGCAGGCGGCCCGGTCCGTTACGCTTGCCAGGACAAAGCAGACGGAGGACCACCATGGTTGACGAGAACCGCGTAACGGGCGCCCTGGATCAGGCTGGCGGCGCCATCAAGGAAGGCTTCGGCAAGCTGACCGGCGACAAGAAGACGGAGGCCGAGGGTGCCGCGCAAAAGGCCGGCGGCAAGGTCGAGAATGCTGTCGGCGGCGCCAAGGACACGGTGCGCGACGCGCTGGACAAGTAGCCGGCACCGCCGGGCCGGAGGCACACCTGCCTCCGGCCCGGTCACCGTGGGGTGCCTCAGGCCAGAAGGGCCTGGATGTCGTTCAGCATGGTCAGGTGCATGGTAATCGACATGCGCGCCAGCATGGCGACGTGTTCCGAATCGCGGTCGGTCGGCATCGCGGCCAGATAACCCTGCTGGATGCTCAGCAGTTCCTGGTGGCCGGCAATCTGGCCCTTGATGTAGGCCACGTCGAAAGCCTTGCCGGTCTGCGTCTGCAGGTCGCGCAGCTTGCCTGCATGGCCCGCATCCAGCGGCGCAGGCGGCGGGTTGGCGAGGTTGGTCAACACCTGCGCTATCACCGTCTGCTCGTCCACCTCGAATTGGGCGAACTCCTTCACCTTCGGGTTGGTCGCCCGCGTCAGCGCCGCCTGGCTCGTCTGCTTGGCGAAGGTGCCGCCGAGCAGGGTGAACTTCTTGTACTGTGCCATGCCCAGCTTGGCGCCGGTCACAGGCGCCATCTGGGCCCGCGCGCCCTCGCCGGGCAGCGCCAGCATGGCGGCACCTGCCAGCACGCCGGTCATCGTATGCAGTGCGTCGCGTCGGTTCATGGGACATCCCTTCACCGGCCTCATGCCGGTATGCATCAGCAACCGGCCCGACAGGCGAGGGTTCGACCGCGGGCAGGCTTTCGGGCGCGCCCCACCCCTCAATTGCGCGTGCTTGGCGCCGGTGGCGCCGAGAGCCGCCTCGATCTGCGCCGGCCGTCAGTTTGCAAATCGGGCCGGAATCCGCCATATGCCGCCCCGCCGCCGCTCGAGCTGGCCGAAGCCGGGCACTTCGTTCAGGAGGCTGGCGCGGTGATCGTGGAACGCGCTTTGGCCAGTTTCGCAAGTTGATGCGTCGGAGGCACAGCATGCACCGCGTTTGTCTGGTTATCGTGCTGACCCTATCGCCATGGCTCGGCGCTGCTGCCGCCGACCGGCTGACCGAGCCTGCCATCACGGCTCTTGTAGCCGCCAAGAAGGACGTGATGGTTGGGCGGGACTGGACCGCACTCGCCGCGCAGTACCTGCCGACCGCACAGATTGTTGGCTTGTACTACGACCGCAGCGGCGTTCCTCACGTCCATAACGGGCCGGCCGGCACCGACGTGGCAGCGACGGCTGCCCTGATGACGAAGCGGACGGCCTTCGCGGCCACCGCTTCGGTGAGCCGTATCTTCGTCAGCCCGGACGGCCAGCGCGCGACGGTTGCCTCTACGTTCACGGCCGAGTACGAGGCGGGCGGCAAACGCGTGCACCGGGTGTTCGACGACACGATGATCCTGGAGCAGACGGCGGGGCAGCCCAGGATCGCGCAGGACGTCAGCATCGAAAGGCCGCCCGCGTGAGGTTGCGTTCCACGTAACTTGCCAACGCCGCCCCGACCGGCCATATCCCGGCCGCCGACGTAACAGCGTCGGTAAATTCACACGCGGGGCACTTTCCTGGGCTTACCCCCCAAGAATCCGGTGCTCGACAGGGCAATCCCCGCGGAGGCTTAACCGGAACCCTAGGAAAGGACCGCCAACCATGGCGATGCCAGATTTCTCCCTGCGCCAGTTGCTCGAAGCCGGCGTGCATTTCGGCCACCACACCCGCCGCTGGAACCCGCGCATGTCGCCGTTCCTGTTCGGCGTGCGCAACCAGGTCCACATCATCGACCTGCAGCAGACCGTGCCCATGCTCGACCGCGCGCTGCGCGCCGTGCGCGACACCACCGCCGGCGGCGGCCGGGTGCTGTTCGTGGGCACCAAGCGGGCGGCCGCCGAGTACGTGGCCGACAGCGCCAAGCGCTGCGGCCAATACTACGTCAACCACCGCTGGCTGGGCGGCATGCTCACCAACTGGAAGACCATCACCGGCAGCATCAAGCGCCTGCGCCAGATCGACGAGATGCTAGGCGGCGACATCCAGGGCCTGACCAAGAAAGAGGTCCTGGACATGACCCGCGACCGCGACAAGCTGGAGCGCTCGCTGGGCGGCATCAAGGAGATGGGCGGCCTGCCCGACATCCTGTTCATCATCGACACCAACAAGGAAAAGCTGGCCGTCGAGGAAGCCAACAAGCTGGGCATCCCGGTGATCGCCGTGCTGGACAGCAACTCCGACCCGCAGGGCATCACCTTCCCCATCCCCGGCAACGACGACGCCATCCGCGCCATCACGCTATACTGCGACCTGATCGCCGGCGCCGTGCTGGACGGCATCAGCCAGGAGCTGCAGGCCTCGGGCCAGGACATCGGCGCGGCCGAGGAGCTGCCGGAAGCGGTGCTGCCGAGCCACGAGCCGGCGCCCCACCACGGGCTGGCCCTGGCGGAGGCCGAGCCGGACGTGGCGGATCCGGAGCTGGAGGCGGCCATGTCGGCGCCGGCCGCTTCGTAAGGAAGCAAGGCCTTCTTTTCTGAAGAAAAGAAGCAAAAGACTTTTGTGAGTGGAGAAAAAGGATGGCGGACGTAACCGCGGCCCTGGTGAAGGCGCTGCGCGAGCAGACCGGCGCGGGCATGATGGACTGCAAGCGCGCCTTGACCGAGACGGATGGCGACCTGGAAGCGGCGGTTGACTGGCTGCGCAAGAAGGGGCTGAGCCAGGCCGCCAAGAAATCGGGGCGGGTTGCGGCCGAGGGCCTCGTCGGCGTGACGTCGGAGAAAAACCGCGCGGCCATGGTCGAGGTCAATGCGGAGACCGACTTCGTGGCGCGCAACGAGGCGTTCCAGTCGTTCGTCGAGACGCTGGCCAGGATCGCGCTCGAAGTCGGCGAGGATCTCGACGCGTTGCGGGCAGCGCCCTACCCCGGCGGCGTGCGTAACGTGGGCGACGAGCTCACCCACATGGTCGCCACCATCGGCGAGAACATGACCATACGCCGCGCGCGGGTAATGAGCGTGCCGTCCGGCGTGGTGGCAACCTACATGCATGGCGCGTTGCGGCCGGGCCTGGGCAAGATCGGCGCGCTGGTGGCCATGCAGGCCGATGGCGAGCTGGACGCGCTGGAGACGCTGGGCCGGCAGATCGGCATGCACGTGGCGGCCAGCAAGCCGGACGCGCTGGACGTGGACGCGGTGGACCCGGCGGCGCTGGCGCGCGAGCGCGCAATCCTGACCGAGCAGGCCCGCGGCTCCGGCAAGCCGGACGCGGTAATCGAGAAGATGATCGAGGGCCGCATCCGCAAATACTACGAGGAGGTGGTGCTGCTGGAGCAGGTCTGGGTGCATGACGGCGAGAGCCGCGTCCGCAAGGTGGTGGAGAAGTCCGGCGGCAAGCTGGTCGGCTTCGCGCGGTTTGCGCTAGGTGAGGGCGTGGAAAAGGCCACCGGCGGCGATTTCGCGTCGGAAGTCGCCGCGGTTGCTGGTATAAAGACGCCGGATGCCGACGGCGCCCCGGCGACCTGAGACGAGCAGAAGACGGCTCCCCAACCGGGTAGCGCCCCTCTAGGCTGTGCTGCTCCTGCGTCGAGGATCTGACATGCCTACGCCGCTGTACAAACGCGTGCTGCTCAAGGTCTCGGGTGAGGCGCTGATGGGCAAGCGCGACTATGGGCTGGAGACGGAGATGCTTGCCACGATCGCCGCCGATATCCGGTCGGTGGTCGAGATGGGGGCGGAAGTCTGCCTGGTCATCGGCGGGGGCAACATCTTCCGCGGTGTGGCGGGGGCGGCCAGCGGCATGGACCGCGCGCAGGCCGACTTCATGGGCATGTTGGCGACCATCATGAACGCGCTGGCGGTGCAGAGCGCGCTGGAGAAGTGCCGCGTCCCCACGCGGGTGCAGAGCGCCATCCCGATGAGCACGGTCTGCGAGCCCTACATACGCCGCCGCGCCGAGCGGCACATGGAGAAGGGCCGGGTGGTGATCTTTGCCGCCGGTACCGGCAACCCGTTCTTCACCACCGACACTGCGGCCGCCCTCCGCGCGGCCGAGATGAAGTGCGACGCGCTGCTGAAGGGCACACAGGTGGACGGGGTTTACTCCGCCGACCCCAGGCGCGACCCCGGCGCAAGCCGCTACGACGAGCTGACCTACCTGGAGGTGCTGTCCCGCGACCTGGGCGTGATGGATGCCGCGGCCATCTCGCTGGCGCGCGAGAACGCCCTGCCCATCATCGTCTTCAACATCCACGCCCCCGGCGCCTTTGCCGCCGTCATGCGCGGCGAGGGCGCATTCACCCGCATCGCCGAGCCAGGGTAGGCAGCGGTCAGCATTCAGCCGTCAGTCGTCGAGGCGCTGGAGTTGACCCTTCCTTTCTGATGACTGAAAGCTGATCGCTGGAGACTGACCCATGGCCGACATTGCCGCCCTCAAGGACGACCTGACCCGCCGGATGGACGGCGCGCTAGAGACGCTGCGGCGCGACTTCGCGGGCCTGCGTGCCGGCCGCGCCAGCCCCGGCCTGCTGGAGCCGGTGCGCGTGGAAGCCTATGGCAGCGAGGTGCCGCTGACCCAGGTGGGCACCATCGGCGTGCCCGAGCCGCGCATGCTGACCGTGCAGGTGTGGGACCGCACGCTGGTGGGCGCCGTGGAGCGCGCCATACGCGACAGCGGGCTGGGCCTGAACCCCGGCTCCGACGGCCAGATGGTGCGCGTGCCGATCCCGCAGCTGACCGCCGAGCGCCGCACGGAGCTGGCGAAAGCCGCTGGCCGCTATGCCGAGGCCTCGCGCGTGGCGGTGCGCGGCGTGCGGCGCGACGGCATGGACGAGATCAAGAAGCTCTCCAAGAACCCGAACGTCACGGTGCGGATGCGCGGCGTGATGGAGAAGTGCACGTTCTGCGTGCAGCGCATCGAGGAGGCCAAGATCGGCCAGCTCCAGGTGGCGCGCGACTCGGCGAACACGCTGGTGCCGCGCGAT
>CAXUGD010000214.1:0-6004 GCA_964250355.1 uncultured Acetobacteraceae bacterium | reverse complement strand
CGTATGCCGAAATCCAGCAGCGCCCAGGGCGCGTGTTCGCGCGACGAGCCGCAGCCGAAATTCTCATGTGCGATCAGGATTTCGGCACTGCGATAGGTGGGTTGGTTCAGCACGAAATCCGCCCGCTCAGCGCCGTCCGCATCGTAGCGCAGCGTGTCGAACAGGTGCACGCCCAGGCCGCTGCGCTTGATGGTCTTGAGGAATCGGGCCGGGATAATCTTGTCCGTGTCGACGTTGGCCATCGGCAACGGTGCGGCCACGCCCGTCAGCACGGTAAAGGCGCGCATCAGGCGAACGCCCGCACGTCGGTCAGACGGCCCGTGACCGCGGCAGCCGCAGCCATCGCCGGGGACAGCAGATGCGTTCGGCCGCCCGGGCCCTGACGGCCCTCGAAGTTGCGGTTGGACGTGCTGGCGCAGCGCTGGCCGGCCGTGAGCTTGTCGGGGTTCATGCCCAGGCACATCGAGCAGCCGGCCTCGCGCCACTCGAAACCGGCATCCAGCAAGACGCGGTCGAGCCCCTCGGCTTCGGCGGCCAGCTTGACCATGCCCGAGCCCGGCACCACCATGGCGCGCACGCCCGGCGCCACGTGCCGGCCGCGAACGACGCTGACCGCAGCACGAATGTCTTCGATCCGGCCGTTGGTGCAGCTGCCGATGAACACGACGTCGATCGGTATCTCCGCCAGCTTCTGGCCGGGCGACAGCGCCATGTAGTCCAGCATGCGCACCATGTCCGCGCGCTTGGCCTCGTCGGCAATGGAGGCCGGATCCGGCACCGCGCCTGTGATCGGGGCGACCGCCTCCGGGCTTGTGCCCCAGCTGACCATGGGCGCGATCTGGGCGGCGTCCATCACGACGGTCTTGTCGTACACGGCGTCTTCATCGGACGCCAACGTGCGCCAGTAGGCGACCGCATGGTCGAACGCCTCGCCGGCCGGGGCGTAGGGGCGCCCGCGGATGTACTCGAACGTGGTCTCGTCGGGCGCGATCACGCCGGCGCGCGCGCCCGCTTCGATCGACATGTTGCACACGGTCAGGCGCCCCGCCATGTCCAGCGCGCGGATGGCCGAGCCGGCGTATTCGATCACGTGGCCGGTGCCGCCGGCGGTGCCGATGCGGCCGATGATGGCCAGCACCACGTCTTTCGCCGTGACACCCGGCGCCAGCGCGCCATCGACCTGCACCCGCATGTTCTTCGCCGGCCGTTGCAGCACCGTCTGCGTGGCCAGCACGTGCTCCACCTCCGACGTGCCGATGCCGAAGGCCAGCGCACCCAGTGCGCCGTGGGTGGACGTGTGCGAATCGCCGCAGACGATCGTCATGCCCGGCAGCGAAATCCCCTGCTCCGGCCCTATGATGTGCACGATGCCCTGGCGCGCATCGAGCAGCGGGAAATAGGGCACGCCGAACTCGGCCACGTTACGCTCGAGCGTCTCGATCTGCAGCCGGCTTTCCGGCTCGGCGATCCCGGCCCGCCGGTCCGACGTTGGCACGTTGTGGTCCGTCACCGCGATGGTCGCATCCGGCCGGCGCACGCGGCGGCCCGTCATGCGCAAACCCTCGAAGGCCTGCGGAGATGTGACCTCATGCACCAGATGGCGGTCGATGTAGAGAACGCAGGTCCCGTCGTCCAATCTCTCAACGACGTGGGCGTCCCAGACCTTGTCGAACAACGTGCGCGGCATGCGGTGCGGGCCTCCGGGTTAAGGCCAGGGGCTCTGCCCCTGAACCCCGCTAAGGACAGTCGTCCTTAGAACCTGTTTGTTAGGGCTAGGAGAATGAGGGGCCAACCGAGCCTGTGTTACAGAACGAGTCGGCCCCTCATCCTCCTACCCCTAGTAATGGTGTCCAGAGGCCTACGGCCTTTGGTGGGGGTCCAGGGGGCAAAGCCCCTTGGCTCACTCCGCAGCCGCATCCCGGGCCGCGGACGGCGTCTCGCGCGCCTTTTCCGCGATGCGGGCGGACTTGCCGCGGCGACCGCGCAGGTAATACAGCTTGGCGCGCCGCACATCGCCCCGGCGGATCACGTCGATCTCCGCGATCTGCGGCGAGTAGAGCGGGAAGACGCGCTCCACGCCTTCGCCGTAGCTGATCTTGCGCACGGTGAAGTTGCTGTTCAGGCCGCGGTTGCTGCGCGCGATGACGACGCCCTCATAGGCCTGCACGCGGGTGCGCTCACCCTCGACGACCTTCACCGACACCTTCACGGTGTCGCCGGGGGCGAAGCTGGGCACCGCGCGGGCGGCGGTGAGGCGGGCCACTTCCTCGGCCTCGAAGGTTTGCAGGATGTTCATGGAAGGTCCTTTTCTCGGCTTCGATTTAGGCGGTGGCGGGGGCTGACGCAAACGGCGTGCCCCCTGCGTCGGCTTGGCAGTAGGCGGCCCACAGATCGGGGCGGCGGTCGCGGGTGATGCGCTCGGCTTCGGCCAGGCGCCAGGCGCGTATCGCGGCATGGTTGCCGCTGAGCAGCACGGGCGGCACGGCACGGCCGCACCACTCGGCGGGACGGGTGTAATGCGGATACTCCAGCAAGCCGGCGGAAAAACTCTCCTCCGTGGCGCTGTCGGCCGCGCCCATCACGCCGGGCAGCAGGCGGACTACCGCGTCCAGGAACACCATGGCGGGCAGTTCGCCGCCCGAAAGCACGTAATCGCCGACGCTGACCTCCTCGGCGCCGCTGGCCTCGATGGCGCGCTGGTCGATGCCCTCGTAACGGCCGCACAGCAGAACTACGCCCGGGCCGGCGGCCACCCGCTGCGCGTCGGCCTGGGTGAAGCGCCGGCCGCGCGGGGTAAGATAGACGATCCCGCGCGCCCCGCCGGCATCGGCCAGGGCGGCGCCGACCACGTCCGGGCGCATCACCATGCCGGCGCCGCCGCCGAACGGGGTGTCGTCCACGCGGCCGTGCCGGTCCGTGCTGGAAGCGCGTATGTCGCGCGCCTCCAGCGACCACAGGCCGGATGCCAGCGCGCGGCCGGCCAGCGACTGGCCGAGCGGGCCTGGGAACATATCCGGGAACAGGGTCAGCACGGTGGCGCGCCAGGTCATGCGGCGGCCTCCCGCATCTCCACCTCGTGGGGTGGCACGATGGTCAGCGTGCCGGCCGCGATGTCGATCTGCGGCACAGCGGCGCGGGTGAAGGGCACCAGCAGCGGGTTGCCGGACGGCCGCTCGATCTCCAGGCTGGTTCCGGCCCCGTAATCGTGCACGGCCGCAACCTGGCCGAGCCGCGCACCGGCGGCATCGCGCGCCTGAAGGCCCACCAGGTCGGCCAGGTAGAACTCCTCCCCGTCCGGCGCCGGCAGGCGGCTGCGTTCCACGTGCAGCTTCGTGTTGACCAGCCGCTCGGCCTCGGTGCGGTCGGCAAGCGGCCGGCCGGCGCCGTCCCGCAGTTCCGCGACACCTTCGCCGCGCCAGGCGAGCGACCAGGTGCGGCCGGCATCGTCCAGCAGCGGATTGTAGCGCGCCAGGTCGGCCGGCTCCGCGGTATAGCTGTGCACGTGCACCAGCCCGCGCACGCCGTGCGGCCGGCCCACTACGCCCATCAGGATGCGCGGCTGGGGCACGTGCTAGCCGGCGGCCGCTGCTGCAGCCTTTGCCCGGTCCTGCGCCTTTTTCTTCGGCGCGGACTGGATCGGCTGCTCGGCATAGGCGCGCTTGGCCATCAGCCCCGCATTGCCCAGGAACTTGGCGACGCGGTCGGTGGCAACTGCGCCCTCGCTGAGCCAGTGCTTGATGCGCTCCTGGAACAGGCGGATGCGCTCCTCGTGTTCGGCCGGCAGCATCGGGTTGTAGCTGCCCACCTTTTCGATGAAGCGGCCGTCGCGGGGCGAGCGGCTGTCGGCAACGACGATGTGGTAGTAGGGGCGCTTCTTGGCGCCAGCACGGGCGAGGCGGATCTTCAGGGACATGTGTCAGGTCTCAGCTTTCAGTTGTCGGTAATCGGAAAAGGTCAGTAACCGCGCGGCCGTTGCTGCTGGCCCAGGCCCTTCGGCATCAGCGCGCCGATGCCCTGGCGCATCAGGCCTTTCTGGCCCAGCTTGCCCATGCGCTTCATCATCGTGCTCATGTCGTCGAACTGCTTCAGCAGCTTGTTGATCTCCTGCACGCTGGTGCCGGAGCCGGCGGCGATGCGCTTCTTGCGGCTCGCCTTGATGATGTCGGGCGTACGCCGCTCCTTGAGCGTCATCGAACCGATGATCGCCTGTTGCCGCTTGAACACGGCCGTGTCGATGTTGGCGTTCTCGATCTGCGCCTTCATCTGGCCCATGCCGGGCAGCATGCCCAAGATGTTGCTGATCGACCCCATCTTGCTAATCTGCTTCAGCTGGGCCGCGTAGTCCTCCAGCGTGAACTGCCCGCGCATCATCCGCTTGGCGACGCGCTCGGCCTCGTCCTGGTCGATCGTCTCCGACGCGCGCTCCACCAGGCCCACGATGTCGCCCAGGCCTAGGATGCGGCCGGCCACACGCTCGGGGTGGAACTCCTCCAGCGCGTCGATCTTCTCGCCGCTGCCGCTGAACTTGATGGGCGCCCCGGTCACCTGGCGCATGGACAGGGCCGCGCCGCCGCGCGCATCGCCGTCCATGCGGGTCAGCACGATGCCGGTGACCCCGACCGCGTCGTTGAAAGCCTGCGCGGTCTGCACGGCGTCCTGGCCGGTCATCGCATCGACCACCAGCAGGGTCTCGACCGGGTTGGTGGTCTCGCGGATCTCGCGAACCTCGTTCATCAGCGCCTGATCGATCGACAGGCGGCCCGCGGTGTCCAGGATCACCACGTCGTAGCCTTCGCGACGGCCGGCCTCCATGGCACGGCGGGCGATCTGCACGGGGGTCTGGCCGGCTACGATGGGCAGACTCGCCACGCCCGCGCGTTCTGCCAGCTGCGCCAGCTGAAGCTGGGCGGCGGGGCGCTGGGTGTCCAGGCTGGCCAGCAGCACGCGACGGCGCTCCCGGCTGGTCAGCCGCAGGGCGAGCTTGCCCGATGTGGTGGTCTTGCCCGAGCCTTGCAGCCCGACCATCAGGATCGGCACCGGCGGCGCGGCCGTCAGGTTCAACGGCACGGCGCCCGCGCCGCCGAGCGCCTCCACCAGCACGTCGTTGACGATCTTGGCGACCTGCTGGCCGGGCGACACGGCCGAGAGGACCTCGGCGCCGATGGCCCGCTCCCGCACCTTGGCCACGAAGTCCTTGACAACCGGCAGCGCCACGTCGGCGTCCAGCATCGCCAGCCGCACCTCGCGCAGCGCTTCGGTCACGTCTCCTTCGCTCAGCGCCCCGCGCTTGCGAAGGCCGTCGAAGATGCCGGTCAGCTTGTCCGACAGGGCGTCGAACATGGTGTGCGCGTCCTCCAATGGCGTATGCGCCGCTGCGCGAACCCTCGCGGAGCGGCGTCATCCCCGCATGTGGCGGGGACCGGGGTCATGTCTATTGCCCGGATCGCACTGCTTCTGGGCTGGGGGAGTGCCGAAAGTCAAGCGGGGCTGTGCCGAGCGCCGCCATGGCCCATGGTCATCCCACCTCGGCCGCCTCCCACAATGCATCGGCCGATGCCGGGGCGGGCGAGGTGCCCAGCAGGCGCACGACCTGGGCCGCCAGCTCGTTGGCACGGATCGGCTTGGCAAGCAGCGTATAGGTGCAGTTGGCGCCGCCATGGGCCGACAGGCGCGCATTGTCGTGGGCGTGGCCGGTCAGCAAGATCGCGGGCAGCCCCTTGCAGTGCCGCTGCACCGCGTCGATCAAGCTGACACCGTCCATTCCCGGCATGCTCAGGTCGGTCACCAGCAGGTCGATGGTTTCGCCTGCCGCCACCATTTCCAGCGCGGCCTGTGCGCTGTCGGCCTGCAGGACTGCGAACCCGCGTTCGGCCAGTTCCTCAGCCATCAGCTCGCGCATGATCGGTTCGTCATCGACCAGCAACACGAAGGTTTGCGGAAGGATCGCCAGCCGGCCGGCGCCCGGCCGCAGCGCCGCGCCCCCCCCCCCGCCCGCCGGCGCCGG
>CAXUGD010000213.1:0-6005 GCA_964250355.1 uncultured Acetobacteraceae bacterium | reverse complement strand
CTCCATCGGCGACCGCGCCAGCGCGTTCCGCTACCCGCGTGGCGAGGGCACCGGCCTGGCGCTGCCGGCGCGCGGTCAGGTCCTGCCGATCGGCCGCGGCCGCATCCTGCGCGAGGGCGGGCGGGTCGCGATCCTCAGCCTGGGCACTCGGCTGGCCGACGCCATGCGCGCGGCCGACGAACTGGCCGCCCGCGGCCTGCCCACCACGGTGGCCGATGCCCGCTTCGCCAAGCCGATCGACACGGCGTTGCTGGAGCAGCTGGCCCGCCACCACGAGGTGCTCCTCACCGTCGAGGAGGCCTCGGTCGGTGGATTTTCGGCGCTGGTGGCCCAGCATCTGGCCACACATGGCCTGCTGGATGGCGGCCTGCGGTTCCGGCCGATGGTGCTGCCTGACCGTTTCATCGACCATATGAGTCCGGCGGCCCAGATCGTGGAGGCGGGGTTGGACAGCAAATCCATCGTGCGGACGGTGCTGGGCGCATTGGGCCGCGACGCGAGAGAGGCGGTGAACCTGTGAAGACCCCATTCGCGGCGCTGCTTCTGCTGGCCGGCGCAGGCCTGGCGCAGGCCCAGGGCAACGACCCCGCGGCGCCGATCAAGGCCCTGGACGCGGCACTCGTCACCGCGATGCAGACCGGCCACGCCCCTTTTGCCAGCCGCTACCAGGCCCTGGCCCCGGCGGTGGACCACGCCTTCGACCTGCCGCAGGTGCTGCGCACGGTGGTGGGCCTGCGCTGGGCCACGATCCCGCCCGATGCCCAGGCGAAGCTCCTGGCGACCTTCCGCGCCTACACCATCAGCAGCTACGCCAGCAATTTCGATAGCGGCGGGGGCACCGCGATAGAGCTGCTGCCGGGGCTGCGCAGCGTGGGGGCCGACCAGGTGGTATCGACGCAGATCGTGCCCAAGGCCGGCGAGGCAACCCGGATCGACTACGTGATGCGCCACGGCGCCGGCGGCTGGCAGGCGATCGACGTGCTGGAACAGGGCACGATCAGCCAGGCTGCCGTCCAGCGGTCCGACTTCCGCGCGCTGCTGGCGAGCGGCCCGGACAAGCTGATTGCCAGCCTGCAAGCCAAGATCGACACCATGTCGGGCGGTACCATCAAGCCGTGACCCCCGGCATGCCCTGCGTGCCGGTTCTGATTGCAGCCGCCATAACCCTGGCGGGCTTTGTTCAGGCATTGCTCGGCTGGCTCGCCGTCCGGCGCTTCCGCCGTCCGGCGCGGCCGCCGCACGCGCACGGCCCGGTGACCGTGCTGAAGCCGCTGCACGGCGACGAGCCGATGCTGGAGCAGGCGCTGGCGACGTTCTGTGCCCAGGACTACCCGCGTTTCCAGATCGTCTTCGGCGTGCAGGATGCCGAAGACACGGCCATTCCCGTCGTGGACCGGCTGCGCAGGCGGTTTCCGCGGGTCGATATGGAGCTGGTGGTCGATCCCACGCCGCATGGGCTGAACCGCAAGGTCGCCAACCTGATCAACATGTTCCCGTCGGCGCGCCACAACGTGCTGGTCGTCTCGGACAGCGACATGCACGCCCCGCCCGACTACCTGTCGCGCGTTGTGGCCGCCCTGGCCGAGCCTGGCACCGGCCTGGTCACCACGCTGTACACGGGCCTGCCGTCCGGGCGGGCGCTGGCCGGGCTGCTTGGCGCCTCCTACATCACGCAGAATTTCGCCGCCGGCGCGTTGATGGCGCGCGCGCTGGGCCGGCAGGACTGCATGGGTGCCACCATGGCGCTGACGCGCGACACGCTGATGCGGGTGGGCGGGTTCCCGGCCCTGTCGCCCTACGTGGCCGACGATGCGGTGCTCGGCGCCAAGGTGCGGACGCTGGGCCAAAGCGTGGCGCTGGCGCCCTGCGTGCCGGCGACCACGGTGGGCGAACGTTCCCTGTCCGCCCTGTTCCGCCACGAGCTGCGCTGGGCGCGCACCATCCGCGCGGTGGAACCGCTGGGCTTTGCCGTTTCGATCATCCAGTTTCCGGCGTTCTGGGCGCTGCTCACCCTCTTCATGTCGGGCGGGGCGGTCTGGGCGGCGGTGCTGTGGCTGCTGGCCATGGCGGTGCGTGGCCTGACCGGCCGCGCCATCGAGAGGGCCATGGGCGCCGTCGTCACCCCGCTCTGGATGCCTGCTCTGCGCGACGTGCTCTCGGTTGCCGTGCTGCTGGCCTCCTATATGGGGGACGAGGTCGCCTGGCGCGGCCATGTGCTCAGCACGGGCGAAGACACACATTACACAGCCGCGCGCGTGCTGGTGGCCGCGCGCAGGGGATAGAGTGCGATGATGAAAACGTTGTTCCTGCAACCGCCCTCCTTCGACGGGTTCGACGGCGGTGCCGGCTCGCGCTACCAGGCCAAGCGGGAGATTAAGAGTTTCTGGTATCCCACCTGGCTGGCGCAGCCGGCCGCGCTGGTGGAGGGCAGCACGCTGATCGACAGCCCGCCGGCCCGCATTTCGCTAGAAACGGTGACGGAGGCCGCGCGGGCGCACGACCTGGTCGTCATGCACACGAGCACGCCCTCCTTCGCGTCGGACGTGAAGGTTGCCGCGGCGCTGAAGGCGGCCAAGCCGTCGCTGAAGATCGGCATGGTGGGCGCCAAGGTTGCCGTGCAGCCGCGCGAGAGCATGGAGGCCAGCGCCGGCGTCATCGATTTCGTGGCCCGCAACGAATTCGACTTCACGGTCAAGGAGGTGGCCGAGGACCGTCCCTGGGCCGGGATCGACGGTATCACCTGGCGCGACCCGGACGGCACGGTGGTGCATAACCGCGAACGCGCAACGCTGGAAGACATGGACAGCCTGCCCTTCGTCACGGACGTGTACAAGCGCGACCTGCGCATCGAAGACTACTTCATCGGCTACCTGCTGCACCCCTACATTTCGTTCTACACCGGCCGCGGCTGCAAGTCGCACTGCACCTTCTGCCTGTGGCCGCAGACCGTGGGCGGCCACCGCTACCGCGTGCGCAGCCCGCAGAACGTAGCCGCCGAGATCGCGCAGTGCACCAAGATGTTCCCGCAGGTGCGCGAGTACTTCTTCGACGACGACACCTTCACCGACGACCTGCCGCGCGCCGAGGCGATCGCGCGCGAGCTGGGCAAGCTGGGCGTCACCTGGTCGTGCAACGCGAAGGCGAACGTGCCGCGCGACACGTTGAAGGTGCTGAAGGACAACGGTCTGCGCCTGCTGCTGGTGGGCTACGAGAGCGGCAACCAGCAGATCCTCTATAACATCAAGAAGGGCATGCGCATCGACGTGGCACGCCGCTTCACGAAGGACTGCCACGAGCTCGGCATCAAGATCCACGGCACCTTCATCCTGGGACTGCCCGGCGAGAGCCAGGAGACGATCCAGGAAACCATCAGGTTTGCCACCGAAATCAACCCGCACACCATCCAGGTGTCGCTGGCCGCCCCCTATCCCGGCACGTTCCTGTACAAGCAGGCGATGGAGAACGGCTGGCTGGACATCAAGAACGCCGAGCTGATCGACGACCACGGCGTGCAGATCGCGCCGCTGACCTACCCGAACCTGGCGCACACGGAAATCTTCGACAACGTCGAGACGTTCTACCGGAAGTTCTACTTCCGCGCACCGAAGATCGCCTCCATCGTGGGCGAGATGCTGGGCAGCCGCCAGATGATGGTGCGCCGCCTGCGCGAGGGCGTGGAGTTCTTCCAGTTCCTGCGGGATCGGCACAAGGCCGCGTAGAACGGCGTCGCTCCCACGGTGAGGGACTGCCGCGTCATCACCACGGCCGACGATTTCGGCCTGAGCCTGGGCGTGAACGAGGCGGTGCAGCTGGCAGTGACGCGAGGCATCCTGACCAGTGCCAGCCTGATGGTTGCCGGTCCCCATGCGGCGGACGCGGTAGGCCGCGCGCGCGCTACGCCGAAGCTGGCGGTGGGCCTGCACCTAGTGGTGATCGAGGGTACGCCCGTGCTGCCGCCGGCGGACATCCCCGATTTGGTGGACGCCTCCGGCCGCTTTCCGTCCGCCCAGCTCCGCTTGGGACTGGACTACTATTTTCGTCCAGGCGTGCGGCGTCAGCTCGCCGCCGAGATACGGGCGCAGTTCGAGGCGTTCCGCGCCACCGGGCTTACGCTGGACCACGCCAACGCCCACAAGCACATGCACCTGCACCCGACGGTGGGCCGCATGATGATGGAGATCGGGCGCGATTACGGCTTGCGTGCGGTTCGCGTGCCGTCGGAGCCGCCGTTGCCGGGCGCCCCGCGCCAGGGGGTGGGCGAGCGGGCAATGCGGCGGTGGTGCGCCGTGCTGCGCCGGCAGGCCCGGCGCGCGGGGCTGCTGACCAACGACCGCGTCTTCGGCCTGCGCTGGACCGGGCACATGACGCAGGCGCGCGTGGAAACCTTGCTGGCCGCCTTGCCGCCGGGCCTGACGGAGATCTACTTCCACCCGGCGACGGAACGGGACGGGGTGTTGCAGCGCCTGATGCCCGGATACGACCACGCCGCCGAACACGCGGCGCTGCTCGGGACGGTGAAGCCGGCGGCGGTCGACCTCACAAGCTACGGACAGGAGCGGACAGCATGGGAGCCGTGAAAGTAGCCCCCTACCTCTACTTCAAGGGCGATTGCGAGGCGGCGCTGCGGTTCTACGAATCGTGCGGCCTGGGCACGGTCGTGAGCCTTACGCGCTTCGAGGGCACGCCGCTTGCCGAGCGGGACGGCGGCGCGTGGCGCGACAAGGTGCTGCACGCCGCCTTCGAGGGCCCGAGCCTCCGGCTCTACGCATCGGACGGGCACGATTCCGAACCCATGAAGGGATGCGCACTGCTGATCGAGGAGAGCGACGTGCAGGCGGCCGAGCGCCTGTTCGCGACGCTGTCGGCAGGCGGACGCGTGACCGTCCCGTTCCAGAAGCAGTTCTGGGGCGATACTTACGGCAACTTCACGGACCGCTTCGGCGTGCAGTGGGCGGTCAACAGCACGCCCTCGGGCTGAACGCGTTCCCGAGGGCATCCAGGCCAGCGGGGCGCGGTTCAGTTCGCCTTTCCGAACACCACCCCCTCGATCCGGTCGCCCACGCTGATGCCCAGCTTGGCCGTGATGCCGCCCTGCAGCTCCAGCGTGGCCCGCACCGGGCCGCCCGACGAGATGTTGGCCAGGCTTTCCGGCACGGTGTTCTCGGCGATGTGCGTGATCGCGCCGTCGGGGCCGATGAACACCATGTCTTCCGGCACCGGGCAGTTCTTCATCCACATCGGCACGGGGCGGGGGGTACCCCAGTCGAAGAACATGCCGCTGCCGGCGGGGATGCTGGTGCGGAACATCTCGCCCACCTCCTGCTCCCGCGGCGTTGTGGCCATCTCGACCGCGAAGGTGTGGCGCGCGCCGGACGCGCCCACCACCGTCAGCGTGCGGGTGGGCAGTGGCGGCTGCGGGCCGGTGATGGCCTCGCCCTGCGGCCAGGCTTGCGGCGCGCCGGCGAGCAGCATCAACGCCGCGGCGATCAGGCGGTTACGCATCAGCCATCCTCCAGCGCCTGGGCGGCCAGCGCCCGTATTGCGGGCCGCACCATCCCCGGGCGGGGCGCGTCGCGCAAGGTGGTGAACCAGTGTTCCGGCGGGTTGCGCCCGGCCGCCCGGTTGTAGCGCAGCGCGCGAAGCACCGCCTCGGCCTCGGGCGGCAGGCAAGGCGGTATGGCAAAGCCGTTCAGCGTGGCCCAGACGCCCGCCCAGCAGCGCGCCACGCTCCACGGGTTGTAGCCGCCCCCGCCGGTCACGATCAGCCGCGGCGCCAGCCCGCGCACCGCGTCCGCCACCGCCCAATGCGCGTTGTTGGACAGCGACAGGCGGGAGAGCGGGTCCTCCTCCAGCGCGTCGGCCCCGCATTGCAGGAACACCGCCTGCGGCCGGTGCGCGGCCAGCAGCGGCAGGATCGCCTCGTGCAGCAGCACGCCCAGTTCCGTGTCGTTCAGGCCGGCCGGCACCGGCAGGTTGCGCGCCTGCCCGCCGGCGCGGTCGCCTGC
>CAXUGD010000212.1:0-6017 GCA_964250355.1 uncultured Acetobacteraceae bacterium | reverse complement strand
GGGACCGGCTGCGGTGTCGTGGGGATGGGCGGCGCGGGGCTGGGCGATGGCGGTGTGGTGGGGAGCGGGACCGGCAGGCTGTCCGGCCGCGATGGCATCGGTGCTGCGGCGGCACCGCTACCCCGAGGCGCCGGCCCGCCGGATACATCGCCGGCGGCACTCGGGGCTGGGGCAGGCTGCAATTCCGACGCCGAAGACACGCCGGACACCTCAGAAATCCCAGAAACCGCCGTTCCACCACGCCCCGCGGTGAAGGCGGCGGGCAGCACGGTGGCTCCGACCGCGGCAGACCCGAGGGCGGCCGCAAGTGCCGCAATACCCTTGGCCCCGCCACCGGCCGCGATGGCGCGACGCAGGGCCTCGTGAGCCATGCGGCCGGCCGGAAAAGCAGGCAAGCCACCCGGCTGGCCTGCAACAGCGGCACCCTTGCCACAGGCCGCTGCGTGAACGGGTGCGGTGTGATGGATTAGACCGGAATGCGTGTGGTGCCGAACGCGCCCTACCACATGGTGGCCGAGGTGATGCCGCGTTGAACCGGACGGGATATGGTGCTCCGGCAGGGGAAGGCAGGTGTCGTTCGCCACGAGAAATACTCCTGCCGGCCTTGTATCAGAAAATCGCAACCATGTCCATAAATATGGACAAATCACCATCGTCTGAGAAAGGGCTAGCCAGTCTATTCTCGTTGTAATACCGTATCGGTTAAGAACGTGGAAAGGCCCGCGGCGGAAAAACCGGCGCGCAGCTGGTTTTCCTCGTAACCCTGCGCCACCCAGTCGAGAAACGGCACCCTGCCCTCGGCCTCCTTCGCGTAAAGGTGGAAGAACGCATCCAGGATCCCGGTGCGCGACCGGCTGAAATGGCCGAAACGCCAGCTGAGCTGTGCCAGGGCGGCGGCTGCGCTGCCGCCTTCGATCAGGATGGCCAGCCCGGCCGCCAGACCAGCCCGGTCCGCACCGGATTTGCAATGCATCAGCGCCGGCATGCGCAGGCCGGCGTAGATGTCGGCAAAGCGCAGGATGCGGTCGCGGTGCGGTGCGCCGCGGCTCTCGAAGGCCATGTCCTGGTGGACCAACCCCAGGCGCCGGGCCGCCGCGCGGGACAGCGCATCGGATCCGCATTGCCGGTGCCCGCGCAGGTTGATCAGCGTCTGCAGCCCCAGCCGCCCCTTGGCCGCGGCCAGCCGTCCGGGCGTGGGGTGGTTGGAACGGTAAAGCCGCCCCGGCACCACTTCGGCCAGGTTGTCCCACACCAGCCGGAACACGGCGTGGTCCACGAACAGCGAGTCGGACCAGGCATGGGCGTAGCCGCGCCACGAGGTTACGTCGCCGGTGAACATGGCCGTCAGCTACCAGCTTTCAGCCGACACTTGCCAGAGGGCCGCCCGCCGACGCCGCGCAGGCTGCCTAGCCCTGGCGCTCCGCGATCATCTGCTTGATCTCCTGGATCGCCTGGGCGGGGTTCAGGCCCTTGGGGCAGGTCTGGGTGCAGTTCATGATGGTATGGCAGCGATACAGCTTGAACGGGTCTTCCAGCGCGTCCAGCCGGGCGCCGGTGTTCTCGTCGCGGCTGTCGGCGATCCAGCGATAAGCAGCCAGAAGCGTGGCCGGGCCCAGGTACTTGTCGCCGTTCCACCAGTAGCTGGGGCAGGAGGTGGTGCAGCAGTAGCACAGGATGCACTCCCACATGCCGTCCAGCTTGGCGCGCTCCTGCGTGCTCTGCAACCGCTCGCCGTCGGGCGGGGCGGGGCTGTCGGCCTGAAGCCAGGGCTTGATGGATTGCAGCTGGGCGTAGGCGGTGGTGAGGTCGGGCACCAGGTCCTTGATCACCGGCATGTGCGGCAGCGGGTAGATGGCGACCGCGCCGCGCACCTCGGCCGTGGGCTTCAGACAGGCCAGCGTGTTGCCGCCGTCGATGTTCATGGCGCAGGAGCCGCAGATGCCCTCCCGGCAGGAGCGGCGAAAGGTGAGCGTGGGGTCCACCTCGTTCTTGATGTAGATCAGCGCGTCGAGCACCATGGGCCCTACACGGTCCAGGTCGAGCGTGTAGGTGTCGATGACGGGGTTGCGCCCGTCGTCGGGGTTCCAGCGATAGATGCGGAACTCCTTGGTGCGTTTGGCCCCTTCAGGCGCCTTGAAGACGCGGCCCTTGCCGACGCGGCTGTTCTTGGGAAGGGTTATTACGGCCATGTTCTTAAGCCTCGACAAATTGCCTTAGAGCAGCAACAGCAGATTTAGCTCGTCCTACTGTTCTGTCCGTTACACCCGCGATGCTCCATATACGACGCGGTAAATCACGAACATTTAGGAGATCGTTATTAAAACGGTAACACTGGTGAATGAGGTAGGTCTCAACCTCACATGTAGCGGCGTAATTGAAACGACCGCGTCTGACTTCCGGAACCACTAGGAACACCACGAGCCTGCCACGCGAGTTCATATCGCGAAAATCAACGAGCTTCGTTTGCTTGTGCGGAGTGAATATTTCTAATCGGAAGCTACGGCGAGTTCTGCCTACATACCACGGGGTGTAGCTCCCGCCCCAGTCCTTTGCATAGATATAGCAGCCTCGGCTCTCTAGCATCCACTCCTGACCATGAGGAAAATCAGACCGATACTTATCTTCCTCAAAACGAACCTCAAATGGCCCAAACGCCTGAAATTCAAGCATGATGCCGCCTTAATAAACCCGCTTCTTCGGCGGAAACACCTGGACCTCGTTGGTCATCGTCTGCATGCGCACCGGGCGATAATCCAGGTGGACGTCCCCGTTGTCGCCCACCCAGCTCAACGAGTGCTTCATCCAGTTGGCGTCGTCGCGGTCGGGGTAGTCGTCATGCGCCTGCGCGCCGCGGCTCTCGTGGCGGGCCTCGGCGCTCACCATGGTGGCCGCCCCGTTGCGCACCAGGTTCTGCAACTCCAGCGCCTCTACCAGGTCGGAATTCCAGATCAGCGAGCGGTCGCTCACCGACATGTCGGCCAGCCCGCCCCAAAGCTGGTGCATCTTGTCCACCCCGTCGGTCAGGCTGGTGCTGCTGCGGAACACGGCCGCGTGCTTCTGCATGGTGCGCTGCAGCGCCTCGCGCAGGTGGGATACGGGGGTGCCGCCGCTCGCATGGCGCGTCCAGTCGAAGCGGTCCAGGCTCGCCTCGCCCGCGCGCGGCGGCAGCGGCGCCTGGCTGGCCCCGGTGGTCACCACCTGGGCGGCACGGTGGGCGGCGGCGCGGCCGAACACCACGAGGTCGAGCAGCGAGTTGGTGCCCAGCCGGTTAGCGCCGTGCACGGACACGCAGGCCGCCTCGCCCACCGCCATCAGCCCGGGCACGGTCGCGTCCGGGTTGTGGCGGGTCGGGTTGATTACCTCGCCATGAAAGTTCGTGGGGATGCCGCCCATGTTGTAGTGCACGGTCGGCAGTACCGGGATCGGCTGCTTCGTCACGTCCACGCCCGCGAATATGCGCGCCGTCTCGCTGATGCCGGGCAGGCGCTCGTGCAGCAGGTCGGCGCCCAGGTGTTCTAGGTGCAGCAGGATGTGGTCGCGGTTTGGCCCCACGCCGCGGCCCTCGTTGATCTCGATGGTCATGGAACGGCTGACCACGTCGCGGCTTGCCAGGTCCTTGGCGGTGGGCGCGTAACGCTCCATGAAGCGCTCGCCCTCGCTGTTGGTGAGGTAGCCGCCCTCGCCGCGCGCGCCCTCGGTGATCAGGCAGCCGGCGGGGAAGATGCCGGTCGGGTGGAACTGCACGAACTCCATGTCCTGCGTGGGCAGGCCGGCGCGCATGGCCATCCCGCCGCCGTCGCCGGTGCAGGTGTGCGCGCTGGTGCAGGACAGGTAGGCGCGGCCATAGCCGCCGGTGGCCAGGATCACCAGCTGCGCGCGGAAGCGGTGGATGGTGCCGTCTTCCAGGCACCAGGCCATGACCCCGCGGCAGGCGCCCTCGTCGTCCATGATGAGGTCAAGGGCGATGAACTCGATGAAGAACTCCACCTCGTGCTTCAGGCACTGCTGATACAGCGTGTGCAGCATGGCATGGCCGGTGCTGTCGGCCGCCGCACAGGCGCGCTGGGCGGGCTCCTTGCCGTAATCCTTCATATGGCCGCCGAAGGGGCGCTGGTAGATGCGGCCGTCCTCGGTCCGGCTGAACGGCATGCCATAGTGCTCGAGCTCGTACACCGCCGGCGCCGCCTCCCGGCACATGTACTCGATGGCGTCCTGGTCGCCCAGCCAGTCCGACCCCTTCACCGTGTCGTACATGTGCCAGCGCCAGTCGTCCTCGCCCATGTTGCCCAGCGAGGCGCCGATGCCACCTTGCGCGGCCACCGTATGCGAGCGGGTGGGGAACACCTTGGTCAGGCAGGCGGTCTTCAGCCCGGCGGCACCGGTGCCCAGCGTGGCGCGCAGGCCCGAGCCGCCGGCGCCCACCACGATCACGTCGTAGGTGTGGTCAACGACCGAGTAGGCGCCGTTCGACGGCTTGCTGATGGCGTTCATTGGATGCCCGTCTTGATCGTGTGTTCAATGCGCCATCACGGCAAGCTTCAGCACGGCGACGGCGGCCAGCAGGCCCATCACCAGGCAAGCGCCCTTGGTGGCAAGGATCGCGGCCTCGCGCCGCGGTATGTTGTGGAGATAGTCCTCATAGACTACCTGCAAGCCCAGATGCATGTGGTGGAAGTTCATCGCGATCAGCGCCAGCAGCAGCGCCGCGTTCACCGGCCGGCCAACCCAGGCCGCCATCGCTGCCTGATCGGCACCCAAATGCGACAGCACGGCCACCACGAACCACACCGTCAGCGGCACCAGGGCGATGGCGGTAACGCGCTCGGCCTTCCAGTGGTGGGAGCCGGCATGGGCCGAGCCGGTGCCGCGCACGCGGCCCAGCTGGCTGCGCATCACGGTGACGCCGGGCCCGGTCACGGCGGTCTTCTGTGCAGCGCCCATGACTACAATCCCATCTGCAGGTAGCCCAGCACCCAGACCAGCACGGTGCCGGCCAGCGTAAGGCCCAGGATCACCCAGGTGACCCAGTTCAGGTCCGTCTTCTGCAGCCCGTGCCCGGCATCCCACACCAGATGCCGTATGCCGCCAAAGAAGTGATAGAACAGCGAGGCGGTCCAGCCGAGCAGCAGCAGCAGGCCCAGCGGGGAAGCGATGAAGCCCTGCACGGCCGCGAATGGCTGCGCGCCGGAAGCCGCCGCCACCAGCCACCACACCAGCAGCACCGACCCGACCGACAGCGCGATGCCGGTGGCCCGGTTCAGGATGGACGCGACCATGGTGATCGGCCAGCGATAGATGCCGAGATGGGGAGAGACCGGCCGCAGGATCAGCTTGGCATCGGTGTTCCTGGCCACCATCGACGCGTCGCGAATATCATTCATGGACGGGACGCGTCTCCAACCTGTGGCGTGGTGCAGTGCAGCGTGGATAGGACATAGGTATAATGGGGTCAACGCGATGGCGGGGTAGGGACCCGGTCCCACAAATCATGCGCGGCACCCTGCCCTTGGCCGCCGCCTGCCTGCCGCTGCTCTGCGGCTGCCAGCCTTCCTGCCCCGCGGGTTTGGCGCCGATGGGGGAGGCGGTGCTGTATTTCGGCGGCAGCGTGCCGGACGAGGCGTGGGCCGGCTTCGCCCGCTCGGTCCTGGGCCACGCCTTTCCGGACGGCTTCACCGTGTTCGAGGCAGCCGGCCAATGGCGCAATCCGGCCACGGGCGAGACGGTGCGCGAGCGCACGCGGGTGGTGCAGGTGTTCGGACCCGCCGCGTCCGCCCAGCTGGCGGCGGTGCGTGCCGCCTACCGCCTGCGCTTCCACCAGGTCACGGTAGGCGCCGCGGTCCGCACGGCCTGTGCTGCGTTCTAGGCGTGCAACCGGCTGCGCGGCCGCGCTTTCGTGACAGGCAGACACGGAGTGGCACTATGGACACCAACGAAAGCCCGCTTTCCCGCCGGAAGGTGATGGGCGGCGCAGGCCTCGGCCTGGCGCCTCGAGGGCACGCCCGCGCACAATGTCATCG
>CAXUGD010000211.1:0-6020 GCA_964250355.1 uncultured Acetobacteraceae bacterium | reverse complement strand
GACGAACCCACAACGGCCGGCGCGGTGATCTGAGGGGGCGTCACTGACGTTGTGGTGTTGGCGCGGAGACAGCAGCAGCGGGCGGCGGGATCGACTGTGGCGGTGGGTTAAACGTTTGGACGCCGTGATGGCCCCGGCAAGCTCCGGAGCGGTGTGCGCCGGTCCACAACGTTCCATCGTTGCAGCGGGCCATGACAGCGGGCGGAGGCGGCGCGGCGGCGGGTGTCTGAGCTTGACATAGAGGTGCACGGAAGACGCAGGGAGCCGCCAGGATCGCGACTATAGCTCCAAAGCGGACGGGGTGCATGGGGTGACTTCAGGCGTTGTGCCTCTAAGCTACGCGGGATACTTTCGGGTTCACAAGGATGGCGCAGTCGCAAAATTGGCTCTTGGAGAAACGTGGCACCAGAACCAATAGTAAGCCGGATCAAATGCCGAAGAGAGATGTACGACCCGCGTTCGGTCGGGCGATGGCGAACGCGCCAACTCGCTACTATTGACCGAAGTGCGCGCCAGCCTGAGTTTCGACTTAGGGATTGTCGATGAGGTCCGTTGGCGCAACTGCAAAACCAAAAACTGCCCGTGCGCGTCGGCACCGTCGGCAAACAGGCCTACAACGTGTACGTGGATGACCAAACGAGTCGTCACCTGCGAGTCGCCATAGCTGCCGTTTGTGCCTAACGAGCAGGGCGTGTGCTGCTCCTGACAGCACATCCCCTGCCCGTAGGCGGTGCTGGTCAGCCTTCGAGCAATTGGATCGAAGTCGGGCTCTGGACGGCTTCGATCGTCACAGCGGCATCATGTGACCGCTCCGTCGTGACCGTCTCGAACTCTCTCTCGTCTGCGTCGAGGATGCCTGGCTTGCCGGTGAGCCGCTCCCATCGGCGCACGATCGTGTCGCAGTAGAGCGGGTCGTATTCGATGACGCGGGTCGATCGCCCGCAGGTCTCGCCCGCGATCAGCGTGGTGCCCGAACCGGCAAACGGGTCCAGCACGAGCTGCCCGCGCTTGGTCACGTCCCGGATGGCGTCGGCCACCAGTGCGGTGGGCTTGACCGTCGGGTGCATGGCCAGCGCCTCGTCCCGGTCGGTGCCGATGCTGCTGACGCCCGGGTAGTCCCACACGTTGGTCCGGTAGCGGCCCGTCTGGCCGAGCCCGAACGTGTTGGTGTGCGGCCCGTCGCCCACCTTGAAGGCGCAGACCAGCTCGTGCTTCGAGCGGTAGAAGGTGCCCATGCCGCCGTTCGTCTTGTTCCAGACGCACAGGTTCTTCAACTCGCTGAACACCTGGCCGCCCGCCGCCAGCAGCTCACCCAGGTGCCGCCAGTCCATGCACACGAAGGCGATGGCACCGTCGCGGCAGACCCGTGCGGCCTCGCCCAGCGTGGTGGCCAGGAAGGCGGTGAACGCCGCCGTGCTCATCTCGCCCACGCCCATGGCGAACTCGCGGTGGCGCACGCGGCCCAGTCCTGTCACATGGCCGTCGATCGGCACGTTGTAGGGCGGGTCGGTGAACACCGCGTCGGCCTGGCGGCCCCCGAGCAGGCGTCCGTAATCAGCCCGGTTGCGCGCGTCGCCGCAGAGCAGCCGATGGCGGCCCAGCAGCCAGAGGTCGCCCGGTTGGCTGACGGGGACCGTTGCCTGCGGTGGCAGTTCGTCCTGGGGGCCGGGCAGGGGGCTCGGATCGGTTTCTTTGGCCGCATCGAGAACAAAGTCCACCTCGGCCAGGCTGAAGCCGGTCAGGCTCAGGTCGAAGTCGAGGTCACCCAGCTCCTGCAGCTCGATGGCCAGCACCTCCGTGTCCCAGCCGGCGTTGAGCGCCAACTTATTGTCGGCCAGCACGTAGGCCCGCCGCTCGGTCTCGCTCAAATGCGACAGCCGCAGGGTGGGCACGGCGGTCATGCCGACGCGGCGGGCGGCCTCGACCCGGCCGTGGCCGGCGACGATCTGGCCCTCGTCGCCGATCAGCACGGGGTTGGTGAAGCCGAAGCGTCGTATGCTGTCGGCGATCTGGGCGATCTGCGCCTTTGAATGCCGGCGGGCGTTGCGCTTGTAGGGCCGCAGGCTTGCCACGGGCAGGCACTCGATACGGTAGTCGGTCGGCTGCATGACACGGGTTCTTCTTCGATCGGCCACGCTTGCTTGCGGGGCCACCTGCAGAGGATCGCGTCACGACCAGGGAATGCCGAACTGTTCCGAATCAGCAGCTTACCCAGCCAGGCCAGCCCAGTTCAGCTATCGCCGTCGCCGTCGGGGGGTAAGCCGTTCATCGATCTCGATCAGCCTTTCCGTAACACTCTTCAGCTCGAACGAGACACACATGTGAGTTTCGAACTGAGGATCCAGCGTCTCTTCCGGACCTCGGAGCTGCCGTTCGAGGAAGGTGGACCGCCTCTTCAGCTTCCTTCGCTCCAGAACCAGAGCCTTTCTCTCCTCTCCTTCGGCTAGGGTCGTCGCCCCTTCCGCCTCGGTGGAGGTGCCTTCGAAGGGTCCACTGTTGGAGAGGAGGTCCTTGTCGATCTGGGCGAGTGTCGTCTTGCTCTGCTCGAAGCGGTTCAGAAGCTGTCGATACCCGCCGCGCGCATCGCCTGCCGTTTCTGCGACATCGGCGTCGGGATGGCTGACAGGGGCCGGCTCGCCGTCGCCCTGTTGCTGGCGGCATGGCTTGTGGGCGTTGCCTGGCCGCAGCGGCCTCGTCGCAAGTCTCACCGGACCTGGCCAAAAGTCTCACGCCCAAAGGTGAGTCTCACCCCTTTTTGCCGCCAACCTCGTCCCAACTGGCCGAAAGTCTCACGCCAGCGGCGTGAGTCTCGCACGATTCCGCCTTTAGTCTCACCCAGTCTCACCATTCAGGCGGCCTCCCGACGAGGTTTCAGCCTGATCGACAGACGGGTATTCCCAGTTCAGCAAGCGGGGAATTCCCTGTTCTGAGTCGGCCGCTGCCGTCGGGGCGGAGCACGTAACAGGCTGTACGTGCTGACGAATTCGGCTAACAAACCCGCAATCGGCCACCCGAACGGCGGGTTATCCGGTGCAAACGGGCAAAAACAGGGAATTCGGCTAAGCCGGGCGAGCAAAGGGGTATGCCGCCCAGGGCCGACGACTGCCGGCCAAGCCACAAAACAGAGACGAGTTCGCAGCTGACTGCGCCCACAGCTACACAAACCGCAGATTGTAGGCGCTCAGTCCGGAGCGGCGGTTTGCTGGCAGATTTATTGAGCTTCAGGCACGTAGCCTGGCGGCGTGCAGGAGACGTTTTCCGGTGCGTAAACGTGCAGAGGGAGGCCCAGCGCCTCTTCGTTCGCAACGTTGACGCAGCCACGCTTACCGATCTGAGCTGCTAGGCGACGACACGATGGCCCAACTCGCCGGCCAGTAAGCCAGGCGTATGGCTGCGTCCGAGCGGACCCTTAATGAACGTGCTTTGGAGCACCGGCACCGAAGCGGTACAATACACCGGTCGCCGCAACGACCTCCGCATCATCGAGGGCGGCAAGCCAGCCCCCGGCCGCCTCGCGTTCGGCTTCCTTCCAGCCATCCTTCCAGGAACACGCCAGGTAGAACCTGTCTTGCTCGGTGTGAGGGCAGGACTCCAGGCCGCGCCGGGCATAGTAAGCGGCCCGACCGTCTTCGCGCGCTTCGACTGCGCGCCGACTTATCTGCACGTAAACGGATTCGGTCGCTGCTGCCATTCCCATCGTTGCCCCCTGTGAGCAAGCAACGTTAACCCCATGCGCGAACGGGTAGCAACTATCAGTTGCGCAGTTTTGCTCCGTTGCTACTGCATCGGAGCTGAAACTCGCGACTTCGTGATCCTGTTGGACAGGTTCTTTGTGTTTTGTCAACTTAGATGGTCACGCCGGCGTCGATTCCGCTCGCGCAATCGTCCGGCTTGCCGGAGCCATTATGCGTCCAAGCACCTCTGCGCGAGAGGCTGCCATGCCGACAAAGGCCGCATTGCCTGCGCCGGATCGGGCTGGTTGGACAGGTCAACCTGGCTCTCAAGAGCCCGACTGGGAGTGACCTGTTTTCGTAAACACCTTGAAGCTTTCACCAAATACGCTCACCCATACTTGCCACAAGAACGTCACGCTAACCCGTCAAGTAACAGCGGTCGGCGACCTGGACGGTGTTGCGACCGCGGTCCCTTCTTCCTGTCGGCCTATCAGATTTGAACACTTACGTAGCTCGGCCAAACTCGAAGAGAGCATGAGCGAGATCTCCGGCTGGCATGAACCGCACCCCGTGCCTGCTGCGGTTCGCCGGCCGATCTCGGCCACAGTGCGCGCGCCGCACGCCATTGCAGCAACAAGCGCGCCGCGGCCGACGCCATGGCAGACGCAAATCGTGGGATCGGCGCCGGTGCCGCCTGCGGGTTTGCCGGCCAACAGGGCCCGACGTGTCGCCGGATCGGGCGCCCCGTCGGAGAAGCGCGCGACAAGCCAATCGATGTCGGCCTCGATCGCGCCGGGTCCCACCAGGATCGCCGCCGCAAGCCGTCCGCCAGCGACGCGCAGGCCGCGATGGACGCAAGCTGCCGCGTCGTGGAGCACGGTCCAGGCGCCTTCCCCATCCAGCGCCGTCCGCAGGCTTGCGAAAGCATCTTCGGGCGCGCCGGTGCCGGCCGTGTCCGTGCGCCAGATGCCACCCTCAACCGGCCAGCTCGCCCGCCAGGCGGCCCGCTCCGGCAACGCCTGGCGGTACGACAGGGCGGTTGCCTGCCACGTCGTTGGCAGCACCGTCACCCGTGCGGGTGTGTGCTTGAGTTCCGGCTGACCGCTCGAGGGGCAGACGCCGTCCTGCACCGCGCCGTTGATGCGCCCAGCCGGCGCGAACGCATCCGTCCAATGCATCGGCGCGAACACCTCGCCGCGCCGCTGCCCCGGGTCGTGGCGGACCCGCAACGTCGCCTCGCCCCGCGCGGTCGTGACACGGGCCAGGCTGCCATCCGCCATGCCCGCGGCGTCGTCGGGGTGAATGGCCAGGAACGGCTCGGCGATGTGGCGCAACAGGCGCGGTGCCAGGCCCGTGCGGGTCATCGTGTGCCACTGGTCGCGTATTCGCCCGGTCAGCAGCACGAAGGGCAGGGACGCGTTCGCGGCTTCAGCAGGCGGACGATGCGACACGGGAACGAGCCGGGGCAGTCCGTCCGGCGTGGGCCAGCGGCCCTCCATGTTCGGTGGCGACGAAGCAGTCCCGGACGCCGGGACCGGCCAACGCGTCGGCTCCATCGCGTCGTATCCAGCGCGGTCGAGCCCGGCCAAGCCGGAGATGTCGAACAGGCGAGGGCGCCCGGCGTCGATCCCGGTCAGGCGCGCGTGCTCGGCAAACACGGCGTGCGGGCCGTCCCAGGCGAAAGCGTGGCCGAAGCCCAGACGTGCGGCGATGCCGGCCACGATACGCCAGTCCGCGCGCGCCTCGCCGGCCGGCGTGCGGAACGGACGCTGCCGGCTGATCACCCGCTCGCTGTTGGTGACCGTGCCGTCGCGCTCGCCCCAGGCCAGCGCCGGTAGGGCGACGTGGGCGAAGCCGAGCGTGTCGGTGCCGTCGCTGCAATCGGACACGGCGACGAAGGGGCAGGCGCGCAGCGCGCGCCGCACTGCCTCGCCGTCCGGCATGGAGACGGCCGGGTTGGTGCCCATGATCCACAGGGCGCGCACCTCGCCCCGTCCGACTGCGCGGAACAGATCCACTGCCTTCAGCCCCGGACCGCAAGCCATGCGCGGCGCGTCCCAGAAGCGGGCCACCGCCTCGGCTTCGGCCGGCACCTCCCAGGACAGGTGGCCCGCCAGCAGGTTGGCGAGCGCGCCGACCTCGCGGCCACCCATGGCGTTGGGCTGGCCCGTGATGCTGAACGGGCCGGAGCCCGCACCGAGACGGCCCGAGAGGAGGTGCGCGTTGACGATGGCGCTCACCTTGTCGGTGCCGCTGCTGGACTGGTTCACGCCCTGGCTGAACAGCGTGACGACGCGCCGCGTGCCGGCAAACAGCGCGAAGAACCGCCGGACGTCCGCCTCGCCG
>CAXUGD010000210.1:0-6051 GCA_964250355.1 uncultured Acetobacteraceae bacterium | reverse complement strand
CCCTCGGGCGTACCGGATCAAGTCCGGAGGCGGGCGCCATTGTATAAAACAGGAGGTTGGCTGGTTTTTCGGCGTGGGCAGATCGGCGCTGGTGCAGCGGTGGACCTAGGGCAGGCTCAAGTGAGCAACCGGAGACAGCCGGAGAAGTCCTTTGTTCATGTCCTGTTCGTAATATACTGTCGGTCCATAGCAGACTAGACGCATTACAGCCGCGTTTCACCAGTCGTCCTAAAGTCACGTTGAGGGAGTTTTTTGCACAACCGGTATGAGGCTTGTTGTCTGCCCCTCTTCCACCGTAAGATATGGGGCAAGTTCTTTCTGCAATCCCTGCAAGCTATCCAATACGAACTTCTCATTGAGGGCGTGCTGTGACCTAAACTCAGCCAAATTTTCTAAGCTATAGTAGTTCTCGTTTTTGCGGGCCAAAGACTCAGCGTGTCGATATTGCAAGATCGAGGTCAATAGAGCGTTCAGGTAATTGAATGCATCTTCGCCGAACAGAAAGCGAGCCTCCCTTAATTTGTCTCGAAATAGCATTGTATCGCTATCAAAAACAGCGCTGTCGCTCTTAAAATTCATGGCTGAAACAATGGCTTGATGGGCAGCCTCATAAACCTTCAATCTAAAAGGGTATAATTCAAGTCTCAGCTTCTGCCGAGCGGTAAGCGCTTGACGATCTGCAACTCGCCAACTGGCAATCGCGACCGCAACTGCCGATGCCGCAATAAGAATCCCGGTAAACCCTTGAAATTCAGTTAGCCATGTTTGCCATGCCATAATTTTACTGCTTAAGATGCACACAAAAGCTTACGGAACTCAGCAGCCGCACCGAAGCATAGTTGCCGTTCTCCATAGTAAACTCCACCCGCTTCCAAGGCGGCCGACCCTCAGAACTCAGCCGTCAAAACGTAGCGCCAGGAACCCGCCCACTGCCCTGCCTGAATTGACCGGCAACGCGACCATTTCCGATCGCCATGCTTATGCCAAGCAGTCCCGTCGCCGGTTTCTCCTGACCACGTTCCACCCCCTCCAGGTGTGGCCGTTCGCAAGAACGCCATCCGTGAACGCAGGGCGTCCAGCGGGTCTCGCTGTTTCTGGAAACGCTTCTTAGCGGGCATTGGCATCAGTTTCGGTCAAAGTGAGCGTGAGCGGTGTGGCTAGGCCGATCTCGATGAGGCGGCGGATGGCCTCAGCTCGTGTGGGAACACGGTTGGAGTAATGCCAAGCGTCGATCGCCTCAGCTTCCGTACGGCTCACCATCAACGGTAGGCGGACATCACGCGGTTTACTGGCCTTTTGTGTATCTTACGCTACTTGCACAACCTGCACAGAAACCCATTGATATGTTGCGGTTTGGCATGAATGTGCTGCTTGTGCAAGTTGCACAACGGCCGGCTAGGGCGTTTGCAACATCCCCACCCAGCTTAACCCGAGAACACGCAGCCTTCGAACGTACCGGTTCAAGTCCGGTGGCGGGCACCACTCGGCCTACGGTGTTCGGGATTATAGTGGGCAAAAACAACCGTCAGTTAGTGGCATTGTCCGCTGGACAATTCCACCCTGGGTTCCCCCTGACCAAGGCCCGCCAGCCATGCCCATGCTGCAGATCGACGGAACCGATATCGCCCAGATCGACCCGACGCTTGCCTCCGTACTGCGCCACTTCGTCCTGCGCGCGGGGCTGGGGGAAGGCGGCGGCGTGCCGCAGGTGAAGACCGAGACGGTGCAGCCGGAAAGCGCGCTCCAGAGATGGCGTACCGTCATGGGCGCTACCAACGCGCGCGTGACCGTGGCGCTGCAGTTCAAGGACGTGAACGAGCGGGTGGCCCAGGTGATCGCCGCGAGCGCCGGGGCGCATGAGCGCCCGCCTCGCGCAGCCTGAGCCATCGCTTCGGTCGCGTTCAGCGGTTTCCCCGCCAAGCCGCGCGCTCCAACCCCTCCCTGAAATCCGGGTGCGCCAGGCCGATCAGCGCGCGGGCGCGTTCGGCCAGCGTGCGGCCGCGCAAGTCGGCCCAGCCGAACTCGGTCACCACGATCTGCGTGTCGTTGCGCGGCGTGGTCACCGGGCCGTCCAGCCGGGGCACGATGCGTGAGACCGTGCCGCGCGCGGCTGTGGCGTGGCAGGCAATGACCGAGCGGCCGCCGGGCGCGCCGGACGCGCCGCGCACGAAGTCGAGCTGGCCGCCGGCGGCGCTGTACTGCTGCCAGCCCACCGATTCCGAGTTGCAGGCGCCGTGCAGGTCGATCTGCAGCGTCGCGTTGACCGACAGCATGCGGGCGTTGCGCTCGATCACCGCGGCATCGTTCACGTAATCGACGGGGTGCGCCTCCACGTCCGGGTTGCCGTGGAGAAACCGGTACAGGGCGGCATCGCCCATGGCGAAGGTGAAAACCGTGCGGCCGGGGTGCAGCGTCTTGCGGCTGTTATCGACGACGCCGTCGCGCATCAGCCGCGCCAGGCCGGGCGTCATCAGCTCGGTGTGGATGCCCATGTGGCGATGGCCGTGCAGGGCCGCGCAGACCACGTCCTGCACCGCGCCGATGCCCATCTGCAGGCAGTCGCCGTCCTGCGCCAGGCCGGCGATGATGGCGCCGATCGCCTCGTCCTGCGGGCGGACCGGTGCGGCGGGGATCTCGACCAGCGGCGCGTCGTTCTCCACTAGCGCAGTCACGGCCTGGATCGGGATGCGGCAGTTGCCGCCCACGCGCGGCATGTTGGGGTTCACTTCCAGGATCACGCGCGCCGCCGTCTGCGAGGCGGCCAGCGCGTAATCGGTGTTGGTGCCCAGGCTGAAACACCCGTCCGCGTCCATCGGCGCCACCGTGGTCAGCAGCGTGTCCACGCCCACATGGCGCGTCAGCACGCGCGGCGCCTGGCTGAACGCGGTCGGGATCACGTCGATTGGGTCGGCGCCGGCCCGTTCCAGCGCGCGCTCGTTGGGGCCGTGGAACAGGCTGACCGGCGTGATCCGGGCGCGCAGTTCGGGCCGCAGCACGGTCCGGCCGGCGACGGATGTTGACAGGAGGTAGTAGATTTTCAGGCCGTCCACCGCGCCGCTTGCTGCGCGATCGGCCAGCGCGCCGAGCAGGGCGGGCGGCTGCGCCACGCCCAGGCCCATGGCGACCTTCGCCCCGGACGGAACAAGGGCCGCGGCCCGGTCCGTCGAGGTCAGTCGCTGGCGGTAGAGCGCGCCGGTCGCCGGCATTGGTCGTCCCCCGAGGTGCCGCTTTTCGCCGGTCCTTAGAGCTTGTAGGACGCGCCTTCAATCAAACGGGGCGCCGCCGGGGCGCCAGGAAGCGCCACACCCATGCAGGACATCCAGGATACCCGGTTCAGCGAGGCACTGTCCGAGCGCTACCTCGCCTATGCCATGTCCACCATCATGTCCCGCAGCCTGCCGGACGTGCGCGACGGGCTGAAACCGGTGCACCGGCGGCTGATCTACGCCATGCAGCAGCTTCGGCTCGACCCCACCGCCGGCTTCAAGAAGTGCGCCCGCGTGGTGGGCGACGTGATGGGCAAGTTCCACCCGCACGGCGACGCCAGCATATACGACGCGCTGGTGCGGCTGGCGCAAGATTTCGCCGTGCGCTACCCGCTGGTGGAAGGCCAGGGCAATTTCGGCAACATCGACGGCGATAACCCGGCGGCCATGCGCTACACGGAGGCGCGGATGACGGCGGTGGCGGCCGCCCTGCTGGCCGGCATCGGCGAGGACACGGTCGATTTCCGCCCCACCTACGACAACGAGGATCAGGAGCCGGTGGTGCTGCCGGCGGCCTTCCCCAACCTGCTCGCCAACGGCGCGGCCGGCATCGCGGTCGGCATGGCGTGCTCCATCCCGCCGCACAACGCGGGCGAAGTCTGCGCTGCCGCCATCCACCTGATCGCCGATCCCGCTGCCACCACGGCCGAGCTGCTGACGCACATGCCGGGGCCGGATTTCCCCACCGGCGGCGTGCTGACCGAGACGCCGGAGGCGCTGCACCAGGCCTACGAGACGGGCCGCGGCGGCTTCCGCCTGCGCGCCCGCTGGGCGGTGGAGCAGGGGCGGTTCGGCACCTGGACGGTCGTGGTGACCGAGATACCCTACCAGGTGCAGAAATCGCGCCTGATCGAGCAGGTGGCCGCCCTGCTGGAAGAGAAGAAGCTGCCGCTGCTGGGCGACATACGCGACGAATCGGCCGAGCAGATCCGCCTGGTGCTGGAGCCGAAGTCGCGCGGCGTGGAACCCGAAGTGCTGATGGAGACGCTGTTCCGCGCGACCGCCCTGGAAAGCCGCTTTCCATTGAACATGAACGTGCTCACCGCGGACCACACGCCGCAGGTGCTGGGCCTGCGCGGCGTGCTGGCCGCTTGGATTGCGCACCGTCACACGGTGCTGGAGCGCCGCTCGCGCTACCGCCTCAAGGCGATCGAGCACCGGCTGGAGGTCCTGGAAGGCTTCCTCGCCGTCTATCTCAACCTCGACGCGGTCATCCGCATCATCCGCGAGGAGGACGACGTGAAGGCCGGCCTGATCCGCGCCTTTGCGCTGACCGAAACGCAGGCGGAGGCGGTGCTGAACATGCGGCTGCGCAGCCTGCGCCGGCTGGAAGAGCTGGAGATCCGCCGCGAGCACAAGACCCTCAGCCGCGAGGGCCGCGACATCAACGCGTTGCTGGGCAGCGAGGCGCTGCGCTGGGCGCGCATCACCGCCGAGATCGAGGAGACGCGAAAGGCCTTCGGTGCAGGCCCGCTCGGCGCGCGGCGCACGGAGCTGGGTGCGGTGCCGGCGCCGGTCGATATCGCCAACATCGTGGCCATCGAGCGCGAGCCGATCACCGTCGTGCTGTCGGAGAAGGGGTGGATACGCGCACTGCGCGGGCACGTGGCCGAGGCGGAGGGCCAGAAGTTCAAGGAGGGCGACAAGCTCCGCCTGCTGCTGCCCTGCCAGACGACCGACAAGCTGATCTTGCTGGCCGGCAACGGCCGCGCCTACACGCTGCGCGCCGGCGAGCTGCCGCGCGGCCGCGGCGACGGGCAGGCGATCCGCGTGATGTTCGACATCCCCGGCAGCGACGAGATCACCCACGTGTTCGTCTGGAGCGACGCACACCGCTACCTGCTGGCCAGCAGCGGCGGACGCGGCTTCGTCATCCCGGCCGAGGACCTGCTGGCGGAGAAGCGCACGGGCAAGCAGGTGCTGAACCTGCGCCCCGGCGAGACGGCGCGGATCTGCGTTCCAGCCGATGGCGACCACGTGGCCGTCGTGGACGAGCGCCGCCGGCTGCTGGTGTTCCCGCTGGGCCAGGTGGCCGAACTGTCGCGCGGCCTGGGCGTGACCCTGCAGCGCACCAAGGATGGCGGGCTGGCGGACGCCAAGGTGTTCAGGCTTGCCGACGGGCTGACCTGGCGCTCCGGCGAGCGCACCCGCACGGAGGCCGACCTGCGCGCGTGGCTGGGCGAGCGCGGCCAGGCCGGCAGGCCGGTGCCGAACGGGTTCCCGCGGTCGGGCAAGTTCAGCGGTTGATGCAACGGTGCCTGCCGTGACCGTGCCGGATGCCGACCGTGCCTCCCCCGCCATGGCGCAGTGGTTCACGCTAAAGGCGGAACACCCGGACGCGCTGCTGTTCTTCCGCATGGGAGATTTCTTCGAGATGTTCTTCGCCGATGCCGAGGCGGCGGCCTCCGCACTCGACATCGCGCTCACCCACCGCGGCGAGCAGGGCGGCGTGCCCATTCCCATGTGCGGCGTGCCGGTGGCCAACGCCGACCTCTACCTCGCCCGCCTGATCCGGCGCGGCTTCCGGGTGGCCATCGCCGAGCAGACGGAAGCGGCCAGCGCGCGCACCGGCAAGGGCCCGCTGAAGCGCGCGGTGGTGCGCCTGGTCACCCCGGGCACGCTGACGGAGGACTCGCTGCTGGAAGCCGGGCGCGCGAACCTGCTGCTGGCCCTGTCCGGCGCGGCCGAAGCCGTGGGTGCCGCGTGGCTCGACATGTCCACCGGGCTGTTCGAGACGGCCTGCGTCACCGCGGCGGCGCTGCCCGCCCTGCTCGGGCGCCTGGAC
>CAXUGD010000209.1:2591-6082 GCA_964250355.1 uncultured Acetobacteraceae bacterium | reverse complement strand
CACCTGCACCGTCTTGGTGCGGCCATGCGAAAAGCTCTGCTTGACGGATCCCGCATCAACGGTCCGGCCCAGTTCCAGCCGGCCGGCCGGCCGCAACGACAGGCGGCCCTTGGCCTCCTGTGCGGCATCCCCGTCCTGGCCCACGTCGCGCTCGTTGGTTTCGCTCATTCACCTGCCTGCTTGCACAACACCTGGCCGGACACCCCGGACAAGCGTTCGATCTCTATCGTCAGAATGTCGGCCAACCGGCCGCCCGCCACCGCCACGTGCACTGCCCGTTCGCGGCCGAATACCCCGCCCAGCGCCGCCCCATCCAGCGGCCACGCCACCATCACCGCGGCACCCGATACCAGCCGGCGTCGCTCGTCCTCGCTGCCGTCGCTGGCCTGCAGCACCAGGCCGGCCCGGTTGGCGGCAACCCACTCGCGCGCCTTGGCAAACCCTGCAACGGCCTGACCCGCCCGGCGTGCCAGGCCCAGATGGTCGGCAATGCGCCGTTCCAACCCGGTGCGCAGCGCCGCGCCCAGCCCGGCCGGCACACTGACCATGCCGCGCGCGGCGCGGGCGAAAGCGCCTTTGGCACGGGCGGTTTCTACCACATCGGCCCGCGCGCTCAACCACAATCCCCGGCCGGGCAGGCGTGCCGCCAAGTCGGCAACCAGCTGGCGGTCCGGCCCCACCACGAAACGCAGCATCCTGGCACGCTCGCCATGCTCGCGGGTGACGATGCAGCGCCGTTGCGGCCCGCGCTCCGGCTCGTCAACCGGCTCGCTCTCATTCAAATAGGGCGCCGGATCAGCCGTTTGAAGCCTCCCCCCCGGCCGCGCCGTCCTCGGCGAACCAGTGCGCCCGCGCCGCCATGATGATCTCGTTGGCCGTCGCCTCGTCCACTGCCTCGGCGCCCAGCATCTCCACCAGCTCGTCGCCGGCCAGGTCGGCCAGGTCGTCCAACGTCTTGACGCCCTTCTCCCCCAGCGTCACCAGCATCTGCGGGGTGAACAGCTCGAAGGCCGCCACCTCGTCGGTCACGCCCAGGGCGACGCGCTTCTCCGTCAGCCCCTGGTCGCGCTGCACCAGGAACTGTTCGGCGCGGCGGATCAACTCCTCGGCCACGCTTTCGTCGAACCCTTCGATGTCGGCCAGCTCGTCGCGATCGACGAAGGCCAGTTCCTCGATTGAGTTGAAGCCCTCCGTCACCAGCAGGCCGGCGATCACGTCGTCCACGTCCAGCGCTTCCACGAACAGGCCGGTGCGGCGGCGGAACTCCTCCTGCCGGCGCTCGCTCTCCTCGGCCTCCGTCAGAATGTCGATGTCCCAGCGCGTAAGCTGGCTGGCCAGCCGCACGTTCTGGCCGCGCCGGCCGATGGCGAGCGACAGCTGCTCGTCGGGCACCACCACTTCCACCCGGCCGGCATCCTCGTCCATCACCACCTTGGTGACCTCGGCCGGGGCCAGCGCGTTCACCACAAAGGTGGCCGATTGCGGCGACCACGGGATGATGTCGATCTTCTCGCCCTGCAGCTCCTGCACCACCGCCTGCACGCGGCTGCCGCGCATGCCGACACAGGCGCCCACGGGGTCGATGGAGCTGTCGCGGCTGATCACCGCCATCTTGGCGCGGCTGCCGGGGTCGCGCGCCACCGCCTTGATCTCGATGATGCCGTCGTAGATCTCGGGCACTTCCTGCGCGAACAGTTTCGCGAGGAAAGCGGGGTGGGTGCGGGACAGAAAAATTTGTGGGCCCCTGATCTCTTCGCGCACGTCGAAGATGTAGGCGCGCACGCGGTCGCCATTGCGGAAGCTTTCGCGCGGAATCAGCTCGTCGCGGCGCAGCAGCGCTTCGGACTTGCCCAGATCGACCATCAGGTTGCCGTACTCGGTGCGCTTGACCACGCCGTTAATGATCTCGCCCACGCGGTCCTTGAACTCGTCGAACTGGCGGCGGCGCTCGTACTCGCGCACGCGCTGCACGATCACCTGCTTGGCCGTCTGCGCCGCGATGCGGCCGAAATCGATGGGCGGCAGCGGATCGACGATGAACTGGCCCAAGTCGAGGTCGGGCCTGAACTTCTTCGCGATGTGGACGGGAATCTGCGTTTCCTCGTTCTCCACCGCCTCCACCAGTTCGGTCCAGCGCGACAGGCGCACGTCGCCGGTGCGGCGGTCGATGGTGGCGCGGATGTCCTTCTCGTGGCCATACTTGGCGCGGCCCGCCTTCTGGATGGCCTGTTCCATGGCTTCCAGCACTTCCTCGCGGTCGATCGATTTCTCGCGCGCTACCGCGTCGGCGACCAGCAGCAATTCGGGACGGGAGACGGCGGTGTCCATGTCAGTTTCCAGTCGTCAGTTTTCGGTTTTCAGGGGTGCCGAGGCCGCGATCAGTTCGTCCGTCAGGACCAGGCGGGCTTTCTTCAGGTCGGCCAGCGGCAGGGCCACTTCGGTGCCGTCATCCAGCCGCAACCGGCCATGCGCGCCGTCCGCGCCCATCACTATGCCAGAAAACCGCTTGCGGCCATCGACGGGCATGTTCACCTCGGCCTTTGCCAGGTGGCCGGAAAACCGGTTCCAGTCCTTGGCCCGGGTCAGCGGGCGGTCGATGCCGGCGGAACTGACCTCCAACGTCCATTCACCCGGCATCGGGTCTTCCACGTCCAGCACCGCGCCCAGCGCGTGGCTGATGGCCTCGCAATCCCCCACCGCGATCAGCGCGCCGTCGGCTCGGTCCGCCATAATCTGCACCGTGGGCTTCTCGCGGCCCAGCACGGCCACGCGCACCAGCTCGTAGCCCATGCCGCCTAGCGTGGGTGCCACGATCGCGGCGATGCGGCCCTCCAGGCCGGTATGGTTCAGCAGCGCGTTCTGTTCGTCCAAAACAAAAAAGGCGGCCCGCGAAGGCCACCCCCCGAGAGCGGAAGATGTAGGAATAGGCGCGATCTAGGCGGTGCCGGGCCGAAAAGCAAGGACGATCGGTTTCCATTTCCGCCACCTGCCGCCAGGCGCCTTGCACCGGCTCCCTCCCCTGCGTAATGGACGGCGGCCTCCTGGAGCCGCCCATGCCTGTCCACTTTCCCTCGGCCACGCTGGTCGCTGCCGGGTTGCTCGGCCTGATCTTCGTGGCGCTCAGCATGTTCGTGGTCAGGGGGCGCGTGTCCGGCCGCGTGATGATCGGCAGCGGTGAGGCGGGGGAGGGCCCGCTGCTGCTGGCCATACGCACCCATGCGAACTTCGCCGAATACGTGCCGCTTTGCCTGCTGCTGATCGGCGGGCTGGAAATGCGCTCGGGCACCACCCTGCTGGTGAGGGCGCTGGCCGCCACCCTGGTGCTGGCGCGGCTGGCCCACCCCTACGGCATGATGCGGCAGTCGCCCAACCCGTTCCGCGCGGCGGGCTTTATCGGCACGCTGCTGGTGGTGGCGGGGGGCCGCCAGGGCCCCCCGGGCCCCCCCCCGGTACGGCAGACGATTCCTTGGGCGGCTACATGGCGGGCGGCG
>CAXUGD010000209.1:0-2581 GCA_964250355.1 uncultured Acetobacteraceae bacterium | reverse complement strand
CTGGTGGTGGCGGGGGCCAGCCTGGCCGCCCTGGCCACCGCCCTGTAACGGCTCAGATGTCCTTGGCCTGATCCTTGCCGGCCTCGGGGTGCAGCGGCCCCACTTCGGATTGCAGCCGGTCGGTGCCACCGTAGCCGCCATGGCTCTCCTCCGTTGCGGCACCGGCGGGCACGCCGTGCTGCGTTCCGGTCGATTTGTCGGCCAGGTCCGGGTTACCCTCGTTCTTCGTCTTTTCGGCGTCTGACATCGGTTTGCCTCCTCATGCCGCTACCAACAGGGCGCGGCCGGTCAGGTTGCCTCCAGCACGCAGGCGGCCACACGCAGCACCTGTGCCTCCGTCAGGTCGGGATGGATCGGCAGGGCCAGGATACGCTCCGCCACATCCTCGGCCACCGGCAGGGGGCTGCCGCGATGGTGGGGCGCATAGGCGGGCTGCCGGTGCAGCGGCCGCGGGTAGTAGATCGCGGTCGGGATGCCGGCCTGCCCGAGTTGGGTCTGCATGCGGCCCCGCGCCGCGCCGTCCGGCAGCAGGATCGCGTAGATCGCCCAGGCACTGACGCTGTCGGCGACGCGGGCCGGGGTTGCCACCCGCCCGGCCAGCGCCGCGTCGTACCGCGCAGCGATCCGGGCGCGGGCGGCCAGCTCGGCATCGAACACGTCCAGCTTGGCCAGCAGCACCGCCGCCTGCAGCGTGTCCAGCCGGCCGTTCATCCCGGTGCGCAGCACCTCGTAGCGTGTGGGACCCTCCCCGTGGGTGCGCAGGCTGCGGTACAGCGCCGCGCGCTCGGCGCTCCCCGTCAGCAGCGCGCCGCCATCGCCGTAGCCGCCCAGCGGCTTGCTGGGAAAGAAGCTGATCGCGGTCGCGTCGGCTTCGGCGCCCAGCTTGCGGCCGCGGAGCGAGGCGCCGAAGCTCTGGGCGCAATCGTCGAGCAGGAACAAGCCTTCCGCGGCGGCAACGTCGCGCAGGGCGGGCCATGGTGCCGGCTGGCCGAACAGATCGACGCCGACCAGCGCGCGCGGGCGCAGCACGCCCTCGGCACGCACGGAAGCGATGCGCCGCGACAGGTCGGCCGGATCGATCTGGAAGGTATGCGGATCGACATCGACGAACACGGGCGTGGCGCCCAGCAGCAGCGGCACCTCGGCGGTAGCCGTGTAGGTAAAGGCCGGCAGGAACACGGCGTGGCCCCGGCCGATCCCCTCGGCCATCATGGCGATCTGCAGCGCGTCGGTGCCCGAGCTGACGGTGACGCAGTGGGCGGCGCCGGCATAGGCGGCCAGGCGCTGTTCCAGCTCGCCCACCTCCGGCCCCAGCACGAACTGGCAATGCGCCAGAACCGCCTCCAGCCGTGCGCGCAGCGCGGGCTCGATCCGGCGCTGCTGCGCGCGGAGATCGAGAAAGGCCACGGGCTCGGTCACGCGGCGGAGTCCATCGTGGGCGGGTCTTTCCGGGTCAGTTCAGGCACCAGCGCCATGACACGGTCCAGCGCGCGCAGGTCACCCGCATGGCAGAGCGCCGCGATCTCGTCGATGGCCGCACCCACGGCGCGGGCATCCGTCGTGCGCGGGGCAGCGATCAGCAGGCCGGGATGGCCGGTGGGCACCGGCGGTTCGCGGCCGTGGAACAGCTCCTCGAACAGTTTTTCGCCCGGGCGCGGGCCGGTGTATTCAATGGCCACGTCCTGCTCCGGCCGCAGCCCGGCCAGGCGTATCATCTGGCGCGCCAGATCGACGATGCGCACCGGCTTGCCCATGTCGAGCACGAAGATGCCGCCCTGCGCGCTGCCGGGCATGGTGGCCGACTGTATCCCGACGACACTGGCCTGCAGCACCAGGTTCACCGCCTCGCGCACCGTCATGAAGTAGCGCTGCATGTCCGGATGCGTCACCGTCAGCGGCCCGCCGCGCTCCAGCTGGCGCTGGAACAGCGGCACCACGCTGCCGGTGCTGCCCAGCACGTTGCCGAAGCGCACGGTGACGCAGCGCAGGCCGGCGCCCGACGCCCGCGCCGCGATGTCCAGCGCCTGGCAGTACATCTCGGCCACCCGCTTGCTGGCGCCCATCAGGCTGGTGGGGTTCACCGCCTTGTCCGTGCTGACCAGCACCATGGCGGCCGCACCCGCGCCGGCTGCGGCATCGGCCACGATGCGGGTGCCGGCGGCGTTGGTGAGCAGCCCTTCCAGGGGATTGGCCTCCACCATCGGGACGTGTTTCAGGGCAGCGGCGTGGAACACCAGCTCCGGCCGCTCGGCGGCGAACACGGCGCCGATGCGCGCCGCCTCGCGGACGTCGGCGATCACCGCGCGGCGCGCCACCTCCGGCGCCAGTTCGCCCAGCTCCAGGTCGATCTGCCACAGCGCGTATTCGCTCTGGTCGAGCAGCACGAGGCGCGCGGGCGAAAGTGCGGCCAACTGGCGGGCCAGTTCGGCGCCGATGCTGCCGCCGGCACCGGTGACCAACACGCAGCGCCCGGCGACCAGACGCGCCATGCCGGGCTGGTCGAGCTGGACCTGCGGCCGGTTGAGCAGATCCTCGATGGCGACCGGGCGCAGTTCGATCCGTTCGGCGGAGGTGAGCGCCG